>CACMUP010000012.1 GCA_902616905.1 uncultured Bacteroidota bacterium
AAAAACTTGAATTTAAAAATAACTACAATAAATTTTCAACAGAAAAACTTATAAATACTTATAAAGAAATATATAAAAGTGATAATTGGATTAAAAGACACCAAGAATTAGTCTTTATAAATGAAATATTTGAAAAAAAATTTAAAATTGAATTTGAAAAACAAAAAAAACTTTTTAAAAAAAATGGTGGAAATGAAATAGATTTTTTTTTCAGACCCGAATATAAAAAACAGTTTGATGAGTTAACATATGATTATCGTAAAAAGAGAAGAGACTTTTTTAAAAATCAAGAGGAAATTCAAAAAGTTAATTTAGAGAGAAAAAAAGCTATAATCGAAGAAATAAAAAATCTTATTGACCAAAATCAAATCAATTCCCAGACGTATAAAAAATTTAGAAAACTTCAAGAAAGTTGGTACAAAACAGGTCATGTTGTAAGAAATCAAAGTCAAAATATTTGGGAAACCTTTAAACACCACGTGGAACGTTTTTATGGATTTATTCATTTAGATCGCGAATTTAGAGAGCTTGATTACAAGCATAACTATAAAGAAAAACTTAAAATAATTGAACGTGCTGAATCACTCCAAGAATATCCAGATATAATTAAAGCAACGAGAGATTTAAATATCCTTCATCTCCAATGGAAAAATGATTTAGGACCTGTTGCCAAAGAACATAATGAGAATTTATGGACCCGTTTTCAAAAAGCAACTAAAATAATTCAAAAAAGAAGGCAAGACTATCAAAAAGATATTACGGGAATTATGAAAGAGAATTTAAAGAATAAAAATATTCTCTTAAAAAAAATGAATTCATTGTTAAGTAAAAAAATAAAAAATCATAACGAATGGCAAAAAGCACTTGCTGAATTCAACTCTCTACGAGAGAATTTCAAAACTATTGGACATGTTCCTTCAAAAGAAAGTAAAGATTCATGGAAAAATTTTAGAGAAGTTGGAACTCATTTTATGCGTAAAAAAAATGAATTCTATAAGGAACAAAAAAGAGAATTTAATGAAAACGTTAAATCAAAAAAAGAATTAATTTCTCGTTCAAAGATGATACTGGAAATGGAAGATTGGGATAAGCAAGTTAATGAAATGAAAAATATTCAAAAGAAGTGGAAAACAATTGGTTTTGTTCCAAGAAAAATAGACAATAAATTATGGAAAGAATTTTCAATTACCCATAGAGATTTTTTTGATAGGATAAAATCAGGTTACAAAAAACTGTCACAACAACAGGAGGATTTAATGAATGAAAAAAATCAATTTTTAGAAAATTTAAAAAATCAAGAAATTAAATCTGATTACAAATTAATAAAAGAAGAGTTTGATGACAACTGGATCAGATGGCAGAAGTTAGGAACTTTAGATATTAAGAGTGAGTCAAAATTGAATCAATCATTTTCGAAATTATTTATTGATAAAGTAAAAAACATCAAATTAGAAAAAAAAGTTTCAAAAGACTTAATAATTTATTTTACCTCTATAATTCTTAAAAATGATCCCGTTAGTTTAGAAAAAGAATATCAAAATTCAAAAACTATTTTAACTAATTTAAAATCTGAATTAACACAACTTGAAAACAACTTAGAATTTTTTACAAATTCAAGTAGCGAGAATCCTTTATTTAAAAATGTAGAAAAACAAATAGATGATTGTCAAAAAGAAATCGAAAAAGCACAAGAACAATACATTTTTTTAAAGCAATTAAAAAACATTCAGATGAAGAAATTTGCAGTTAATGTGTCTGAAAGTTCAAGTGATAAACAAGAGACTTTTAGTGAATTTAAATAAGTAACTTACTTTTTGCTTCAGTCCACAAAGATTCCATTTGTGATAATGACATTTCGTTTAATTTTACACCCTTTTCTTTAGCTTTTTGTTCTATATAATTAAACCTATTTATAAATTTTTGATTTGTACGTTCAAGTGAAGTGTCTGGACATATTTTTAAAATACGAGCATAGTTAATTAATGAAAATAATAAATCTCCAAATTCATTTTCAATTTTTTTAATATCTTTTTTTTCTACTTCAGTTTGTAACTCAATCATTTCTTCCTGTACTTTTTCCCAAACTTTTTCTATTGATTTCCAATCAAACCCCACTCCAGAAGCCTTTTCTTGAATCCTCTGGGCCTTAACTATAGATGGTAGTCCTTTAGGTACACCACTTAATACTGTTTTATTTTCTTCTCTTAGCTTTAATAATTCCCAATTTTTTTTTACTTCTTTTTCATCTTTCACTTTTAGTTCGCCATAGATATGTGGATGCCGATAAATAAGTTTATCTGATATCTCATTAGCAACATCAGAAATATCAAAAGCATTTTCCTCACTTCCAAGTTTTGAATAAAATACAATGTGAAGTAATAGATCCCCTAGCTCTTTTTTAATTTGTGTTCGATCACCAGAAAGTATAGCTTCACCAAGTTCATAAGTTTCCTCAATTGTTAAATGCCTCAGACTTTCAAAAGTTTGTTTTTTATCCCAGGGACATTCTTCCCTTAAAGTATCCATTATATCAAGAACTCTTTCAATAGCTTTTAACTTTTCTTGCTTTGAATTCATTACTGTTTCTTAGTTTGTGTTGAATTATCTTTTTTATGGGTTTTAGGTGTTTTATCAATTTGTTTATCAAATTTTATAATTTTTTGTGTAACTAAAATATTATACCATTTAATTATTTTTTTTATATCACTTGTATAAACTCTTTCCTTATCATAATCATCAATAATTTTTAAAAAATAAGCCTCAAGATCTAAAGAATTTGCTTTGGGCACTACTCTAGAAATTTTGCCAGACTCGAATAATAACATTTTTTCAAATACTTCCGATAGATTTATTTCATTTCCAATACAATAGACCTGAATTTCACTTAAATAACTAATCTGTTGATTAATAGTTGTTATTACTCTTTTTCCATCTACAAGTGAAGTCGCTATAACGCCTCCTTTTGTTTTTGTGTTTAATTTATACAGCCCTTGACGTCCAGATATTGTTAATATTTCATTTAATTTCATTTTTATCTTTTTATTTTTTTAGGAAAACTCATTTTGTAATCTACCGTAATGTCTCCTTTTAAAATTGAATTTAATTTTCCTTTTATCAGTCTCTTTTTCAAAGGAGATAAGTGATCAACAAATAGTATCCCCTCAATGTGATCATATTCGTGCTGAACAACTCTAGCTGAAAGACCTTTTAAATTTATCTTCTTAGAATTAAAATTTTCATCGAAATATTCTAAGGTAATTTTTTCTTTTCTTGATACATCTTCTCTTACATCAGGAATACTCAAACATCCCTCGTTAAAATTCCATTCGTTTCCCCCCTCTAAAGAAATATTTGGATTAATAAAAACCTTTTTAAAATTTCTCAATGTTTCTATCTCTTCATCAGTCATATTTTCTTTATCAACAAAAGGGGAAGCATCTATGACAAAAAGACGAATTGATATACCAATTTGAGGTGCAGCTAGTCCAACTCCTTGGGCTGCATACATAGTTTCCCACATATTATCGATAAGTTCATTTAAATTTGGATAATCTTGTGTAATTTCTATTGCCTCCTTTTTTAAAATTGGTGAGCCATAAGATAGTATAGGTAATATCATTAATTATTTTTTTTATCTAAATAAGATTGTAAAATTATTGTCGCACTAATTTGATCTAATAGACCTTTATTTGAGCGTTTTTTTTTCTTAATCCCTAAATTAATTATTACTTGTTTAGCCATTTTAGAAGTATATCGTTCATCATGACGCTCTATCTTTTTGTTTGGAAAATACTTTTTCAATTCCAAAATAAAATCTTTAATTCTGTTTTCTAATTCTGAGGGTGTACCATCTTTTTGAATAGGTTTCCCAATTATGAAGGCATCTACCTCTTCGTTTTTAAAATAGTCCTGAATATAACTTATTACTATATTGGTAGGTAAGTTTTTTAATCCAGTGGCAATAATTTTATTAGGATCTGTATAAGCTAAACCTGTACTTTTTATGCCAAAATCTATACCAACTAAGCAACCCATAACTATTTTTTACAAATATACTTTTTTTCAATCTGACCTTCTTTATTTCAATCAATCCGAATTTTTTACCTTTGAAAAAAATTGATGATGAGAGACATAATTGAATCTGCATGGAATAATAGAGATCTACTTGAAGAGTCTGAAACTCAGGAAACTATAAGAAGCGTTATAGAAAAGCTTGATCAGGGTAAAATTCGAGTTGCTGAACCGTTTGGAAATGGATGGAGGGTAAATGAATGGATTAAAAAAGCAGTTGTACTTTACTTTCCTATACAAAAAATGGAAACTCATGAAGCAGGCCCATTAGAATTCCACGACAAGATTCCATTAAAATCAGGTTACAAAGAAAAGGGTATAAGAGTTGTTCCACATGCCTTATCAAGGCACGGCTCTTACATCTCTAGAGGAGTAATTATGATGCCAAGTTTTGTAAATATTGGAGCATATATTGATCAGGGAACTATGGTAGATACATGGGCCACTGTTGGAAGTTGTGCCCAAATAGGAAAAAATGTTCATTTAAGTGGAGGGGTTGGCATTGGAGGGGTCTTAGAACCTTTACAAGCAGCTCCTGTTATTGTTGAAGATAACGCCTTTTTAGGTTCTAGGTGTATTGTTGTTGAAGGAGTACGAATTGAAGAAGAAGCAGTTCTTGGAGCAAATGTAGTATTAACTTCGTCTACCAAGATTATAGATATAACTGGTGATAAACCAAAAGAATTAAAAGGAATTGTACCAAAGAGATCCGTAGTAATTCCTGGAAGTTATACCAAAGAATTTTCAGCTGGAAACTATCAGGTACCGTGTGCTCTTATAATTGGAAAAAGAAAAGAGAGTACTAATAAAAAAACCTCTTTGAATGATGCTTTGAGAGCACATGATATTGCAGTGTAAGTTATTTTGAAAATTTGAATTCTATTGTAAGTGGAATTAAATGATAACTTTTTGGAAGCTTTAAAAAAATCATTTTTTAACGTAATTAAAAATGAAGCTAATTATCTAAATTCAAAAGTCTACTTAATTGGAGGATTTGTTAGAGATCATTTACTTAATAGACAGTTTAAAAAAGACATTGATATAGTCGTCGTTGGTTCAGGTATTGAGCTTGCAAAAGCTGTTCAAAAAAAACTTAAAGGTGCAAAACCAGTTAAAATTTTCAAAAATTATGGTACTGCCATGATCAAATATGGTGAAATTAATTTAGAATTTGTTGGTTCCAGAAAAGAATCGTATGATTTGAATAGTAGGAATCCAAAGGTAATGCCTAGTTCATTAAATGAAGATCAAAAACGAAGAGACTTTACAATTAATGCGCTAGCTGTAAGCTTGAATAACAAAAATTTTGGAGATATTATAGATCCATTTAGTGGGATAAAAGATCTAAAAAATAAAATTCTTAGAACTCCACTAGATCCAAATATTACTTATTCAGATGACCCCTTACGTATGTTAAGAGCAATACGTTTTGCAACTCAATTAGATTTTACTATTGATGAAGATTCATTACAAGCTATTAAGCAAAACGCTGTGCGCATTAAAATAATTTCTAAAGAACGCATAGTAGATGAGCTTAGCATGATCTTGGCAACTGAAAACCCTTCAAAAGGATTTATATTGTTGGAAAATACCGGCCTTCTTAATCTTATTCTTCCTGAGCTTACTGCTTTAAGAGGAGTTGACGAAATCAACGGTAATAAGCATAAGGATAATTTCTATCATACATTAGAAGTCGTAGATAATTTATGCTTAAGAAGCAAGAATATTTGGCTTAGATGGGCAGCTTTATTTCATGATATTGGTAAAGGACCAACTAAAAAATACTTGCCAAAAATAGGTTGGACTTTTCATAATCATGAGTTCATTGGCGCAAAAATGATTTTTGAAATTTTTAAAAGACTAAGAATGCCTTTGAACGATAAAATGAAATATGTTCAAAAGATTGTATTTATGAGTTCAAGGCCCATTATTATTTCTGAGGATCATATAACAGATTCAGCTATTAGAAGACTAGTTTTTGATGCAGGCCCTGATATCGAAGATCTTATTACACTATGTGAAGCAGATATTACAACTAAAAACCCAGTGCGTTTTAAAAAATATCATAATAATTTTAAAATTGTTCGAGAAAAAATTAAGTCTGTAGAAGAAAAAGATCATCTTCGTAACTTTCAACCTCCTGTTAATGGAAAGAAAATAATGTCATTTTTTGGCTTAAAACCATCTAAAGAAATTGGTATTATTAAACACGCTATCAAAGAAGCAATTTTAGAAGGTGAAATTCCTAATGAATTTAATGCGGCATATGAAAGAATGAAAAAAGAAGGAAAAAAATTGGGATTAAAACCTTATGAAAAACCTATATAAATTTCTATTAATTCTAAGTTTGTCTTTAGTATACTTAGTAATTGCAGCGGGATCAATAGTGCGTATGACGGGAAGTGGTATGGGGTGTCCTGATTGGCCAAAATGCTTTGGATATTTAATACCACCTACTGAAAAATCCCAACTTGAATGGAAACCTCTCAATTCGTACAAAAAAGGACAGATTATAATAGTAGATGAAACTTTAAAAGTTGCATCTTTTGATTTTGTAAGTGGAGATTATTTTAAAAATCAAAATTGGTACCCCTATACCAAACATGACTACGCTGTTTTTAACGCGACTCACACATGGGTTGAATTTATAAATAGATTATTAGGGGTAATCGCTGGTCTATCTATCCTAGCTTTATTTATTGTTTCTTTTGAGAAGATAAAAAAAGATACTTTAGTGACATTTATATCATTCTTGATAATTGTGGGAATGGGATTCCAGGCATGGTTAGGTAAAACTGTTGTTGATTCTAATTTGCTGCCCTTTAAAATAACAATTCATATGGGAATGGCATTTATTATTGTGTTTCTTTTGATTATCCTTTTATATCGTGAAAATAAACCTCAAAAAAAAATATCATATAATAAAACTTTAAAGCTTCTAGTAGTTTTAGGTTCAGCATTAACCGTATTACAAATTGGTATGGGTACTCAGGTTCGCCAGTATGTAGATGAACAGATTCATGATTGGGGGCTTAACAATTCACTTAAATGGTTAATTGAAGCTCCTATTATATTTTATATTCATAGAAGCTTTTCGTTACTAGTTCTAATAACAAATGGTTTAATTGCTTTCATGTTGTATAGAATTAAACATTTTCCAATAGAATTTTTAGGAATTTTATTTTTTATTGTGTTAGAAATAATAACAGGGATATTGATGTACTATTTTGATTTTCCATTTTCATCACAACCGATTCATTTATTAGTCGCATCTTTTTTATTTGGAGCCCAGAGTTATTTTATGATTCGTATATTTAAAAATGATTTACAGAATTCGAGTTATTTTAGACGTTGATGATGATGTACTTCGAGACATTGAAATAAGTTCAACTTCAACTCTAGAAGATTTACATAATGCAATTATCCAATCATTTGGTTTTTTAGGAAACGAGATGGCCTCTTTTTATGAGTCTGACGAAAATTGGACTCAAAAGGACGAACTACCACTTGAGTCTTTAGATGCTGGAATCAATAAAAAAGATGAAATATTAAATACTGTTTTGACATTTTCTAAACCAAAACTAATATACGTGTATGATTTTTTAAATCTTTGGACTTTTTATGTAGAACTTAAAGAAGAGGGTGAAATTATTCCAGGAGTAACATATCCTAATTTAATCCATTCAAAAGGTGATGTCCCTGAAGAGGCTCCACCTAAAATATTTGAAACTGATGGTGAAGAAAATTATTCCAATAATGATATGGATATGAATGAAGATATTAGTGATGAAGATAGCTCATTTTATTAAAAAAAACCATGCATATTTACGTTTTCGTAATGAAAACGAACAAAGTTAAGTGCAGCTCTCATTAATTCTCCCATTGAACTGCTTTTAAGAAAAGCATCATCTTTAGTGAATTTATAAATTTCATTTTTTAATCTATTGAGATTATCTGTGTTTGAAACTTTATCTCCTTGCATTATATTCAGTAATTTTTTTAAACGATTACCAGAACTTATTATTCTTCTCGCAACAATTGACCGCTCTTCGATTTTGTATTGATTAATTGAGTCATGGTTTAATTTACTGCGAACTAAATCCATTATTGGCATATTTTCTTTAAAAAATTGTGGCCGATAAACTGATAGCTTCCCTTCAAAAGATTGCTGATCAAAATCAATAGGTCTAATTTTATAAACTACTTGATCAAAATCATGGGTTGGGACAACTACATAATTATATGCTCGCATATCTCCCAATAGACGAATCATACTTCTTTCATTGAATTTTACGTACTCTTTAGCTATTTGTGCTTTTTCAGAATCATTGCAATTTGGTAAAAAATCCTTTATAAATATATCACCTGGTATTCCAACAACGTGTTCTTCAATGAGTGTATTATTATTTACTAGAAAGTTCAAATTATATGGTGAAAGCATATGTTCATATTCTAAACCATATATACGAGAAGCATCAGTTTGTTTGATATAATAGTAAGTGAAATTATCATTTAGAATGTTACGAATCTTTATTCTAAATGGTTTTGAATTTCCAAATGTGCAATAATCAATTGAGTCAACATTTAGATAGTGTATCCCTGATTCATTCCCATCGGAATGGAGAAGAGTATATATTTTTTTTAAATTAAAATCAATCTCTCTCCTTTCCGTGTCAGAAAAATAAACACTTACCCATAAAGTGTCTTTGTCATTTTTATCATATACAATTACTGAACCAGAAAACCTCAATAAATCACTATAATATATTGGTGTATCCACCCACCTATCGTATGATTTTAAAAAAACTTCCAATTCTGAAGTGATTTTAAAAAATGGTTTTTTTTGTGAAATTAATTTTTCATCCATTCTTTAATATATTCAAATTTATTTACCTAAAGATTTACAGTGGTTTTTCAAATATATATAAAACGTATATATAAAAAATTATTCCTAAGAATATAATGATGCCCTAAAAATGAAGATCGTATTTTGTAATTTAGTTACCTGAACAAAATTTATGGAATTCCAACTTATTTCTGAATTTAAACCTACTGGTGATCAACCACAAGCAATAAAAGAAATTGTAAATCAATTTTTTAATCATGATAAATATGTTGTTTTGAAAGGAGTTACGGGTTCTGGAAAAACATTTACGATGGCTAATGTTGTAAATCAGCTACGGAGACCAACATTAGTTCTTGCACACAACAAAACTTTGGCAGCACAACTATACTCTGAATTTAAACAATTTTTTCCTAACAATGCAGTGGAGTATTTTGTATCATACTATGATTATTATCAGCCTGAGGCATACATTCCTACGACTGGAACTTATATAGAGAAAGACTTATCAATAAATGAGGAAATTGAAAAACTTAGATTAAGTACAACCTCTTCTCTTCTCTCTGGTAGACGTGACGTAATAGTTATAGCTTCAGTATCATGTTTATATGGAATTGGGAACCCTACTGAGTTTGAAAAAAATGTTATTGAATTAAAACAGGATCAATTTATATCTAGAACCCAATTAATGCAACGACTTGTTCAAAGTTTATATTCAAGAACTACTGCAGAATTTAAAAGAGGAAATTTTAGAGTTCTTGGAGATATAATTGATGTCTTTCCTGGATACTCTGACATTGCGTTTAAATTCCATTTTTTTGGTGACGAAATTGAATTAATTGAAGCTTTTGACCCTATAAATAATCAGAAAATTGAAAATTATAAGCAAGTAAATATTTATCCTGCAAATATTTTTGTTACCTCACCAGACATACTTCAAAATGCTATTAAACAAATTCAAGATGATTTGATTAAACAGGTTGACTATTTTAAAGGAATTGGTAAGTTTTTAGAAGCAAAAAGACTGGAGGAACGGACAGAATTCGATTTAGAAATGATAAAAGAATTAGGGTATTGTTCTGGAATTGAAAATTACTCGAGATATTTAGACGGCCGATTACCTGGGACAAGACCCTTTTGCCTACTTGACTATTTCCCAAAAGACTTCTTGATGATAGTTGATGAGAGTCATGTCACTATATCTCAAGTTCATGCAATGTATGGAGGTGATAGGAGTAGAAAAGAAAACCTTGTTGAATATGGTTTTAGACTTCCAGCAGCGATGGACAATCGTCCATTAAAATTTGAAGAATTCGAATCTCTTCAAAATCAAGTAATGTATGTGAGTGCGACACCTGCGGATTATGAAATGCAAAAAACTGAAGGTGTTTTTGTTGAGCAAATAATTCGTCCTACTGGATTATTAGATCCTTTAATTGAAGTTCGTCCAAGTAAGAATCAAATTGATGATTTGATAGAAGAAATTCAGTTATGTAATGAAAGGAATGAGCGAACTTTAGTAACTACGCTTACCAAGAGAATGGCAGAAGAATTGACAAAATACTTTACTAGAGTACAAATTCGTTGCAGATATATTCATAGTGACGTTGAAACTCTTGAAAGAGTAGAAATTATGCAAGATCTAAGAAAAGGGCTTTTTGATGTTTTAATTGGAGTCAATTTGTTGAGAGAAGGTTTAGATTTACCTGAAGTATCTTTAGTTGCAATCTTAGATGCAGATAAAGAGGGCTTTTTGAGATCCAATAGATCATTGACGCAAACTGTTGGAAGAGCTGCGAGAAATGTAAATGGAAAGGCTATTATGTATGCGGATACTATTACAAAAAGCATGCAAAAAACAATTAACGAAACTAATTATCGGAGAGATAAACAAAATATGTATAATAAGGAGAATAAAATTGTTCCTAAAGCTTTAAATAAATCACTTGATAGCGCGTTAGCTAAAAATTCCGTTTCTACAAATTTGAAAAAATTGGAGGACCGTAAAATAGCTGAAGACGTGAACCGTTATCTCACTAAACCTGAAATTGAGAAAAAAATCCGTAAAGTTAGAAAGGCTATGGAAGAAGCAGCTAAGTCCCTTGATTTTATTGAAGCAGCTAAATATCGAGACGAAATTAAAAGTTTACAAAAGCAGTTATAATATTATAAAATGCATACTTTATTTCGATTTTTTATATTTATTTTTCTATTTAGCTTTTCAATTAAATCTCAAGAGTTGAGTGGAATAATTCTCGATGAAACTAATAAAAAACCTATTCCCTTTTCAAGTATATATTTAAAATCAGGAAAAGGGGTTGTTTCAAATGAAGAGGGACGATTTCGTTTAAATATAAATTCAGTTAATATAAATGATTCGCTTTTTATATCTTGTATGGGCTATCAAACATTAAGATTATTAAATTTTAATGTAAGTGACTCTATTTTTTATTTATCACCAAAAACAATTGAACTTAAATCAATTATTTTAAGTAATAATGATTTAAATGTTAATGAAATTATAAAAGAAATTCAAAAGAATGTAAAAGATAAATATGAATTAGGAATTACTAAAAAAAACATGTTTTTGCGCGAAACGGGATCACAAAAGTTTAAAAAATTTGAAATCAAAATAAAGAAAACATCAATCCCTGAGTTCAATCAAAAATTTTGGGATAGTGCATTGATTAGGATACCAAGATATAATGAGTGGTATTTTGAATTACTAGGTAATTTAACTGGTAATTATAGTAATGAAAAACAAAAACTTGAATTAGTTAGAGCCTTAGAATTAGAAGACAAAGAAAAAACAGCAATATTTGAAAATATTGAAAAATTGTTTGATACAATACTAAATAAAAATATTAAAACCAATTCATTTTTTAAAATACGTTCAGGAATTATTGGTGGGAAAGTTCAGGTAGATGAAGTAGTCAAAAATTTAAATGACACAATATCTGAGGAACAAAAAATACAAAATAAAAAGGATGATTTTTTAAAATGGCGAAAAAGGGTTTTAAGCGATCTTATTACTGGCCTTTTTGATGAAGACAAATTAGATTTATCTATTGTAAGAAAAGCTTATAAATATAAATTTATAGAATCAAATTTCACTTATTTAGGAGAAACACCTGTTTATATTTTTGATTTTATACCTACGGGAAACGCTGATTATAAAGGCAAAATTTATATTGATGCCGACAAACTAGCTTTAATTAGGTTAGAATACAAAAATATTAATCCAATAAGAGATTTCAGCATGTTTGGCGTTTCCTTTAAAGAGGATCTTAGAGAAGTCGTAATTCAGTTTAAAAAATTAAATTCTGGAAAATATGGATTAGAGTTTTTAGACTTTAATTCAAGTTTTGAGGGTGGATTTGAAAGACCATTAGTTATAACAGAAAAAAATAAAATCGTCAAAGGAAGAAATAAGCAAAATCAATTAAAAATGGATCTTAATGTAGTAAATAGAAATACACAAAGATTTCAATTAGTTGTTTTTGAAACTGAACTCTTAGAAAATAATATATTTGATAAAATTGATGAAAAGGGCAGCCTTCTACCTGTTAATAAAACATCTTATGATCCTGAGTTTTGGAAAGGATATACAATTATAGAACCCAATAAAGTCATTCAAGAATTCTCTATCGATAATTGAATTTAAGTATTTCAATCAAAAAATATATTTTAGTACAAAACTAAATGAATGAAAAACTTTGTTTATCTCTTAATACTAAATGTTTTATTTATTCAATGTCAAAAACCTCATAAATATGAATCAAGAGTAATATTTAAGGTTCATAAATTTGATTTAGATAACGATCAAATGGAAGTTTCATTTGAAATTTTCAATAATTCAGAAAGTACATGGAAAGGTGGACATTGGTCTCTACATTGGAATCAATTTAGCGGTTCACTACTTCAGTCATCTCTACCTAAAGATGTAAAAATTATTCCAACGAAAAATAGTCAATATTGGCAGATACATTTTGGATCTTCATTTACAATCAAACCAGGTGAATCATTAAAATTATCAGCTATTCAAAAAGGTATTATGAGAAGACTTGTAATGGGACCAATAGGTTTTTTTGTTCACAATTCTAAAGGAAACCGACTCTATGATTTAGATGATCAAATTGATTGGAAAACAGCAGAAGGAGTTGATGAATTAAATATACCTTCTGCAGAAGATAGATTCTATTCATTCAAAGGAATAAATAAATTACCAAAAAAAAATCTCCATTTGATAATTCCTAGTCCCAAAAGCTTTATAAACAAAAATAGTTATCGAAATTTCCCAGATAATTTGAAAATAAATTTTGGTGAGTTTAGTGAAAAAGATGAATTTTTAATAAATCTCTTACAAAAAGGTTTAACAAATAAAATAGTAAAAGGTAATGAAAAATCTCAAATTCATATTTTAAAAAATAATGAATTGGGTAAAGAGGAATATCAACTTAAGATCCAAGAAAATTTAATTTCTATAAATGTATCAAGTTATAGTGGTCTCTTGTATGCTTTTATTTCATTAAATCAAATCCTTTATAATTCACAAGAAGAAAAAATGGGAATCCCATTAACAGAAATAAATGATTCACCTAGATTTAATCATAGAGGGTTTATGTTAGATATATCTAGAAATTTTTATTCCAAGGAAAAAATTCTTCAAATCATTGATTTAATGGCTTATTATAAGCTTAATGTGCTTGACTTAAGACTTACTGACGATGAGGGTTGGAGAATAGAAATTCCAGGACTTCCAGAATTAACTCAAGTTGGTAGTAAGAGAGGTTTTACAAAAGACGAAAACGATCGTCTTTTACCAATGTATGGTTCTGGATCTGGTAAAAAAAATACACATGGAAATGGATTTCTATCTCGAAAAGATTTTATTGAAATACTAAAAGTGGCTAAAGAAAGAAATATTCGTGTAGTTCCCCAAATCAGTTTTCCGTCTCATGCAAGAAGTGCTATAATTTCAATGAAAGTTAGATATGAATCTCTTATGGCAAGAGGCGAAGTTGAAACTGCTAACGAATTTCGACTTCATGATCCCAATGATAAAAGTGAATATACTTCTGCTCAACTTTTTAGTGACAATACAATTTGTATTTGTAGTCCTAGTGCATTTCGTTTTTATGATAAAGTTGTTTATGAAATTAAAGCAATGTTTGATGAAGCAAATCATACAATGGAAACTTTTAATATTGGAGCAGATGAATTGCCTTTTGGTGTATGGAAAAATTCACCCATATGCGATGATTATATAAATAATTCCAGCAATATTAATTCTTATCAAGATTTATATGATTCAAGTGTAAAGCGTATTAATAAAACAATAGTTTCAAATGGAGCTCGAATGGCTGGATGGGAAGATATTCTTTTGATTCACAGCGAAAAAAGTCAATCTGAGATAGATATAAATAACAATTTGTTAGATATTGATTTTATTCCAAGTGTATGGAATAATATTTGGGGAGAAGGTCGTGAAGATATGATATACAAGCTAAGTAATATTGGTTTTCAATCAATTATGAGCAATTCATCTGCTTTTTATTTTGATATGACAGACGATATGGATATGGAAAATCCAGGCCTTGACTGGTCAGGTTTTGTAAATTATAAAGATACTTGGGGCACTGAACCATTAAATGTATTTGCTAATAAAGTTAAATTGAAAAGCTTAAAACTAGGCGATAATGATTTTAGAAATAGAGTCAGTTTAAAAGAAAATGCTGTCCCAAATTTTTTGGGTATTCAATCTCAATTATGGACTGAAACAGCAACAAGTGATTATCATTTTGACCGTATGTTAATGCCTAATCTAATAATTTATTCTGAACGTGCATGGAGTTCAAAAGAAGATTGGCTAGATAAAAAAACAGCTCAAGAACAAGAACCCTTATTAAATAAATCATGGAATCGTTTTGTAAACACAGTAGGACAGCGACATTTACCAATGATATCTAAGTTATATGAGGATATTTTATTTGATATACCAAAAGCTGGTGGAGTCGTTGAAAATGGAACACTCAAAATTCGTCAACAATTTCCTGGTTTAAATATTCGATATACCTTAGACGGATCAGAACCTGATTTGAATTCAAATTTATACGATGGTCCTGTAGAAGTTTCTTCATTAAGTGATGTTGTGATACGAGTATTTGATATTAATGGTAGAGGTGGGAGTTCAATTAAAATTAAACAAAAATGATAACTAACAAAAATAAACGTTTACTAGCCCTAGACATATTAAGGGGATTGACAATAATATTTATGATTATAGTTAATACTCCTGGATCTTGGAGTCATGTATATGCTCCTTTACTTCATGCTGATTGGAACGGAATTACTCCAACAGATTATATATTTCCTACTTTTTTATTCATAGTAGGTGTTTCAATTGTACTTTCTTTTACAAAGCAAATTGAAATGGGGAAAAGTCGATCAGAGATGACAAAAAAAATATTTATACGTGCTTTAAAAATATATGCAGTAGGTATTTTTTTGTGGCTTTGGCCAAGTTTTAATTTTGATAGTATTAGATGGGTTGGTGTTCTTCATAGAATAGCATTTGTTTTTTTAGTATGTGCAATTCTTTTTTTGTACACCTCAAAAAGAATACAACTATATTCAGGAATTGGACTTTTACTTTTTTATTGGATTCTTATGGTATATATCCCTGTTCCAGGAGTTGGTGTTCCCGATCTCAGTATTCCAGAAAAAAATTGGGCACATTATATTGATTCGATACTTTTACCAGGAATATTATGGGAAGACACTTGGGATCCAGAAGGAATTTTAAGTACACTCCCGTCTATTGCGACTGGTATTATGGGTATGATTTCAGGTTACATTTTATTAGGTAAAGAAGAGCTTATCAAAAAAATTAATAAAATCTTCTTTGTAGGGTTTACACTAATTCTTGTTGGTGATATTGTTCAATGGTTTTTCCCTCTAAATAAAAACTTATGGAGTTCATCCTTCAGTTTGCTCATGGGTGGTATTAGTTCTTTAGCTCTAGCTGCTTCACTGTTTATTTTTGACTTAAGAAAAATTCAATATCAATTTAAATTTGCTGAAGCCTTTGGAGTAAATTCAATTCTTGCTTATTCTCTTTCTAGCATGCTAACTGTTATTTTTTATAGTTCTAAGTTATGGGGTATTGCATTTAATCAAGAGTTCATTAAATTTTGGGGGATTATCGGGCTCCCGCTAAAATTGGGCTCTTTAATATATGCAATAATTTATGTATTTGTCCTATGGATACCTTGTAATTATTTATACAAAAAGAAAATTTTTATAAAACTCTAAAAAAAACGGTCTATTTAAAGAATAGACCGTCTTAAACAAAAATAAATAACTAATCTAATTACTTAACTTTTATCAATTTTTTTGGTTCTGGTAAAGCCTCGTCTCGTTTTGACAAAGTAATCTTTAATATACCTCCCTTATATGTAGCTTCAATCTTCGAAGAATCAACGCTATCAGGGATACTAAATGTTCTTTTAAAACTATCATAGTCAAATTCAATTCTAGCTGATTTTGAATTATCTGACTTACTTTCCTGGTTAAATGAAGATGAAATAGATAAAAGACCGTCTTCTATCTCTATTTCAAAGTCATTTTTATTTTTCCCTGGAATTGCAAGTTCAATTTCAAAATGTGTATCTAACTCCTTGATATTTACAGCAGGTACTGAAATAGTGTGCCTATTATAATTCCAGTCAAGATTAATAAAATCATCTAAAATTGATGGAATATATTTTGTTTTATTACTTATTAAGTTCATATTATAAATTTTAAGTTTAACAATTTTTTAGTTATTTAACCATAGACAAAACTTAGGCCAAATAATAAAATTGACATTTTGTCATTAATTTTAATAAATAAACTGACTTTATGTCGCTATAAAATAGCTTTTTGCACTTTTTCAGCTGCTTCTTGAAACGCAGTTGCTGATAATACATTTAGACCTGATGAATCAATAATTTCTTTAGCTATGTCAGAATTAGTTCCTTGCAATCGAACGATTAAAGGAACTTTAATTGAATCACCCATATTTCTATATGCATCAACAATACCTTGGGCTACACGATCACACCTAACAATACCTCCAAAAATATTTACTAGAATTGCTTTTACTTTGGGATCTTTCAATATTAATCTAAAAGCTGTTTCTACTCGTGCTGCATCAGCGGTGCCACCCACATCAAGAAAGTTTGCTGGGTCACCACCCGCTTGTTTAATCAAATCCATTGTTGCCATTGCAAGACCTGCTCCATTAACCATACAACCCACATTTCCATCTAAGTCAACATAATTAAGTCCTACTTCACGAGCTTCTACTTCAACTGGATTTTCCTCGCTTAAATCACGCATTTCTTCAAATTCCTTATGTCTAAAAAGACTATTATCGTCCAAAGTTACTTTTGCATCAACAGCAATAACTTTATTATCCGAAGTCTTCAAAACTGGATTAATTTCAAATAATGAAGCGTCTGAACCTACATAGGCTTTATATAAAGCAGTAATAAATTTTGTCATTTCTTTAAAAGCTACTCCTGAAAGACCAAGGTTAAATGCTACTTTGCGAGCCTGAAAACCCTGGAGTCCTAGAGATGGATCAATATCCTCGGTAAAAATTAAATGTGGAGTTGCTTCTGCAACAGCTTCAATATCCATTCCTCCTTCAGTAGAGTACATAATCATATTTCTACCAGTTGCTCTATTTAATAAAACAGAAATATAAAATTCTTTAGGCTCGGTTTCACCTGGATAATAAACATCTTCTGCTATGAGTACTTGATTTACTTTTTTCCCCTTTGGAGGTGTTTGTGGGGTAATAAGTTGCATTCCAATAATTTCACTAGAGATTTTTTCTAAATCTGCGAGACTTTTTGCCAGCTTTACTCCTCCTCCCTTTCCGCGTCCTCCAGCATGTATTTGAGCCTTTACAACATGAATGGAAGTTCCAGTTGATTCTGTCAATTCTTTTGCCGCAACTAAAGCTTCACTTGGTGTTTTGGCTACAATTCCTCGCTGAATGCTCACTCCAAAACTGGCTAACAATTCTTTCCCTTGATATTCGTGTAAATTCATAAAAAAATTCTAAAATCATTACAAAATATACAAAGACTTGTTGAAATCAGAAAAACCACACTTAATTATTTTGTTATAGACATAACATTTTATTAAAATTTGAAATAGATTACCTCTAAATTTGACCTTTGTAATTAACTACCTAATTTTGATCAATCATTAGTATATATGAATTATTCTATTTTAAAATCGATAGCTGAAAAACATAAATGTCCTGTTTATGTATACGACGGTAATAAAATAAAAAAACAGTATGAACGACTTTCAAATGCTTTTAGCGGTATTAAAAAATTAAAAATTAATTATGCATGTAAAGCGCTATCAAACATTTCGATACTTAGTTTGATAAGATCCTTAGGATCTGGTCTGGATACTGTATCAGTCCAAGAAGTTCAGCTTGGATTGAAAGCTGGTTTTGAAGCCGAAAATATAATTTACACACCAAATGGAGTATCCATGGACGAAATTGAGAAAGTAGCTTCATTAGGTGTTCAAATAAATATTGATAATCTTTCTATTCTAGAAATGTTCGGAACTAAATATCCAGATACACCTGTATGCATAAGAATCAACCCTCACGTTTTGGCAGGAGGTAATAGTAACATATCAGTTGGACATATCGATTCAAAATTTGGTATTTCTATTCACCAAATACCTCATGTTTTACGGATTGTGGAGAACACAAAAATGCATATTAATGGGGTTCATATGCATACTGGTAGTGATATACTTGATATCGAGGTTTTTCTTCATGCAGCAGAAATTTTATTTGACATAGCTTCCAAATTCAATGACTTAGATTTTATTGATTTTGGAAGTGGATTTAAAGTGCCATACAAATTCGGTGATATTGAAACTAATATTGAAGAATTAGGTGAAAAACTATCTAAAAGGTTTCATAGTTTTTGTAAATCCTATGGAAAAGAATTAGAATTAGCCTTTGAACCTGGGAAATTTTTAGTTAGTGAAGCAGGTTATTTTTTAACTACAGTCAATGCAATCAAACAGACTACTTCTACAGTTTTTGCACAAGTTGATTCAGGTTTTAATCATTTAATTAGACCTATGCTATATGGTTCACATCATGAAATTATTAATATTTCAAATCCGAAAGGAAAAGAACGATTCTATACAGTTGTTGGTTATATATGTGAAACCGACACCTTTGGAAACAACCGTAAAATATCCGAAATATCTGAGGGAGACACACTCGCTTTTAAAAACTCTGGAGCTTACTGCTTTACCATGGCTAGCAATTACAATTCTAGATACCGCCCTGCAGAAATTCTTTGGTATAATGAAAAATCACAAATAATTAGAAAAGAAGAAACCTTTGAGGATCTAGTTCAAAATCAAATTTTAATAGATTTTAGCAAAAAAGTTGCTGTAAGTTAGTTGATCTCTTTAAGATTATTTAGAGAGTTATTATAAGTTAAAATAAATTCTCCTATAATTTCTGAAGCTGGGATAATTTTATCAATTTGAGCAGATACTTGACCAATTTCTAGTTCTCCTTCAACTAGATCTCCCTCAAACATACCTTTTTTAGCCCTACCTCTACCTAAGGCTTTTCTTAACTCTTCAATGCTTGCCCCACTTTTGTATAAATTATGTATTTTTTCATAAAATTCATTTTTTATTAAACGAACAGGCGTAAGTTCTTTAAGAGTAAGTAGTGTACTACCCTGCTTTGCCTTTATTACCTCTTCTTTAAATTTAGGATGAGATGAGGCTTCGGGTGTTGCGACGAATCGAGAGCCTACTTGTACAGCTTTGGCTCCTAATGCCATTGCAGCAAGCATGGCTTCACCTGAGCCTATTCCCCCAGCTGCAATTAATGGAATATTAATTGATTTTTTTATTAATGGGATTAGAGTCATGGTAGTAGTTTCCTCTCTTCCGTTATGTCCCCCAGCCTCAAATCCCTCTGCAACAACAGCATCAACACCACATTCTTCTGCTTTGAGTGCAAATTTTACTGAACTAACAACATGAGCTACAGTACAATTATTATCTTTCAGATATGAGGTCCAAAGTTTTGGATTTCCAGCCGCAGTGAATACTATTGGAACCTCTTCTTCTATAATTATCCTCATTAGTTTATCAATATCGGGATATAATAACGGTACATTTACACCGAAAGGTTTTTGGGTAGCAGCTTTACATTTCTGGATATGTTCTCGTAATACTTCGGGGTACATAGAACCCGACCCAATTAGGCCTAGTCCACCAGCATTGCTAACAGCAGATGCTAACCGCCATCCACTCGTCCAAACCATTCCTGCCTGAATGATGGGATATTGAATATTAAATAATCTACAAATTGGATTTCCCATTATGTATAAATCTATTTGTTAAAGAGTTTTAATACACTATAATAATTTGCAACATTAAAAATCATTAGAAAGAAAATGATAAAAATAATAATTTAAAAAATCAAATATATTTTAATAAATACTCCCATTTATGATTTTTATGTAGATAGTGTTAACAGAACCATGCTTTTTAGTTTATTAATTTTTTAGTTTATAGTCTTAAATTTTTTGTATTTTGTTATATCTAACAAAAATGATAATGTCACTTCAACATAAATTTTCAATTGTCTTTATAACCGGCTTCTTTTTATTTTTTTCATCATGTATTATGGATCAAGATGAAGAGAAAAATCAATTTAGATTGATCCCCTCTTTGTCTGAGATGAATTTCAAACAAGGGCTTTATAAGCATAAAATAGAAAAAATTAGATTTGCTTATAGCCCAACGGGCGATTCACTTCCAATTTTGTATGGATTAACACAAAACGTAAAAATAACAGATAATCCAGAGGATGCCCAAATTGAATTTGCAATTCAATCCAATGAAAAGTTTATCCCAGAATCATATTCACTTGAAATCAAAGAAGAAAAGATTATTATAAAAGCAATTGATTCTGCTGGACTACTCTATGGATTCATAACCTTGAATCAGTTAATGGAGGATGCTGAAGCTCAAGATATATTTCTTCCTACAGCAGAAATTTTTGATGCTCCAAAAATTACTTTTCGACCAATACAAATTGATGTAAAACATCATCTAGAAAAAAAAACCTATTATTATGATCTTCTTGATGAATTGGCGCAATTGAAAATTAATGGTATAATTTTAGAAATTGAAGACAAGCTTAAATACAAAAGAAGACCTGAGGTAGCGTCAAGTGATGCGTTGACTATCGAAGAATGGAGAGAAATCAGTAAATATGCTTTAGCTAGAAATATTGAAATTAGTCCCCTAGTACAGGGTTTGGGTCATGCCTCCTTTGTATTAAAACACAAAAAAAATGAATACTTAAGAGATGATCCAAATAGCGATTGGGCTTTCAATCCTCTCGATCCAAAAACGTATGAATTGCAATTTGATTTATATCTTGATGCAATTGAAGCATTCCCTCATGGAAAATATTTACACGTTGGGGGGGATGAGGTTCAAACATCTGGAAGAGGAAGTGGAAAAAGCCCTTTAGAATTAAATTTAATTTGGCTCAATAAGGTAACTTCATTTGCATCTAAACAAAACAGAATCCCAATTTTTTGGGATGATATGCCATTAAAGCAAGCAAACCTCATGAAGCCCATTTATTCTGATAAAATGTCTAAATCAGAAGTAGATTCTATTTGGTTGGCTAATGAACCAAACTTAAATCGTTTTATCGAACAGTTTCCAAAAAATTGTGTTTACATGCGTTGGAATTATCATATGGCTGAATCTTATGGGAATGCAAAAGCAATGGACTGGTTCTCATCTAATGGATTTAAAGTTATGGGAGCTACAGCTGGGCAAACAAGATGGACACTTATGCCACAAAGAGAAAGTAACATTGATCAAATAATGATTTTTGTTGAACAGTCAATAAAAAGAAATTATAATGGATTATTATTAACTCTGTGGGATGATGATTCGCCTCATTTTGAATTGTATAAAAGAGGTATATACGCTTTTGCAGAATTTTCATGGGGAGGATTAAATAGAACTAAAGAGGAATTTAAAAAGGCATATCGACATCGTAAATTTGGAAATAGTTTTCACTCAGAAAAATATTCATTTATTGATTTACTTGACGAACCTGTGGCTCTTTGGACCAATTTATTTGTAGAAGAAGGAACGCATAGAAATACCCTTAATCAAATTAAAGATCCAATAGAAAAGCATATTATTGACTTACCTGATTTTGAGAAAAAAGGAGATTGGTCTAAAAAATATGCTAAACGTCTTGCTGAATTGGAGCTACAAAAAAAGAAATTAAAAAAAGTAAAAAAAACTTTAGATATTATTCAAAAAACAGGGGCAAAAGCAGATTATAATCTTTTGATATACGGACAAGTAAGTAATCTAGTAGACTATAATTTTAGATTAATGGAAAAATTATACAATTTTGATAAAGCAAAAACTATTGATGAGGAAACTGATCGTCTGGAGGCTTTATACGAAATAAAAAATGAGTTTGGATTGATAAGAAAAGAATTTGAACGAGTCTACAGTCAAACACGTATACTTGATAAACCAGAAAATTATATTTTAGATCAAGACCATCATCGCCACCCGGCTAATCAGACGGCTAATTTTGATTGGCAATTTACCTCTGAAATAATGCTTCTCAAAAAAATTGAGAAGCATTTTAAATCTAAAAACTACTTAATGGAGGGAACCAAAACTAGTATTAAATAAACTGATCCACTTTTTTATAAGATTTAATTACATCCATTTCACCCTCCTTACCTCTATTATAGTTCCCGTGTTCCATTCCTAAAATTCCCTTATACCCTTTACTATGGATGAATTTAAAAACATTACTATAATTGATTTCTCCTGTAGTAGGTTCTTTCCTACCTGGATTATCTCCAATCTGGAAATAGCCAATTTGATCCCAGCATAAATTTATATTTGGGATTAGATTACCTTCTTGGATTTGTTGGTGATAGATGTCAAACAAAATTTTACATGAGGGAGAATCTACCGTTTTACATATTTCGTAAGCCTGTGGACTTTCAGATAAAAATAATCCTGGATGATCTCTAAAGTTTAATGGTTCTAAAACCATTACCAAACCATGAGGCTCGAGCAAGGCACAAGCTTGTTTTAAACTTTCTACAACATGAGCGGTCTGATAAGACATATTCTGCCTCAAATCCACATGGCCAGGAACAACAGTCATCCATTTGGCGTTAACACGTTTGGCAACTGGTATTGCTTTCTTTATAAAATCTAAAAATTCTTCTCTTAATTTAATATCACCACTAGCAAGATTTGGTTTTTGCCAATAAATCTCGTGTGCCACAAAAACTCCCATACTGAGTCCTCTTTTTTCCATGGTTTTGGCCATTTTTTCTTGGAGACTTACATCACGTCTTCGCATATCATTATCTTCAAAAGCTGTGAAACCCTGATCAGCCATAAAATTAAGCTGATCAATTGGATCATTTCCAGCGTGATGTCGAAACATTCCTAAATGAGGGGCATAATTTAGATTAAAATTGTATGCTTTAGTGTGTTTAGAATAGTTTCCAAAATAACTTGCGTTAGCGAGTCCAACTCCAGCCATAATGGAGGCTTTTGTAAAATTTCTACGATTCATTTTTAAATCATTTTAGTTTTTCCTGGAGTTGGTATAGGGTAGTTCCCTTCACTATCTGGTATGGATGGAGGAGTTGATTCCCATGTGACTTTTTCTGGCATTAAATGTAACTCAGAATTTAGAGCTTCTTCCATTGTGATTTTTTTACCAGTATAAGTTGCCATTCTACCTAAAATCGCTGTTAAGGTGCTCATGGCTCCATTCTCAGTATCTGAAATTACTCCACCGTTACGAATTGATGCAAATAGCTTGTCGTGTTCAACTTGATATGGGTTTGGATCTTCACCCCATTTTTTTGGATACTTATATTTAGAATTTCCATCAAGGTCTGTAATTTCTCCTTTACCAATCTCAATACTACCCTTTGTGCCTTGGAAAACTTCGTCTACCCTTCTCATTGTACCTTTGATGTGTCGACATTGACTAGAAATTACGGCTCCGCTTGCATAAGTAAATTCAACAAAATGATGATCAAAAATTTCACCATGGTCTTTTCCAGTTCTTACTTGTCTTCCACCCATGCCTTGTGCTGAAACAGGATAATCTCCAATAAACCAATTTGCTACGTCAATGTTATGAATGTGCTGTTCTAAGATATGATCTCCACAAAGCCAGTTAAAATAATACCAATTTCTCATTTGGTATTCCAACTCACTTTGCCCAGCTTTTCTTCTTTTTGTCCATACACCTGCATCATTCCAATATACTTGACCACCTCTGATTTTACCAATTGCACCTTGGTCAATACGTTGTTTTAAATCAATATATTTTGACTGATAGTGCCTTTGTAATCCTACTACAACATTAAGTTTTTTAGCTTTGGCCATTTTAGCAGCAGCTAAAACTTTACGAATCCCAACGGGATCTGTAGCTAAGGGTTTTTCCATAAAAACATGCTTACCATTTGCAATAGCATACTCAAAGTGATAAGGACGGAATCCAGGAGGTGTGGTTAAAATGACAACATCTGCCAAGTCAATTGCTTTTTTGTAAGCATCAAATCCTACAAACTTATTTTTTTCTTTTATTGAAATTTTTCTTTTAGTACCTTTATGAGTAGAAGTGCTGTAATCAAGTTTTTCCTCCCCTTCGAAATGTTTTTGTATTCCCCTCAAACTTTTTTCGATTCTGTCAGCAAAGGCATCAGCCATAGCTACAAGTTCAACATTTTCGTCAGCTGTTAGAGCCTGTACAGCGGCTCCAGAACCTCTACCTCCGCATCCGACAAGAGCTAGCTTTAATTTTTTTTCTCCATTAACATTAGCCATAGCTTCTACTGATAAGGGAACAGATAATAGCCCACTTGTTGCTAAAGCTGTTCGCTTTACAAAAGAACGACGAGTCAATTCTTGGTCTTTTAAATTGTTTTTATTTTTCATTTTATTTATTTATTTATAATTAATAATTTATTTAGTTATAGTTCCAGTAATCTTTTTGTTCTTCTTCAGAAGGCGTTTTAAGTGGTCTTACTACTCTCAAACCAACAAATGGAGCATCAGTATGCCACCATTCACTTTTTGGTATTTGAGGGTCACGCCTTTTCCATTTTTTTGATGATGGGCGTCTAGCCGCAGATCGCAACCTATTAGGTGAGTCCATCCAAGAACCACCTCTCACAACTTTGGGATAAATTTTAGTAGGTTTTTGAAAAGGATTTATAATTTCTCCTCTTCTTGTTCTGTATGCAGTAGGAAGATATTGATCTAATGTCCATTCAGCGACATTCCCGTGCATATCATGAAGGTCCCATTGATTAGGTTTTTTGGTACCTACACGTTGATATTTTTCATTACTATTTGATTCGTACCATGCATACTGATCTAGATCAGCCGTATCATTCCCGAACGAATAAGCTTGATTACTACCTGCTCTACAGGCATATTCCCATTCTGCTTCTGTTGGTAAACGATAAAAATGACCGGTCATTGCAGAAAGCCATTCACAAAATTTTACCGCAGCTAATTGAGTCATGCAGATGGCTGGGTAACCTTCAATCCCCATACCAAAGCTCATTTCCACATAGGGAGTGGTCGCTCCTGAAACAGCATCTACATCAATTTTAACCTCCGAATTTTGATCCTTGGGAATCTGATCATTATCTAATTCTCGTGTTACAAACAGATTGTATAGATCCCAAGTTACTTCATATTTACCCATCCAAAAGTCCTCAATTATAACCTCATGCTGTGGACCTTCATCACCAAAATGTCCTTTTTCAGATTTAGGGCTACCCATTAAAAAAGAACCTCCTTTTATAAATACCATATCCATTTCGTAATCATTAGATATTTTCTCTTTGTATTTTTCTTGACCAAATGCAATAAGTGTCAAAAGAAAAATGTAGAAATAACTTGTTTTCAATTTTGCTTTTTATAGAATTTTTTACTTTAAAAAAAAAAGATAAAAATTATATGATTGTTTTCAACAAATAAAAAAAAATATTGATGTTTGTTTATATAATTTTTAGTTTTGTTAGACGAGTTTTTCCAAAATATATGTTTTTAATCCATAATTTTGTAAAGATTAAATATTTATATAATTTGCCGGAGAAATTTAAATCATAAACAAAATAAATTATCAAATGAAATTAAAAAACTTAATTTATATTACCTTTCTATTGGCTGCAGGGCTTACATCAGCGCAGCAGACGATTCAAGGAAGTGTATCCGATGCAACAGGACCCTTACCGGGTGTAAGTGTCCTTGAGAAAGGAACAAGTAATGGAGTGGTTTCTGACTTTGATGGTAACTTTTCAATAACAGTGACCGATAGTGACGCCACACTTGTTTTTTCCTACGTAGGTTTTGAAACGCAAGAAGTATCCGCAAGCTCAGATTCTTTTGATATAATTTTATCAGAAGGAACTAACGAACTAGATGAAATTGTTGTTACAGGCTATGGTACGCAGAAAAAAGCAACTCTTACAGGTTCAATCGCAACCATCGGAGGAGGTGAACTAGAAAAATCATCATCTCCAAACTTAGGAACAGCACTTGCGGGTAAAGTAGCTGGTGTTTTTATAGACCAAAATAATGGTGCACCAGGAGCAGATACTCCCGCAGTACGTATTAGAGGTACAAACACTTTTAACAACTCATCTGCGCTTGTCGTAATTGACGGTATTCCAGACAGAGCTGGAGGTCTAGCTAGAATTAATCCTGCCGACATAGAAAGTATTTCTGTACTTAAGGACGCGTCCGCAGCAATTTATGGTGCGAGAGCCGCGAATGGAGTAATACTTATTACTACTAAAAGAGGAACAGAGGGTAAAGCGAAGGTTAAAATTACTTCTAACTATGGTTGGCAAAATTTTACTACAACTCCAGACATGTTAACTGGTGCAGAATATATGGATCTTGTCAACCTCTTAAATGTTTACAAGTTGCCTGTTAATGAGTGGGCTTCCGCAAATGCTGTAAGAGGCCAACCTTTTACTCGTCCTAATGGAGAAGTTTTAAATCCAACCTATTCTACTGATCGTATCGAAAATACAAGACTTGGAGCAGATCCTTGGCTTTATCCAGACACTGACTGGATGGAAGAGGTTCAGAGAAAAAATGCACCAACCACTAGACAAAATGTTCAGGTAACTGGAGGAGACGAAAATGTAAATTATTTGGCTTCTGCTGGTTATTTAAGACAAGACGTAAACTTCAAAAATGCACCTAAAGGATTCACTCAATATGATCTTCGTCTTAACTTGGATGCTAAAATCAACGATTTTTTGAGTCTTGATGTCGGTTTATATTCTAGGCAGGAAGAAAACTTAACTTCAACAAACCAGCCTCAGGGAGTATTTAATGACTTAGTTCGACAATATCCATGGTTTCCTGCTTATTGGCCAACTGGTGAATTTGGCCCAGATATTGAGAACGGAAATAATCCAGCCATCAGGGTAACTGATGAGCCAGGTTATAACGACAGAAGTACAAACTTTGTTCAAAGTAATATTGGTCTTAATTTTGATGTTCCCGGTGTTGAAGGTCTTTTAATTCGTGGAAATATTGCTTATGATAAAATGAATTTTGATCAAAAGGTATGGCAACGTCCATGGGAACTATACACCTGGGATGGAGTTAATAGAGATTCATCTGGGCTAACAGCTGCGCAAAGAGGTCCTGGTGATCCAAGTCTACAGCAAGATCACACAACTAGAACCGATCTTACAGCCATATTTAATGCATCTTATGAAAAAGACTTTGGTGATAATTACTTTAAGATCTTAGGAGGAATTACACGAGAGGAAACTAGTATAAGTTTTATGAGAGCTTTCAAACGTTTTTTCCTGTCTAATGATCTAGACCAATTAAGTTTTGGAGGGCAAGATGGACAATATAGTCAAGGTACAGGAAGTGAAATTGCTCGTATACACTACTACGGCCGTTTAAACTACAACTACAAGGAAAAATATCTTTTGGAAGCAGTTGTTACTTATGACGGTTCTTACACATTCCCTGAAGCAACAAGGTACGGAACTTTCCCTGGTATATCAGCGGGTTGGGTTTTATCTAACGAATCCTTTTTTAATGTTGGATTCTTAGATTACTTAAAATTAAAAGGATCTTGGGGACAATTAGGGAACGATAATGTTGCACCATTTCAATTCTTAGCATCATACGGTTTCTCTGCTACAAGTTTAGGTGATGTTGTGACAACAGCTTTTGAGACTAAAGTCCCTAATCCAAATATTACTTGGGAGACTCAAACGTCTCAAAATTTTGGTTTCGACTTAAGAGCTTTAAATAGTAAACTTTCACTAGGATTTGAGGTGTTTACTAATACAAGAGAGGATATATTGACATTGCCAAATAAAACTTTACCTTCATATAGTGGTATTACACCACCTGCGCAAAATATAGGTGAATTTAGAAATGCTGGAATAGAGGTAACTGCTGGCTTCAATGGAGAGAGTAGTTCAGGTTTCACATACAATTTTACATTTAACTTCAGTGATTCAAACAATGAGTTAGTGTTTGTTGATGAGCCTGAATTAGCCGACAGACCATGGCAAAGAGAAACTGGAGGAGAAATTGGAAGACCTCTTCGTTACAGGATGACAGGTATTTTCCGAACACAAGCCGATATTGACGCAGAAACTTTAGACTATAGTGCTATTGCACCTCTTCTTAGACCTGGAGATGCTAGAGTTGAAGATATCAATGGTGATGGGAAAATTACTCCAGCTGACAAAACCCGACTAGGTGGAAGTACTTTTGCCGACACACAGTTTGGACTAAATACAGCGTTAACTTTTAAAAATTTTGACTTGAATATGTACTGGAATGGTGCAGCTGGCGGATATAATTCATATGAATGGAGTTTTATGTCTGGAACACTTGCGAATGTCCAGCGTGATGTTTTTGAACGTGCATGGTCTTTAGATAATCCTGACGCTCCTGCCCCTCGTCTAGCAGATAGAGGTGACCAGTGGTATTCAGGCCAAACAGATTATGCTCTTCTTACAAGAGACTTTATAAGATTAAAAACTTTAGAATTAGGATATAATTTTAGTGATTCTGTTACAAGTAAGATTAATGCTGAAAGCATACGCCTTTCTGTTACAGGAACAAATTTAGTCACCATTACAGATTTCCCATTTGACCCAGAAGTTGTTCAAAATGGTATTAATGTTACTAATACTAGAAATGCGGGTGGAGGAAATGTAAATAACGGTGGAGCTTATCCACTTTTAAAAACGATAATAACCGGAATACAAATAACCTTTTAATTAATATATAAACATGAGAAAAATGAGGAAGACTATAATTAAATGTGCTGTTGGATTTATGTTTGTTTCGGCAATAATAAGTTGCCAGGATGATTTTTTAAGTACAACGCCATTAAGTGAAATTGCTGAATCTAACGTTTGGTCATCTGCCAAGCTTGCTGAGGCAGCTGTTCTTGACTTGTACCAAGCTACTTGGGCAGGTACATTAACAAGAGAGGAGACTACTGATGCTTTTACGGATCAAGCAGTATTTACTCACCCAGGACGTGGTGTAGACGGCTATACTGAAGGAAAAATGAATCCTGCAGGCGGCTACATGGATATGCAATGGATGAGTTGGACCCAACTTTATCCATTCATAAGAAGTGCTAACATAGCTATTCAAAAACTAACCGCTAACGAGGGTGGTCTAGAAGCTGGACTTACTAAAAGATTACTTGGTGAAGCTCACTTTATGAGAGGTTATCTCTTTAGCCAATTAATGAGACAATACGGAGGTGTTGTCCTTTTGACTGAGCCACTTACTTTAGAAAGTGAAGCGTCAAACCCACGTTCAAGTTTTGAAGCTACTGTAAATCAAATTGTATCTGACTTAGATCAAGCTATTTCATTATTGGCAGATGCACCGGCGAGTAAAGCAAGAGCGCATGCATTAACAGCCCATGCATTAAAATCTCGAGTACTTACTCATGCAGCAAGTGATTTACATGATCCTACTAAAAATGGTGGAGTTTCTACAATATCTAGCTACGGTAGTAAAGAACTTATAGGATACACTGGAGGCTCCCAAGAGGCTCGTTGGCAAGCAGCTAAGTCTGCTTCTAAGCTATTATTGGATGCTACATCAGGATATAAACTAGATTATTCTGCGCCAGCTCCATTTGAAGAAGCTAAGCAGAATTATGAAGATATTTGGTTGCAAGGTGATAAAAACCAAGATTTTATATGGGGAAGAATGATTGAAGGCTTTGGTTATGGATCAAGGACTTATCCCGGTGGGGATGGTTGGTCTCAGGGACCAGGAATGGTTGCTCTTTATCATGGACCCAACGGTTATCATGAGTGGGCAGGTACTACTCCTACAGGAGCACTAGCAGATAAATATTCAATGAGTGACGGTACTGCATTCGATTGGGACAATCCTGCACATGCTGCTGATCCATACACAGGACGTGAAGCTCGTTTTTATGCTACATTACTATATGATGGAGCACCCTGGAAAGTTAGAACGAGTGACGTAACCAAGTTTGATAATTTTAATGAATTGCAAACTGGTTACTATACATTCAGTGACGGAACTATAGTAAATGGTGTAGATACTCGACAAGGCCCAATTGAAGACTGGAATGGATCAAGAACCGGTTACTATTTCAAAAAGTTCTCGGACCCTACACTACCCGCTTCGTGGCCGAACAACCTTCAAAAAGTTGATGCTCCATATATACGCTATACAGAAGTTTTACTTAACTATGTAGAAGCAAATATTAATCTTGGGGATGAAGGTGAAGCCAAAGCATGGTTGAATAGACTTCGATTTAGAAATGGTTTGCCTGAGGTTACTGAATCTGGTGCTGCTTTACTTGAGCTATACAAAAGAGAGCGAGATAAAGAACTTGTAAACGAAGATGCTCGATTGTTTGATATGAAACGCTGGTTAGAAGGACCTTATTCCCTAGACAAGCAAGTTCAACAAGCATTAATTCAAGGTACTCAAAAAGCAGGTAGTTCAATGACTCCTGCAAATTACAGGAAGAGTACAGCTGATTTTGACTATAAATACAGACCTACTGATATCGTATTTGAAAATAGGGTATGGAGAGACCAGGTGTATTTCATGCCGATTCCACAAAACGAAATCGATCGTGATCCATCATTACAGCAAAATCCTGGATACTAATTTTAGGTAACGATTATTAATAAAAAACCCCGCTAAATAGTGGGGTTTTTTTATTTTTGAAAAAAAAACAAGTTCATGAAGAGGATATTTAGAATAACAGTTGTTTTGTTTTTTGTAATGGCCTGTAAATCAGAAATAAAACAGTTCACAAAACTAAGTCATAAAGATACAGGTATTAATTTTGTCAATAAACTCTTTGAGACTGATACTAAAAATTACTTCACATATCCCTACATGTATTTAGGTGGTGGGGTAGCTGCAGGAGATTTTAATAATGACGGACTAGAAGATTTATTTTTTACAGGTAATATGGTCCCCAATAAACTCTATTTAAATTTAGGCGATTTTAATTTTAAAGATATTAGCGAATCAGCTGGTATCGAAGGAGACAATAGATGGTATTCAGGTATAAGTCTCATTGATATCAACAATGACGGCTTTTTGGATATATATATTGCTGTTGGAGGTGAAAACGAACCAAATAATAATGTACTATACGTGAATAATCAGAATAATACATTTACTGAAAAAGCAAAGCTGTATGGAATAGATGACATTGGATATAGCATGCATTCAACATTTTTTGATTATGATAAAGACGGAGATTTAGATTTATATGTTGCAAATTACCCACCTACAAGTTTTACGGCCCCTGTCGATTACTATAAATATATGATTGATAATCACGAAGATCGGGATTCAGATCATCTTTACCGCAATGATGGAAATCATTTTACTGATGTAACCAAGGAATCAGGTGTCAATAATTTTGGTTTGAGCCTTGGTGTAGTAGCTTCAGACTTTAATAATGATGGTAATTCTGATATATATATTTCTAATGATTTTAATGCTCCAGATTTTATGTACATAAATAATGGAGATGGGACTTTTAGTAATGATATTCTAAATTCACTAAAACAAACGTCTTTTTTTGGAATGGGAGTTGATTCTGCTGATTTTAATAATGATGGTTGGGTTGATATTTTTCAATTAGACATGAATGCTGCAGACAACTTCAGGTCTAAGGCAAATATGTCCTCAATGAATCCGGAAGTATTTTATCAATCGGTCTCACTTGGTTTGCATCATCAATATATGCAAAACTCTTTGCAATTGAACCAGGGGAATCTAAATGGTTCATCCCCTGCCTTCAGTAATATCGCACGTTGGAGTGGTGTTTCCTCTACAGACTGGAGTTGGGGAGGGCTTTTTGCTGATTTTGATAATGATGGTTGGAAAGACTTATTTGTTACTAATGGGATACGACGTGATGTAAATAATAAAGACTTTTATAACGAGCATCGAGATTTTTTCGATAAAATGGAAAATGATCCTGAATACAAAAACAAAGAGAAAGAAGTTAAACTATTGTCTTATTTAGAAAAAATGCCCTCTGAAAAGTTAGCAAATTATTTATTTCAAAACCAACAAGAAAAAGGCTTTATCAATAGAAATACCGAGTGGGGACTGGAAGAAAAAACTTTTTCTAATGGAGTTATTTACAGTGATTTAGATAATGACGGAGATCTTGATCTTGTAGTCAATAACCTAGAAGATTTTGCTAGTATTTACAAGAATAATACTGTCAATTCAAATTTTATTGGATTTGAACTTAAAGCTGAAAATCAATTTATTCCAATAGGAACAAGAATACACGTAAAAGCTGATGGACAATATCAAATGCAGGAGCTAAATCTAAGTAGAGGCTATCTTTCTTCTGTTTCTCCTCGTATACATTTTGGGCTTGGTAAAATTCAAAAAGTTGATGAAGTAGAGATAGAATGGCCAAACGGATCCAAACAAGTGATAGAAAATTTCCAAGTCAATGCTTACAATAAAATTACATACGATGCAAATTCTGCTTCTATTCTAATGGAAAAGGACAGCTCCCCACCTACAAACCAATTCGAAACCATCACAGTAAAGGATCCTTTTATACACAGAGAAAACCCATATGACGATTTTAAATATGAAATATTATTACCTCACAAAAATTCTACCTTAGGGCCAGCTCTGGCTGTAGGCGACTTAAATAACGACAATAGGGAGGATTATATTATTGGGGGTGCAATAGCACAAGCTGCTGGAATTTTTATTCAAAAAGAGAATGGTTCTTTCAAGAGAATTAATGTTCCAATATTTGAGAAAGATAAATTTTATGAAGATTTAGGAATTGAAATTTTTGATGCAGATAATGACGGTGACCAGGATATTTATATTGCGAGTGGCGGAAACGAATTTAATGAAGGGTCGCAAGGCTATGAAGACCGATTTTATGAAAATAAAGGAAATCTTAATTTTGAGAGAAATAAAACCGCTATACCGAATAATAGGATTAGTGGCCTTGAAATTTCATCTCATGATTATGACCAAGATGGTGACATCGATCTATTTGTGGGTGGTAGACTGACTCCAAAAAAATACCCATATCCCTCTGATTCAAGAATTTTAGAAAATAGAAGCTCTTTAGGAAATATTAAATTTGTTGATGTTACCAATGAAAAGAACCAAGTATTGAAAAATATTGGTTTAGTAACCACTTCAGCTTGGATTGATATTGACGGTGACATGTGGGATGATCTTGTTGTAACTGGAGAATGGATGTCTTTACGTTTCTTTAAAAATAATAAAGGAAAATCATTCACAGAAATTACAAATGAAGTTTTTAAAACTGAACAGCGTGGGTGGTGGAATGATATCAAAAAAGGTGATTTCGATAAAGACGGAGATATGGATCTTATTGTTGGAAATCTTGGTTTAAATTATAAATACCAAGCATCAAACGATAAACCTTTTCGAATCTATTTGAACGATTTTGACAAAAATGCAACTTACGATATAGTTTTAAGCTATAACTCAGGTAATACTGAATATCCTGTTAGAGGTCGTCAGTGCTCCTCTCAGCAAATGCCAGCCATAAAAGATAAATTCAAAAATTACAATAGTTTTGCGAGTGCTTCACTAAATGAAATATACACGGATCAAATGTTAAATGAGTCTCTGAAATATGAAATCAAATCTTTCGAAAGTATATATTTACAAAATAATAATGGGAAATTTATTGCTAAACCACTTCCCTATCAAGCACAATTTTCAAATATAAATTCTATAGTTGTAGAGGATGTAGACATTGACGGAAATCTTGATCTAATATTAGGAGGTAATCTATATAATGCAGAAGTGGAAACCCCAAGAAATGACGCTAGTTTTGGGCTTTGGCTTAAAGGAGATGGTAATGGAGATTTTGTTACCCAAGAACCTAGAGATAGTGGTCTTGTCATGGAAGGAGATGTACGAAACATAGAGCTAATCAATGTTGATGATAAGAGATATCTATTAGTAGCAGCAAATAATAAGGCGCTTCAAAAAATTAAAATTAATTAATGCGATTTTTTTTGGTTTTTTTTTGTTTTTTTTTGTTTGTAAAATGTACTTACAAAAAGTCTAACAAATTTAAAAATTATCTGATTGGAGAATGGAGAATAGATAACCCCACACTTCAATCATTTATTCGTTTTGATGAAAATGGAAAAACCACCTACTATTTTAATCGCTACAGTTATCAACTAGACAGCCTAGCTCAAATAGGAAAGTGGAGCTTGGATGAAATTCGAAAAGGAAGGGATATTGACACTTTTATGGTTACTATTGATAAGCAGCCTAAAAAAACTATTTTTCAATTTTTACCATTAGACAACGATAGGATAAAGGTTATTGATGAAGGTGGGCAAACATTTTTTACACGCATTAAAAAAAAATAAATTTTCTAAAAATTCTTATCTAATACATTTCCATAAGTATCAAATAAAAAATAATCAGTGAATTTTTCTGCTTCACCACTAGTATCGAGTTCAGTAAATATAAACTTTGCAATCATATTTTTTTCATCTTTAATCAAAATAAATTCGATTGGATTGAAAAATTCAAAATCTTTACTCTTTATAGAAGATTTTAAAAGAATTTGCATCAAAACTCGATTGATTTTTTGCTGCTCTATTTCAACCTCTAAATTATTTTTAACTGGTATTTCATATTTGTCACCATTGGCTTTTTGCCAGGAAAAAACAAAGGAATTAGGTGTCATGACTACATCCTGAGAAAATAATGAGGTAATTTTAACTAATGTTAAAAATGAAAATAAAAGATAAAATTTGAAGTAACTACTTATCATCCAATAAATTTAATTAAATTTAAAAACTATACAATTAAATGTTGTTGCATAGATATTGAGAAAGGATATATGAAGATAGGAATGCATAAAATCTGTTTATTGTCGCTTTTTTTTCTTTTGATAAATTGTTCTGTGGATGAAGATAAAAAAGAATCAACTAGATATAGATTAAAAACGGAGGTTTGGCCGAGTGATCATAATGGTAAAATAATACCAAGTCAAGGAAATTATGACCCTTTTACTACCAAAACGATATATGCTAGACCTGAGCCCGGTTGGATATTTGATCGTTGGGAAGGAGCAATTAATAGTTTAGATAATCCTATTGCAATATCTTTTTATGACAATCTTGCTATTAGGGCTGTTTTTAAAAGAGACACTTTCAAAGTAAGAACTATTGCTGGAGGTAATGGAAAAGGTACTGAGCTAGACCAACTTTATTATCCAACAGGAATCGCCTTAGATCCCTCGGGAGATTTGTATGTTAGTGATATGTACAACCATCGAATTCAAAAGTGGAAACCAGGAGCTACAGTTGGAATAACAGCTGCTGGTGGAAATGGCTTTGGCAATGGACAAACTCAACTTGAGGAGCCTGGTAAAATTGATATTGACAGTCAAGGAAACCTATACATTGCTGATACAGGAAATAATAGAGTCCAAAAATGGGAATACGGTGGACTCACCGGTACTACTGTAGCAGGTGGTAATGGTTTCGGGAAAGGGCTCAATCAATTACATAACCCATTCGGTATTGCGGTAGATAAATTTGGAGCTGTTTATATATCAGAACTAAGCAATCACAGAGTTACAAAGTGGAATCCAGGAGCTTTAGAGGGCGAAATAGTTGCAGGGGGAAACGGAGAAGGTAATAGTGCAAATCAACTTGCTATTCCTATGGGAGTAGCCGTAAATAAAAGTGGAGATCTCTATATAGCTGACACATATAATCATCGGATTCAGCTCTGGAAAAAAGGGTCTACTGAGGGTATAACATTAATTTCTGCTAGGGATTTTAAAAATGGTTACGAAACTAATTACTTTAGCGGGATCAGTATAGTGAATGAATCTTATCTCTATATCACTGATTATCATGAAAAAAGAATAATCCAATACCATATTGATTCTGATACCTTCGAAGTGATTTTAACTAACGATTCACTTATAAATGATAAGGATAAACTCTCTCAGCCATATCAAACAGCAGTTGATGTAATGGGTGATTTGATTATTGCTGATGCAAAAAATAATCGTGTTCAAAAACGAAAAATTAAAAATGAATAATAAAAATGAAATTTATTTGGTTTTTAAATACAAGAAATCGATTACTTATTATTTTTTTATAAGCTTGATGCTAAGTATATTTTTTTCTTGCTTCAATGATCTAGAGTTGAATCAAAACAATTTAAAACTTGAGACTAGTGCATATCTGATTCAACATGCAAAAAATCCAATTTATTGGCAACGCTGGGATAATAACCTTTATAAAAATTTGAATTCTGAGGAAAAGCTGCTTGTAGTTAGCATTGGTTATTCTAGTTGTCATTGGTGTCATGTGATGGAAAAAGAAACTTTTGAAGATCAACAGGTAGCTAATTATATGAATGAGAACTTTATTGCTATAAAAGTAGACCGAGAGGAAAATCCTGAGATTGATAATATTTACATGACTGCAACACAAATGATGACAGGAAGTGGTGGGTGGCCCTTAAATGTGGTTTGTTTACCTGATGGAAGACCAATATATGGAGGGACTTATCACAATAAAAAACAGTGGTTAGAGGTACTGGGAAAAATTCAAAAAATTTATGAAAATAATAAGGAAGAGCTCTATGTTTTCGCAGAGAAAATTAAGAAAGGAATACAAGAAGTAAATCAATTTGGTTATACAGAAGATCCTCCACCTTTTGAAAGTAAAATTCTTAAAAATGAAATGAAAATTTGGTCTGAAAAATGGGATTATGTAAATGGAGGAGAGACACAAAATCAAAAGTTTATAGTCCCTGTTAAATTTAATTATATTCAACAATTTCAGCACCTCAGTAAAGATGAAAAAATTAGCAATTTTTTTCAGGAATCACTTAAAAATATTTCTTTAAGTGGAATTGCAGATCATTTAGAGGGTGGTTTTTATCGATATACAGTCGACCCTGAGTGGAAGATTCCCCACTTTGAAAAAATGCTATACGACAATGCACAAATATTAACACTTTATTCAAATGCTTATAAAGAATTCAAAAACCCACTATTTAAATCTACAGTTGATAAAACATTTAGTTTTTTACAAAATCGAATGAAAAATGTTGATGGAGGATATTTTTCTGCTATAGACGCTGATAATAATGAAGGTGAAGGACACTATTATATTTTTAACAAAGATGAAATTTTAAATGTTGCTGGTGATAATCTTGAACTATTATTGGATTTCTACCAAATCGATATTGATAATCCATCCATAGAATCCAAATATCACTTGAGAAATACAAGTGATGTTAAAGAGATAATAAGTCGATACGGAATTAACGAATTAACGCTTAAGAGAAAGAGGTTGGCTTGGGAAAATCAATTTAAATTAATTAAAAGTAAAAGAGAATTTCCAATGATTGATAATAAAATAATCACTTCATGGAATGCTCAAATGGTATCTGGTTTAATTACTGCTTTTGAGGCTTTTGAAGATGAAATATTTTTAAATCAAGCGAAAAAAACTTTTCAATTCATTCAAAAAAATCTAGTAATTAATGGTAACCTTATGCATACCTATCAATCTAATAAAGCTAAAATAGAGGCGAATCTTGAAGATTATGCATTTACTATAACTGCCGCCTTGGACTTATACGAGAATACTGGAAATATAAATTATTTAGAAAAAGCCGATAAACTAAATAAAATCGCAATTAAAAAATTTGAAACAAGGGATAACCCATTTTTTACTTTCACGGAAAACCCCGTTTTATTTTCTGAAATTATTTCATTGGACGATAATGTGATTCCTTCTGCCAACTCAAAAATGGCTGAGAACTTGTGGGAATTAGGACAGATATATGAAAATAAGGATTATATAAAAAGAGCTAAAAGTATGCTTGATGCAGTGATCAAATTTTTTGAAGAGGGAAAAGGCAAAGATTATAGTCAGTGGGCTCAATTGTTAGCAAAAGAATTTTTTTCTTTCAAGGAAGTAATCATCATTGGTCCTAAAGCTAAAAAAATCAATACTCAAATTAAGCAAAACTATCTCCCCAATGTTTTTTTTCAAATCAGCGAAGAAGAAAATAAACTACCTCTTCTGAAAGATCGTTTTTTTAAAGATGAGACATTAATTTATGTTTGTGAAAACAAGGTTTGTTTACGTCCATCAAAAAATATTTCAGAAGCACTAAAACAAATAATAAATTAAAGAATACACTTTATAAGCTATATATTAATTTAACCTTTGATACCCCTCATCCCTGCACCAAGAGATAAATTGTACAAAAGTTCTTGAAGACTTTGATTTTTAAAAACAGATAAACTTTCCTTCATTATAATGATCACTAACTTTCTCTGTGCTCTAGAAATAGGGAGTTATGGCAATTAATATAATTTTTAAAGTTTATTCTTTCTTTTTACTCATTAATAATTCCATACCAACTGAAGTTCTAGAAAGAAACCCCTCCCAAGGATCTTGTTTTAATAATAAGTCAGCATTAATATATTTAAAGTAAGACTCTCTCTTTTTTAGTTTAAGTTCTAAAAAAGCAGTTATAAAATGTTGATTAATATTGTTAATTCTTCTTTGATCCCAAACAGAGTCCGCATATCGTAAATACTCATCAATATGGAGATCAGTTGAAAAAAGATCTTCTGAAGGAGGATTTGGAGCAATATTATGACGAGCATTTATATATGTTAACAAATATCGCTCGCAATTTATTGCTCCATCGTATATAGCCTTTACTCCTTTTTCATAACCAGAGATATCATCTTTATTCCCAGCTATAAAAAAGGTTGGTATTTTAATCCCTCTAAGCCCCTCTGCATCCCAAACACCGTACTCCATCCCCCATGGTGCCATGGCAACTATTGCTTTAAACCTTAAGTCAAATGATTTATCATACTCTTCATTTCCCATTTTTCTTATTTCTAAAGCATTATTGCCATTTGATATTTTAGAAAAATAATTAACTGCTTTTTCACTATAGCCAGCACCTGCAACATTTAAGGCCCCATAACCTCCCATGGAATAACCAATAAGAGCAGCGTTATTTGAATCTACAAACTGATATAAAAATGATGATGAGTCCAAACTCATTCTTTCTATTTGATTTAATACAAATAAATCATCGAGAGATCTGTTTAAAAGAGTACTATTAAAATTTTTGGCATCTTTAAAAGTAGAATCTGAATGGTCAATAGAGACGACTAGATATCCTTTAGAAGCCAAATTCTCAGTTAAATATGTAAACATAAGTCTTGATCCAGTGTACCCATGAGATACAATTATTAAAGGGTAGGGTCCGTCAGATCTGTTAGATTTTGCATTTCTTGATGCTCTTCCCTTAAATTTAAATGGGATTAAAGGTCGTTTGGGATCAGAAAAATTTCCCATCATTTGATTATAAATGACTTCTTCTTTAGTATCATTTTCTAGTAATGCTGGATACCATATTTCAAGTGTTAAAGGGCGATCATAAAAAACTGTTCGATCCTTATTGCTATTGATAATATCAATTTGTTTTGGATTTATAACTTGAATGGTTTTTACACCTACTTTATATTTTCCTCTCGAAGACAAAACTGGTGCATCTGGTAGTGGGTCTCCAATAAAAAATGAATCTGAAAAAGTTTGTGAAAATGTATAAAAACTGAATAAATAAAAAAATAACAACTGTTTTTTCATTGAGAATATTGATTAATAATTATGGTTCTTTAATTATTTTAAGATTATAGCCATCAAGTGATATGTTATTCATTTTACCAGTTCTTAGATCAGGAATTCTAAAATGAATAGTTTCGTCTGATACATTTATAAAAATAGTTACAATTCTACCATCTTTTGTTTTCCAAGCACCCCTTTGTAAAGCAGATATAGTAATCTCTGATGGATTATTTTCACCCCACTCCCAATCTGCAGTTACGTTTGGAATATCTCCATGCACTGTGGGTGGTTCCAACATTTGACCACCAACAAAATAATCAATCAATTTATAACGAGTTTGCGCCATTTTTCTCAAAAAGTTGGCAGGTTCTTTCTCCTTAAGAATTTTTGGACTAATCCAACCAAGTTGTTCACCAAAAACCAATTGTTGCCCAGCTCGCATAATTAAGGCTTTGTGTTTTTCGGGGCCAACCGGATTATAACGCCCAAAGATTGATATCTGACCTCCGTATATAGCAGAGTAGATCGGTTTTTGATTCTGAAATTGAGAATTCCAACTTAAAAGTCCATCCAATAAATGGTTATAAGATTCGGCCATTGATTCACTAGTAAGAAAAGCTCCCTCAGGCATTTCATTACGTATTGCTGAAAGTAGTTTATAATACCCCTGGTCTAACCACCAAGAGCCTCCTCCCAAAGGATGCCCATGGGTTGTATCCATGCACAATACTGGTGCAGCAGCAGTTATCTGGTCCAAATAGACACCTGAGGTTCCTATATCTTGTTGTAACTTGAAAACTATCTCTTTGATTTTATTCTGCCAAATTTGGGTGGTAGGATTCATTACTGCATTGCGGACACCGTTTCCATAATCCTCAATATACGGTTCTCCTTTTTCATTCTTGGTTACAGCTTTAATTCCTTCTGATTTAAAATCGTCAAGATCAGCATCCCACAAACGCCCGTTGATGTAAGGCATTACTCGAATACCTGCATCTTCTAACTGATTTACAGCTTCTCTAAACCCATCTTTTGCTGGAAAAAAATTTGGATAATCATTATCAAAAGGGATTTTATGCCATACGTACCAGTGAAAACCTATCGGTACTCTCATGAATTCCGCAAACTCTAGGACTTCTGCTACAAGAGTTGCTAGATCACCACCTGATTCATGTTGAACCCAGACAGCTATATCTTGAATTCGAGAGGGGCGCTTTCTTGGATCTGGAGGCCACCATGGAGCTTGCCCTTTTACCCACGCTTTGTAAATCATGGCTGCGTCATACCAAGTACCCTTAATGGAACCAAGAACTATCTTCCCAGGTAGTTTGTATCCATTCCTATCAAGACCCATATTTGGAGCTGGCCATTTAAATCGAAAATTAACCTTTTCATGGTCAGTACAAGCAGATATTGTCTTTACACTTCCAGTTGGGTCATGACTGGCAATATAGAGTGCTGCTTGCTTATTATACAGCCCAAGCATTTGATAAGTTGCTCTCCAATTCGGATAGACCTCGCTGTAATTAATCCCTTTTTTGTAAGGTGATTCAGATGCAATACCTGAAGCCTTAGGATAATGAAGTACATTATCTTCAGAAACTTGTCCTATAGGTCCTGCCTTAATTGAAGGAAATTCACTTTCCAAAAGAGATAATCCTTTTTCAGGTAATAATATTTCTAATGTCCAGTTTGTAAAATTATTATGAAATTCTAACTCACAAATCACAGAGAGGCCCTTTAAATTTGTATCTAAAGGATCCGAAAAAAATAAGGAAAGTGTTGGATTTTTATTTTCAGGATTCCATTGAATCTTTATAGAATTCCAACTTGACTCGTTTTTAACTCTAATTGTGTCATTCCCATTAGACAAATTAATTCGGAAAATAGAGGTATTGTAATTATTTAGAAG
>CACMUP010000013.1 GCA_902616905.1 uncultured Bacteroidota bacterium
TTAGTCACATTATATATTCTTAATGGGAGAAAAATCCTCGTACATATAAAAGGGTATAAGAGGGGGTTATCCATTATCTCTTTTTATTTATATTTGAGTGCCTATTTAATAGGTGGATAGAGTACCATACTTTTAAGATTTATGCAAATTTATATGCAAATGACTACCAGACCAAAGTAGTCAGATTTTAAAAAACCTCTGTTAAATCCTATAAATAGTGACATAGGTCCTATAGCTCAGTTGGTTAGAGTAGCTGACTCATAATCAGTTGGTCCCTGGTTCGAGCCCAGGTGGGACCACCCTTAAACCCTCTAAGTCATTGATTTAGAGGGTTTTTGTTTTAAGGAATCTTTGTGGTAAACCAAATGGTAAACCAAAATATTTATTTTTGAAAGAAGATGAACAGAAAATATTTTTATTATTTTGTTTTTGGATTTACTTTTTTAACATTCGGTTTGGTTCAAGATTACATCAGACCAAATTATGAAGGAGGAAATTCCCTTATAATTTATTTTCTTAGAGTAATTCCTAACTTCCTTCCAGGTATTGGTCTACCAAGTATGTTTTATGTAACCATTCCAGAAATATTTAAACATAATACATCTATTTACAGAAATAGATTAAAGTGGTCAATAACCATTTCTATGATTGGTCTAATTGGAAATGAGTTCATAACAATTTACACTCCAGGAAGAGGAGTTTTTGATTGGAATGATATTGTATGGACAATTATTGGGGGAATAGTTTTTTATTTTCTACATATAATAATTCAAAACTATTCCGAACCTAAATCCTAACCAAAACCTCTAATTTGTAATATGATTTATGACTTTGATTCCCTTATTGATAAGTTGAATTATCTTGAAGAAGAGACATCTCCTAAATGGGGGAAAATGAATTCATTTAAAATGATTAATCATTGTAACAATTTTATTGAAGTCTCAATGGGAAATCAAAAAATTAGTCTTTGGACAAGATTATTTGGTAAACTTTTTGGAAAACTATTTTTGAAATATTTAAAGTCATTGGATTTTGATATAAATAAGTATCCAAAAAATTCAAAGACCCTAAAAGAGTTTAAACCTTTTATTTCACAAGAATCATTTTTAAATCAAAAAAACAGACTTACGGAAAATCTCAAAATAGTTAAGGAGTTAAAATCTCATTATACTATTCACAACATTTATGGTAAAATTGAAACTAGATTATTTAAAAAAATAGTTCATTTCCACACGTCATATCACTTTAATCAATTTGGGATTTTATAATTGGTCCTTTTTTACTTGAACTAATTTAAGGGTCAAAATTTGAACAATATTTAATAACAAAACACTTGGTTTACCGAGTAAACCATTTTTCTCTGTTTTGGTTTACCTAGTAAACCAAATAATTATTTTCGATAAATATAACTACAAGTAAATCAATACATTAAGCTATTAATTATAACTTGGTGCAAGTACAGGAAGGGTTTGTGATAAGTTGGGAAGGAGTTTTGTGGGGTATGATTTGAGATTGAATTATTACAACTTTTGATTATTTATTCTCGGAATCAGGTAATAGGTGGAAACAGATGATTTGAATCACGAATACTGATACGTTAATCAAATCAAAAGATTTAAATAAAATATATCAACCTTCACTTATCTTCATTATTTGACTATTTCAAAAAATAACCTCGATTTACAAATAGGCGTTTGAATAGCCCTGTCGAATCACTCTCAATAAAGACATTTGGATATTGGGATGCGTTCAGGATGTAGTTTTTTGTTGTTGTAGAATCCCTATAAGCTTTTATAATTAGGTCTTTAGTTGAATCACCTTGAATTGTCAAGGTATAATCCGCATTACCTTTAGGTTTAAATCCGTCAATAAACCGTGAGCTACTTTGATAACGTAAGGTATTAAGATATTGAGTCACTTTGGTAGAATCTGGTGAAATCTCTCCCATAAACCAATCAGACTCTTTTTTAGAAAGAGAAAAAGTGTTGTTTTTATTAGTCTCAAATTTTAATCGTGTAATTAAATCTTTATTAAGCTTGATGAACTCTGTATTTCGCCATGTATTAAAATTCCGTTTAAACGTATTGGAAAGTCCGCCTTTTATAGCGTATGTACTGGGGGTTTCATTGATTCTAAAATATGTAGAGGCATCAACAGAAGGACGTCCTCTAAATCCAGGATTTTGGGATTGTCTATTTGTTGTTTTTCCAAAATATAGCTTTGTTGGCTTTTCCTTGCCCTGTTGGTAGATTTCAACACATAGCGCTAAAGTATCCGTTAACTCATATGTTTCCCATTTTTCTTTGGTTTTAGAGACTAACTGTTCGGTTTTTATTTGCTCTAACTGACCAAGTACACTATTAACAGTAGATTGATTCGCCAGGGTTTTTATAGTGCCTTGGGCAACTTGCCAATTATCATCATCTTTTGAAATAATAATTAGTTCCTCCTCCGAAGAAGATGGCGGACAAATAATAATTTTATTCAACGTAGAAGAATCAAACTGAATCACTTCAGCTTTAAAGATAGCACTGCTATGCTTTTTAAAATAATTTGTTGTTACAAATAGTAATACTAGACCTACTAATACTAATATTAATATGTTATTTTTTTTCATGAGTTAAATCTTTAGTTGATTATTCATAGTTCTCTTCTATTCTTTTACTCCGCTTATTTCTGTTCATCTGCATCCTTACCACACCATAGATGATTACTAGAATAATAGGCAGTAAAAAATTGAGATATTTCAGGGTCGTTTTAGTACTATCTTCCAAGGTGTCTATTGGGCGATATCTTATCCCTTTATTCCTTAAGTCAATTAACCCTGTATCATCGCTTAACCAATCAATAGCATTGACCATAAGATTGACATTTCCTGATTGTAACTGCTGTTGTCCACTATTAATAGGAAAATCTCCATCCCCAACCACACAAATACGAGACTTGTTACCATTATCGTGTGTTTGTTCCAAAACCCCTGCAACTATCTGATTAGGTGCATTAAAATCCATTTCAGTCCATTGCTTTTGAATGTCAAAAAACTGTGGAGCTTTTAATTTTGCAGAATTTTTAGATGAAAAGGCCAAAGGAGTAAATGTGGTAAGGGAATCTTTGGCAGCAAATTTTAATGAACTAACAAACTGCATCACTACGGCTTCCAGACCTTTAGTAGCTGGATGGTCTGCAAATTGACTTATGATTGGGAAATAAGGAAAAGAAACATTGGAAGTGAAATTAAAGTATCCCTGTCGTTGTTGTACACCAACGCTAGCACATTGTGCATCTATCACAAAGTCTTCTCGGACTTCTAAACCTTTTGACTCCAGCCATTTTTCCAAACCTGTATTCTGACTAGTTCCATAGGCATTATTTAAATCACCATTTACCCTATTCAAAGCTATAAATAGATTACCTCCTTTTTCTAGGAATTTGTCTAACTGGTCAAGACTTTCATTATTAATGGTATCCGTAGGACGAATAATAGCTAAAGTCTTTGTGTTTTCTGGAACAGGTGTTATATCATTTACTTTAGTAGAATTAAAATCGTATAAAACATCTAGAGCTGTTTTTACCTGAGAAAGTTCTGAAATGGAGGCTTGTCCATTACCTTCCATGAGCCCAACTTCAGGTTTATCGTTTACCGCTATCTTTTTTATGGATGACGACAAGAGGTATTCCAAAGGGGCTCCCGGTTGCATAAATGGAATAACTTCTTTTTGTTCTTCCAATTCTAGAACGGCTCCTAAAAAAGATTTTTGCTGTTTCATTTGGTCCTTTTCCCTAACATTAATCATGACTGGATTAATACCAGCTTCCAAAGCTTCTCGCTCTGTTTTCTCATTTTCGTTGGGGTCAATAAAGGTGTATACTAGATTTTCATCTGATTTTCGAGCATATTCTATTAGGTACTCTTCAAAATTATTCTTGGTTTTTGCAATATCTGGCGGAAGGTTTTCTGAGAAATAAGCTTTGACCGTAATTGGATTTTCTAGCGACTTCATAATATCTTCAGTTGCTTCGCTTAAAGTATATTGCTTATCTTCGGTTAAATCTATTCTAAAAAAATATTCCTCGGATAATAAGTTCACAAATAACAGTATACTTAAAATTAATAGTATGGTTACGTTTGTCTTTTTCATCTATGTGTTTTTATTTTTTTCAATGGTCAGATTCATGTTTTAATAATTGATTAAGAAGAATGTCTTTTTGATAATGACGACTCTCCAAGATAAAGCCCCAAAACTGTTATAGATAGAAAATAAACCAGGTCTTTAGAATCTATAACGCCTCTGGAAATGGATTCAAAATGGGATTGAAGATTTAAGGTTTCAAAAATCTGTCCTATACTTCCCGTAAAGTTCTGGGCCAAAACGCCAAAAATGATATGGAAAAATAACCCGATAAAAAGGGCAGTCATAAATGCCACAATTTGATTTGTGGTTATACTACTTGCAAAAATTCCAATTGCAGTATATGTGATGCTCATTAGCAGTAAGCCAAAATAGCCACAAATAGTTCCACCATTATCTAAATTACCAATACTGGAAACTGTTATAACATAAGGTAAGGTCGCCAATAGGGCTATACAGACTAACAAGACCGACCCTAAGAATTTTCCAAGAATCAATTGTCGGTCTGATACCGACTTGGTAAGCAAAAGTTCCAATGTTCCTGTTTTTCTCTCCTCAGCCAACATTTTCATGGTTATGGCAGGAATGAAAAAGAAAAGACTCCATGAAGCAATGCTAAAGAATACGCGCAAATTGGCTTGACCTACTAGAAAAATATCATTGCCATACAACCAAGTAAAAAAGCCGCTAAATCCTAAAAAAAGTCCTAAGATAATATAGGCTATAAGGGAGTCGAAAAAAATTTCCAATTCTCGTTTGGCTATTATCCAAATTGTTTTCATATTTATTTTACTGTTAAGTTTCTGAAAATATCCTCAAGTTTCGTTTCCAATGGTGTGAGTTCCGTCAGCACCCATTTGTTTTGAACGCACAGGTTAAATACATTTCGTTTAGAGGTCTGTTCGACAAGGCTCTGTACTTCAAATACATTTTGATTTTGTTCAATACATGCTACCGATTGGACAGTGTCCAATGTCCGTAGGGATTTTAAAATCTTATCTGCTTTACCATCCTCAATACGAAGCTTTAATTTTTCATTCCCTTGCGACTGCTTTCTAAGTGTTTCCGATGTGCCATTAGCTACAATCTTACCTCTATTGATTATAAGAATACGGTCGCATGTAGCCTCTACCTCTGGTAGAATGTGTGTGCTGAGTATAACGGTCTTTTCTTTTCCCAAGTCACGAATTAGTTTTCTAATTTCTATAATTTGGTTGGGGTCTAACCCTGTTGTAGGTTCATCTAAAACCAGAATTTCAGGGTCGTGAATCATGGCTTGAGCAAGGCCTACACGTTGCCTGTATCCCTTAGATAGTTCTCCTATTTTTTTATGCTTTTCGCTATTTAAGCCACAAACCCCTACCATTTCACGAATTCTTTTATTGATATTCTGTTTTTCTATACCCTGGAGGGACGCACAAAATTCCAAATAGTCTATCACAGGCATATCATGGTATAAGGGGTTATTTTCAGGGAGATAACCAATGTGCCTTTTTAAATCATACGTAGGGTCCGTAACGCTTTTTCCTCCTATTTGAATATCCCCTTTTTCGAACCCTATATAGCCAGTAATCATTTTCATTGTGGTAGATTTTCCTGCTCCGTTAGGTCCTAAAAATCCTAAAACCTCTCCTGTTTTAACGTCAAAACTGATATCGTTTACAGCGGTTTGAGGTCCGTAGGTCTTAGTTAGTTTTTCTATTTGTATATCCATAGTTTATATAGCATGTGTTAATTTGATTGAATTATTATTTAGATTTTATTAGTGGATGATTTCTCTTTTTGGAGGTGGTGCCTTATGAAAATACTATCAAAAATTTTTTGTTGTCCTTTTAACCTTTGTCGCCAAATTGAATCAAGGTTTCTAAAGTTTTGATGAAACAAGTTTGGGAAACCAAAATCAAAATCATCAAATGGTTCTTTAAATGGCATAGTTCCTCGATTTGGAAAAAATTGATTCATTAAAGAGTCCATTTTTTTGGTATCCATATTGGAGTTAGTACTGGAATAACTATAAACTGAATCATATCTGATTAAATTTCCATGCTCATCAAACACCTTATTTACTTTAATTTTCTCCTCTGAAGGCTTTATGGAATCGATTTTTTGTGCATAAGTGATAATACTGAACCAAAATGAAACCGTAAGAATTACTGTGTCTAACTTTTTCATAATACTAAATACAAATATCAAATAGAAGTAAACATAGAGATTGATGTTAATTCCTTAGCTAACTCTTTAGTAAGATTACTGCATAAAACTTAAATTCGAAAAGTTTACTTCCTATAAGAAGTGAGTTTGGAAGAGAAGATTAACCTCGATAATTTTCGAACGAATTGCAGTTCTGTGAGCCCGATTATTATATTATCTGGTGAAAGTTTTCTGAATGTCTTTCCAATTGACCAAACAAAAACTACGGGCGAAAATCTGATTTTTTGTCTAATAAATTGCATCTTTTTTTTATTTTATAAGTTAAAATTAAAAAAAATTTGGATTTTAGGGAAACTAATTTTCAATCGTTACCCCACTTAGTTTTGTTCCAAAAAACGAGTTTGAGGAGAAACTCTATTATTCAAAAAAAGATGAATCAAAAAAATCATAAAAATGATTCAAGAAGAGATTCAAAGATTAAAATCCTTAGATTACCCTATCATTTTCCATAGATAGAAAAAACCTAACCCCGATATAAAAACCACTCCGATTAGGGTTTAGGGGAAAAGTATTCTCTCAGTTACAAGAAACCTCAACCTGAAAATACTGATACACTAATCAAATTATAAGATTTAAAGAAAGTATATCAAACCTTCTTATTACTTCATTCTGATACACTTTGATTATTTAACCTCTTAACTGAATAATTCCCTTTCAAACTATTTTCCCACTCTAATAAATCCTTTTCTGTGATGTATTTTGAATGAGTGGATACTTCTATCATATTTAATCCTCTATTTCTTCTCCAATCTTCTATGGTTACTCTATCTACTCCGTAGAGTTCCATTAAATCCTTTTTACTCAATCTTCTTTCCATATACTTTTATCTCTTCTTTCTCTAAAAGCTCATCAAACATCTTATCATACATTTCTCTATCTCCTGAGATTCTGTATTTCTCAAGTTTATGAGAAAAGTTTTTAATTAAGACAGACTTCTTCTTTAACATATCTACCATATGTCTTGCTTGTTCATCTGTTATATTTTCTATCATATTTTTTCCTTTCATAGTATTTAGTTCGAGGTTGATACTCTTTATTTCAATCTGATTTTCTTATCACTATTACTATTTAATACTTTAGATATACTTCCAAAAGGGATACAATCCACCTTATAGAGAAGGTTTTTAATCTTCCCCATAAGATGTATATAATAACTCTTCCAACGAGGTATTACAATAGTGTTTATTGGATATTCACACTCAACCTAATGCCCTTTCATCAGGTACCACCTCCTACTTTATGTATCTCAACAAAGGCTGTTCGGTTCCTTGGTTACATTCATTATTGATAGGGATACAAGGTGTTTTCCAAAACTCTCCAACTATCAACTCCTAAAAGTTCAAACGATTGTTATAACCAACATTTAGAATCATCACTTTTATATAAGTATACCAACTTTTAGAAAACGTAAAAAAGTATGAGAAAAAAGTAGAAAATAACTTCTGTTAAATCTAACAGAAGTTGTTAGTACCCAAATTATGAACTTAGTACCCAAGAGGTACTAATAATATATTTTTATATATTGTAAATGAGTAAGTTATAAATAGTTATGAGTACAGGTGGGACCACCAACAAAGAAAGAGCGAGAGCTCAATCAGAACAAGCCCTTCGTGTAATCGAGGGGTTTTCTTTACAATTAAGTTTAACTTAAAGTTAGTCAATTTCTTGGCACTTATTTTGCACTTTTATTTACTTGTCTATTAAGGGTAAATTTTTTATGTTTGGAATTACTAATCATAAATTTTATCATAATGGATGCAAAAGCAATAATAGCGAAAGGTTATGAACTTTTTAGTAAAGGAGATATGGCTGGATATTTTGACACATGTGACGAAAATATTGTTTTCACATACCCAGGCAAGGACCACCCCTTGTCAGGAGTTTACAAAGGTAAAGCAGCGATGATGGAACTTTTTATGAAGATTCCTGAGTTGTGGGACAATTTCAGTGTTGAATCTGTATTCATGATTAGCGAGGGAAACAAGGTTTTCAGTAAAGCCATTGCTAAAGCAGATGGAATGGATACAATTTTTGGTCACTATTTTGAATTAAATGATGAAGGTAAAACGATAGTTTTTACGGCCCATGACGACACTTTAAGTGCATTTAATGCAATGAAAAAATAATATTTTCTATTACTTTCTGATTAATGAAATTCATTTATTTTTTAAATTTAAGTGAATGAAAGACATAATAGTTATGAAAAATTACACATTACTTATTATCATTTTCTTTTCATTTGGATTTGTGCATTCTCAAAGATTCAAAGAACTTGATAAAAGCCCATTAGATATGATACAGTTTCCTGGAAATAGAGGAGAAAGTCAATGGGCAAGAATTTTATATAGCCGTCCTCAATTAAAAGGTAGAGAAATTTCTTCAATTGTTCCAGAAGGTCAAGTTTGGAGAATGGGAGCAAATGAATCTACAGAATTGACTTTATATTTACCAATGAAAGTTTCAGGAACTATATTACCTAAAGGCTCTTACACTTTATATGCTATTCCATTTGAAAATGAAATTACTATAATAATAAACAAAGCAACTAATGTTTGGGGAGCATATAGTTATAATCGAGATTTTGATATCATTAGAGTTAAAGTTCCACTAAAGGAGGTGGAAGAATCTCTTGAGGCTTTTTCTATGATATTTGGTAAAAAAGAATCGGAGATGGTTTTACATATGGGATGGGGGAATTATAGAGCATCACTCTCTTTCACGAAATAATTTATCCTTAATTCAATCCAAAAGATACAATAGTAAATAATCTAAAAATATTATTTTGAATTATTGTACGGTTTAAAAGGGGGGTATTTTATAAATTTAAACTATGAATTTGCCAATACTTATAGGTTGGTTCATTTTATTAGTAATATTAATTTACTACTATACCATTACATGATTGAACACTTTTTTCAATGCCCACATTGTTGGGAAGAAATTTCGATGTTGTTAGAAAAATCAGATCAAACACAAAACTATATTGAGGACTGTGAGGTCTGTTGCCAACCAATACAAATAGAATATCAATTCAAGTACGAACTTAAAAACTTTAATGCGATGTGAGTTTAATAGTAAAATTATTACTAAGTAATAATGAAATATGGATAAGTATTTATAGTAAATGGTATAATATGATTTCTTCAGAAAACAATGTTTTATTAGTTCATGTACCCGTAGTTAAATGAAAAAAGGATCGTTTGACAGAGTAAAATTTTATTTTAAAAAAGGAACATAAATTTTTTAGAATTGAAGACAAAAGAATTTTTCCATCAAAAAATAAAGAGTTAAAAAAATTAGGCTTACTAAGAAAGATCAATCTTTGAATTATTAGTCTGGACTCAAAAAAAATTAAATCTTTTTTATTTAATATCAATTAATTAAAACGAGACAAATTATTCTGTTAACACATGTAATAGTCGTAAGAATTTGTTTTAGGAATTGTTTTAAATATAACCGTTTCATTTTTGTATATTTAAGTATACTAAATATGAATCATTAATTATGAATGAATTTCAAATCTATGAATTAGCAAATCTAAACTTTATAAACAACGCTATCTATTTATTGTGTGTAATCATTTTGACAGTTCTTGCGTTTTACTTAATCAGAAGAACTAGAGAATTAAATATGCCAACTTATGCAAAAGGAGTAATGACTTTATTTTGTACATGTGTCATTTTTTTCGGATTACAAGTTTCTTCTTATCTAGTTGCTACTCAGAAAAACATGTCGTTCCAACTATCTGAACTTCAAAACGCGGGAGTTGAATTATCCTCTACAGCTATTTCGGTAATTGAAAGATATGGACATACTGCAGATATGGGACCTGCTCCATTAGCGCCAGATTTACCCTCAATAGTAATTTGGGGAACTATTGCGTTTATGTTTATTGGGGGCATATGGTTTAAGTATCCTGATCAAAAATAAAAAAAAGAGTTTTTAAAAAACTGTATTTACTAGAATTAAGAAATTTAATATTGCATAAAAAATTGCTGGAAGCATAAGAAAAAAACCATCATTTATCTTAATTCTTACACCAACAGCTGCTAACATTAAAAGCATCAATGAAGCTGAAGAAAGGGGGATTAGAGGTTTATAAATAAAACCTAGTAATATACCTATACCACCCAAGAATTGAAGGGTTCCTATAAAATATCTTTGCTCTGGATATCCCCAACGAGCATATTGACTTTTCATTCTTTTTGATGTAAATGATGAAATACCATAAATTAAAAATGACACTCCTGAGATGAGTATCAGAATATTTATCAGCGACATATTTTAAATTAAACCCTTATCTGCCGCAGCGATAAATAGTGATAAAACCAAAAGACAAAATGAAGGGACATATTTCATGAAGGGATTTTTAACACTAATGTGTGCAATTTGTGCGCAAACCATAAGAAAGGCCATAGAAAGTGCTGATAGAAAAACAACTTCTTTATAAAATATTCCTACAACAAGTAAAGTTGCTAATGAAATTTTTGCAGCCCCAACCATACTTCTTATTAGGTCTGACAACCCATAATGCTTGAACTCAACAACAATATTATCAAACCTAAAGACCCAAACAATTAAAATTGAAACTGCTATTATTATTTGTGAAGTAATTACTAATGTTTCCATAGATTTAAATATAGTAATTTAATTTATATGTTAAAAGCTGGCATAAATTATTCAACACCACTAGGTCCATCTTTAGATGTTTTATCAGATTCGCCTAAGTTGATTCTAAATACGAGTTCGTGTGTTCTAAGATTTAGTTGTGAGAGACCGTTATCTGTTGGGGTCTCATAGGCATACCCTACATCAAATAGTCCTAGTGACACCACTGTCATAAGCGCCATAGAACTGTTCGTTCTAATAGAGAGTCCCACATCAAATTGATTTTGCCAGCTCACCATTCCTGTAATATCCGCAGTAACAGGAAGCCCCTTTACTTTTCTTACCATAAGAGAAGGTTTTACATAGATTCCGTTAGATACAGCTAAGTCTACACCACCTCCTAGATAAGTGTGTACACGATCTTTCGCTGTTACCGCCAGATTATCGGCTTCTCGGTTTACATTAAAAAGTCTAGGAATAGAAAAGGATACCCAATAACTAGCAGCTTTATAATAAGCTCCTGCTCCTATATTTGGATTGAACTTACTTAAACTTATCTGACTTGGATCCCCTACACTTGAATAGGTGCTTAAGTTAGTAGGGTCAGAGTTATAGAAGTTCCCCCCTGCTTTGAGTCCAAGAAAAAGGGTCGCATCTCCACTCATTTGTAGCTTGTATGAGAAGTCTATATAAGCAAAGGTTTGTTGTTCTACAAAGACTTTGTCAGAGACCAGAGAGAGTCCTAATCCTACATTATTTTCTCTTGCGGAAGAATAGGCAAAGGCTAAAGTTCGGGGAGCGTCTTGTACGGAAGCCCATTGGCTTCTTGAAGTAAAAGAAAGCATATTCGGTGCATCAGCCCCCGCAAAAGCGGGATTGATCACGTTCATATTATAACGATACAAGGAGTAATAAGACTCCTGCTGACCATATCCAAGTAGTGGCAGAATAAACAGTAATAACAAGCTACTTTTTCTTATCATAGTCATCACCTAGTAAGATAGAACCAACCTTCAAAATCTATTGTTCCATTACCATCCAGATCGATACGGTAGTAGTAACTTCCTGCAGGGAGTTCTACTCCATCTAACGTACCATTCCAGTCATTATTATACGGCTTAGCATTAAATAACTCCGCACCGGTTCTAGAATAAATCCATACTTGATTGTCTAGATAACGATCAATCTCCCTTACCTGCCAAGTATCATTCTTACCATCCCCATTAGGAGAGAAGAAGTTAACAATCTCAATAGACTCCCTAAGGGCAGGATTGTCAAACCCTTGTGGGAAGCTATTAGCTACCAGTGGGTCTGTACCTGCTAGGGTCTCATCTAAGTTCGGGAAGCCATCTCCATCCTGGTCGTTATACGGATCATCATCCACACTATCAAATTCATCTACCACACCATCAGCATCTACATCGAGATAACTGGATTCTAAATAATTGGCTTTACCGTCAAAGTCAGTGTCGTCATCACGAGGATCACCATTACCATTAAGATCTTCTTCTATAGTGAGCATACCATCCTGATCATCATCCGTATCTAAGTGATCGGCGATACCATCGTTATCAGTATCTAAGAAGTAGTTCTCCCCAGGCTCTGTAATCTCAAAGCTTGTAGGAACACCATCTCCATCATCATCCAGATCATGATAATCTGGAATGTCATCTCTATCAGTATCTCTAACATAAAGCCTAGAACTAAATGAAGTACTAGTGAGCTCATACTTAGAAGGTACACCATCGTCTTCATCATCAATATCTAGATAATCCGCTACTCCATCCTTATCAAAGTCAAGCGCATCAGTAGGAACACCATCCTGGTCCGGATCCGGAGACTCGTCAATCGAGTCAATACCGTCTCCATCATCATCTGCATCGAGATAGTCAGGAGTACCGTCACGATCACTGTCTATCGCATCAGAAGGATCAAAGTCACCATTAGGATCCGTCCCTTCAAAGAGACTAAATACCGTATCATTATCATCATCAGGGTCAAGGAAGTCTTGGAAGCCATCCCCATCGGTGTCTACTGATCCAGTTGCCGCATTGGTTCGCTCTAATAATCCTTCCACAAGGGATCCTTCAAACTCACTGTATAGATGATCTCCATCATCATCAGGATCTCTTGAGTTGATAATACCGTCTCCGTCAGTATCGGAGTTCACCAATCCTGGATCTACATCCTCTATCGGGGTGATCTCCGTGTCCAGACCAAAGATTTTTTCCTCCTCAGAGGATACGTCTACTTCGATAAGTGCCTCTGCTTTAGGGATCGGTACATTAGGATCACCAGCAGTAGTATTTACATAAGCAATCTCTACCTCATAAACACCATCCTTGTTGGCATCATCTGGGTTTTTAGGATCCGGTACATTAACAAAGGCCAGATACCCTTCTCCTAGGTTCTCTTGTCGTTTAGCATAAGGAGAGTAATACTTCTGCTCACCCTTGGCAGCAGGCTCTCCTCCTATAATTTTTACTTTATCTGCATCCGCTCCCCCAACTACTTTCTTACGCACCTTCCACTTACCTACATTACGATCAGTTGTAGGGGCGTCTCCAGAGAACCTTATAGGAAGTGACTTACCAGGGCCTCCTCCTTGGAACAGACCAATACCAATAGAGATATTAAAGTCTTGGTAGAAGGTAATAAATACGTTCTCCGATACATCACTAATACCATCATTATCATCATCGATATCAGGGATGTCTCCTAGCTCATCTGAGTCGTTGTCTCCATAGACGTCTACTTCGTCTGGAATACCATCTCCATCATTATCACTACTAAAGTTTGGATCCAGTGGGAAGTCATCCTCTCCATCGATAATACCATCACCATCAGTATCAGGATTATTAGGATCAGTGCCTTTAAGCTCTTCAAGGAAGTCTGAGATACCGTCGTCGTCACTGTCTTGAGGATTACTATTAGGATCTTTAGGATCAGTGTTTTGTAAGAGCTCATCTACATCACTATAACCGTCGTTATCATCATCGGTGTCTTTGTTGTCTCCGATATCATCACCATCCGTGTCACTCCACTCTAGTGGATCCTCTGGGAAGGCATCTTCCTGGTCAGGCACACCATCATTATCATCATCAGGATCTATCTTATCTGGAATACCATCCTCATCGGTGTCTTTTGTAAACTCCGGATCCAGTGGGAAGGGATCCTCTAGATCATTCACTCCATCACCATCGGTGTCTGGGTTCTCAGGATCAGTACCTAGGATCGCTTCCTCTATATCAGAGACGCCGTCACCGTCTAAGTCTTCTGGGAAGTCATCTTTATCTTTAGGATTAGTTCCTGCTTCAATCTCTATCACATCAGGATAACCATCATTATCATCGTCATCATCTGCATTGTTACCAATACCATCAGAGTCCGTATCCTCACTCTCCTCTGGATCATAAGGGAAGACATCACTTCTGTCAGGCACCCCGTCATTATCATCATCAGGATCTAATAGATCTGGAATACCATCACCATCCTGATCACTATTGTGCTCTGGATCCAGCGGGAAGGCATCAACACTATCGTTTACTCCGTCACCATCGGTGTCATATTTATTAGGATCCGTACCCAGTTCGATCTCCTCTGCATCAGAGAGCCCGTCCTTATCCGCATCCTCAGGGACACTAAATGGGTTTAATGGATCACTACCCTCTTGGATCTCAACAGCATCTGGATAGCCGTCGTTGTCATCATCCAAATCCGCATTGTCTCCTATGCCGTCATTGTCATTATCTGAAGACTCATTAGGATCAAATGGGAACAGATCATTAGAGTTATTTACTCCATCTCCGTCACGATCAGGGTCGCTATTATCTCCAATACCATCACCATCGAGATCGCTATACTCGTCAGGATCCAGTGGGAAGCGGTCTCTCCTGTCAGGTACGCCGTCATTATCATCATCAGGATCGATATCGTTAGGAATACCGTCTCCATCAAAGTCGTTAGAGTTGGATTCATTATTAGGTTCTAGTGGAGCAGGGTCCTCTCCATCATTAAAGCCGTCATCGTCCGTATCAGGATCGTCCGGATCGGTACCTACAATTAATTCTTGTGGATCAGAGAGGCGGTCATTGTCCCTATCGCTAGGAATACTATTAGGGTCTAAAGGATCCGAGCCTCCTAGGGTCTCCGCATAATCTGAGTACCCATCACCATCATCATCACCGTCAGCGTTATTTCCTATACCGTCACCATCGGTATCAGTAGTCTCCCTTGGATCGGTTGGGAAGGCGTCCTGACTATCAGGAGTACCATCATTATCATCATCAGTATCTTGCGCATCTGGGACGCCATCACCATCAGTATCTTTACCTCTTGTAGGATCTAGTGGGAAGTCATCTTCTCCATCAATAATACCATCTCCATCAGTATCAGGGTTATTAATATCTGTACCTAGCTCTTTCTCTTTAGCATCAGGTAAAAAGTCTCCGTCTGTGTCTTGCGGTATGATCTTAGGATCTTTAGGATCACTTCCCAGCTCAATCTCTAACAGATCGTCATAACCGTCCCCGTCATCATCTTTGTCAAAAAGATCAATAATGCCGTCTCCGTCGGTATCTATATTTAAGTCCCCTTCTAATGGTTGAGGATCATCTTTATCACTAATACCATCTCCATCGGTATCTGGGTTTTCTGGATCCGTACCCAGTTCGATCTCTTGGTTAGTGGTCAGCCCATCCCCATCAGGATCACGAGGATAGTCCAATGCGTCTTTAGGATCTGTGCCGTCCTCCAGCTCTACAGCGTCATCATACCCATCATTGTCATCATCCAGATCTGCACGATCCCCAATACCGTCTCCATCATAATCAGAAGTCTCATTAGGATCTAGTGGCAGGTCATCGTCTACGTCTTTTACTCCGTCATTATCATCATCCGGATCTTTATCGTCAGCAATACCATCCCCATCAGAGTCCAGACCCGTCTCAGCATTTAGTGGCTCAGAGTCAAACTTATCACTCACACCATCACCATCGGTATCCGGATTATTAGGATCTGTCCCTAGAGTCTCCTCTTCTACATCAGTAAGCCCGTCTTTATCCTTATCACTAGGAACACTATTAGGATCCAGTGGGTCCGTGCCGGCTCCTATCTCCTGATTGTCAGTAAAGCCGTCGTTATCATCGTCAGGGTCAATATTATCATTAAGACCGTCCCCGTCACTATCAGGAGCGTTGTTCGGATCTAGTGGGAAGGGATCCTGATCATCTTCTAATCCGTCATTATCATCATCCGGATCCGTTTTGTTTGGTATGCCGTCTTCATCGGTATCAGTTTGATAGTTAGGATCCGTTGGGAAGTCGTCTTCTCCGTCGATCACTCCATCTCCATCGGTATCGGGATTAGTAGGATCACAGCCCAGACCAATCTCTAATGCATCAGGAAGCTTATCGTTATCTCTATCGCCAGGTACACTCGAAGGATCTAATGGATCACTGCCTGCCGCCTTCTCGTCACGGTCAGTAAAGCCGTCGTTATCATCATCATCATCCGCATTATCCCCTATACCATCGTTGTCGCTATCTCTAGACTCATTAGGATCATCCGGGAAGGCATCTTGATTGTCGTTCACTCCATCGTTGTCTCTATCTTTATCCAATGCATCAGGAGTACCATCCCCATCGCTGTCTCCGGGAACAGGATCTAAGTTAGGAACCAGTGGATCCGTACCGTTTTTAATCTCGTCCTCATCACTAATACCGTCGTTATCATCATCCGTATCCGCATTATCTCCTATACCGTCTTTATCGTTATCCGACCACTCTTTTCCATCATTAGGGAAGAAGTCTTCGTAATCAAAGAAACCGTCACCGTCGATATCCTTTTCATCATCAATAAGAGTAATGGTAAAGTCCGCCGTGTCTTCAGCACTTAGGGCACTGTAGTTCACATCCGAAGAAGAAGGTTTACCAGTATTTATAGTCACAGTAACATCGCCCCCTGCAGTATCGTTATTGAAGGTATTGATCAAGACCGTTTGAGGGACGTTCCAATTATCTGGAGTAAAGGTGATACTGCTAGGTGAGAGAGAACTAATCACACTATTGGTTGTAGTAAGTGGTATGGTTACCGGTCCTGTTGGAGGATAGGTAAGTACTGCCGTATAACTTCCCTGCTGCCCCTCTGAAGGAGAAGCTTCTACAGCACTGAACTCAACACCAAAGGGTACCTCCAGTACTTTTATAGTCATCGGCTTAGTTACGGTATAACCTACAATATCTGTAGCCGTTACTTCTACCTCGTAAATACCATCCTCGTTAGCATCAGTAGGCGTATCAAAATCCGGTGCAGGACTCACACTTATCGCTCCTGTTTGTGGGTTAATAGTAACATTACCTGCATCTGCCCCGCCAGTAATACTATAGGTAACCGTCTCGTCTGCCACAGCAGCATCTCCTGTAGTAGTACCTTCTGTAATAGTAAGCGACGACGTTCCTGTAAACGAGGGAGCCGTGCCGTCTAAACCAAAGCTGCCGCTTAGTACACTCTGGTTAGTGGCAATCTTATTAGGGGTAGTTACCTTAGTCGAAGACACTACATCCGAAGCACTTATATTAAAGTTAAGACCACCATCTGTATAAGTGTTCGATGCTGTAAGGGTAAAGGTTGCTGTATAGGTATACGGACTGGTAGCTGTCTCTGCAAAGTTAATCGTAGGCTGGGGATTAATACCTGATAGGGTCATTGAGATTGTCGCAGGGTTAAGTGACCAGGCCTGATCTGAGACTACCGTTACCGTAATCACATCACCTTCCTTAGCATTAGAAGAGGATATACTGTTATTAGAACTAACACTTACTGTAAGGTTAGGATCGGTAGCTTTTATCTCTATACTGGTAGAGAGCGATACACTATTGGTTGATAAAGCCGTATCCGCATCATTATTATATAAATCTTTTATGCTGCCGCCATTAAGGTCTAATGCACCTGAAGAAGCAATCTGTAATCCCCCTGAGAGATCCCCGTCCTGAACCGTATAGACAAAAGTAGCTGAAGCTGTACCTGAGCCTGAGACATAGGTAGCATAAACTTGATTGCCGTTAGCGTCAGTGATGTTGGTAAGCGGTAGTCTTGGAGTGCCCGTGATAGTAGTGAGCTCATCAAAGTTTACCGTAAAGGTGACCGTATCGGAGTTCGATGGATTAGTGTCATCATCGGTGTAAACCCCACTGGTAGTAGATGTAGTGATCGAGGTTATCTTGGGGCCAGTAAGGTCAAGATCTAGTGTTCCTGCAGATGGATTAGAGAAGTTCCCTGCAGGATCTACTACAACTACTTTATACAGACCGCCACCACTAGGTGTGGAGATCGTACCGCTGTTGCCTGTAGTTTGTTTTGTAATGTTCGTACTTAACGTAAGTGAGCTCACAGAGGATGGATCTGCTAGATACGCCTTAAGGTCAGCATTAGATATGGTGGACGGAACCAGCCATACCTGATCTGTAGCTGCAATGCCTGTAGTGGTGTAGGTAGTTGTAGAAGAAGCTGCGATCTTCTTATCAGTAGCTACCGCATTAGCTGTAGGTGCTGTGGTGTCGATCGTTAGATCCAATAATGTGGATGTAGCTGTATTACCATAGGTGTCTACAATTTCTATATAGATCTCATTTTTGATATTACTTCCATTATCGTTGCTCAGCGCAGAGGAGATTGTTGACTCAAAGAGACCGTTACCATCAGAGGTGACTGTCTCGGCTAGGGTACCGTCAACATAAATTTTTACTTGGGTGTTCGGGGATACCGTTCCTGTAAAGGTCGGTGTGTTATCACTTGTAATATTGTCTGAATCAGAGACTCCTAAATCAGTCTCTGTTTTTAAAGTAGGTCGAACAGGGGATTGGGGGCTGGTCTGCACCGTTACACTAAGTGGGGGAGAGTTACCTGAAGTATCCCCAGCAGCATTTTCTATCCTTACATAGAAGACATAACCTCCTGAGGTAAGGGCCGACGTAGGTGATATTGCATAGCTACCGTCACTAGCAGTAGTAACTGAGGCTACAATAGAAGGTGAGCCGCCATCTTTCTCTGCATACAGATACACAGTACCTGTGGAAGGAGTGACCGTACCGGTAAAGGTAGGGGTGGTAACATTAGTTAAGTTATCCGTATTACTAGGCCCTTTATCTGAGCTTGCCGATAGATCTGGCCCTGTTGAAGGTGTTGACGGTGGAGAGAGCAGAGTAAAGGTTATGCTATCAGCACCTATGTATGCTCTACCATTGGCATCTACCCCTGAGACCGTAGCTGAGTATGCTGCATCTGGTAAGCTGCCCCCTGCATCTACATCCCATACATATCTAAAGGTAGAGCTACTGACTACGGTCATCACTATATTGGTTATTACACTGCCAATGCTTATCGTAGCTGTAGGGGACATGTTTGCCGAGAAGGTAGCTGTGATAGTGACCACAGAGCTATTAAGCACATAGTTGTCCGCATCAGTATCGGTTAGAGTAACCTGTGGCGCTGGGCAGGTGCCCCATTGAGGTGATTTGGAAGCATCTTGTCGCCATGCTACATTATTTTGCTGTCCCGTCCAAGATGTCGGCTTAGTTGGTATATTTGAAACACACCAGCCAGAAATATCTTGGACAAATGCCGCAGCTTGATAAAAGACGCCAAGCATGCCATTCAACTGTCCACCATTTAAAGAGCCTCTATAAACATTAGAAGTATTCCAATTGCCAATAGAGGGACTCCCGCCATTATTAAAATTCCTAGCACTATTGAACATATTTCTTATGGTAATTGCACTTGAAATATCCCAGTTACCAATATCTTGGTTAAATTCATAAGCATTTCCAAACATTCTTTGGAAATTAGTAACACTAGATACATTCCAACTACCAATATTTTGATTAAAAACAGCGGCTTGATCAAACATACTTACCATTGTAGTCACTTTAGAAGTATCCCAACTGCCAATATTTTGGTTGAACGCACGGGCTTCAAAAAACATGTGACTCATATCAGTTACATTCGAAGTATCCCAAGAACCTATATTACCATTAAATACTGTATTAAATTTAAACATGTAACTCATATCGGTTACATTTGAAGTATCCCAGCTATCAAGATTTTGATTGAATGTCTTTGCATAATAAAACATATGTTTCATATTGGTTACACTTGAAGTATCCCAGCTACCAATATTTTGATTAAAATCCTCGCATTTATAAAACATGCGAGACATATTTTCAACATTAGAGGTATCCCATGAGCTTATATCTTGATTCCAAGTATCATTAGAATTGGCAGTTTCAAATAGCCCAGATGTATCGGTAACAAGACTGGTTACTACTCTATTCCAATCATTATCATTTCTTGATTTTGAACGAATAGAAGTATTGTCATGTGCCGTATAGATTACTCCATTAACAACTCCCTGATCTCCAGCGCTACATCCTCTACATTTTACAGTCACCCCATTAGCATCTAGATAGAAAGTAGGACTTATAGTAAAGGTGATACTATCGGTTCCCGCATAAGCATTACCAATGGCGTCGGTTCCACTTACTGTCACTGAATAAGCTCCAGCGGCAAGGGTTGGAGTCGATGTATTCCAGTTATAAGTATAGCTGTTAGTGTTTCCTACTCTTGTCATCGCTACATTGGTTACTACTCCTGTAATGTAAATCGTTGGAGTTGCAGCCATTGATTTAGAGAAACTGGCAGTGATAGTTACCGTATTAGTAGGTGATAAAGTAGTGGATATAATATTGTCTGCATCAGTATCAGTTAAAGTAACCGTAGGTGCTGTTGTATCTAAAGTAAAGGTAATGCTTTCTGTACCTGAGTAAGCACCTCCTGTGGCACTAGCAGTGCCTGAAACAGTTGCTCTGTAGGTACCGTTAGGTGGAGCGCCTCCGCTATCTACATCCCAGACATACCTATAACCTCCTAGCTGATAAACTTCTATTGATCCTGCATTATTATTACCATCAACATCTAAACTATTATCACCTATTAAAATTCTATTTCCATCACCACTGAGCTCTGAACTTCGAGCTATTGTAGTAGATTTATCACTAATTAGAGTTGCATATTCAACCCACTGGTTTGAGGAGGCATTATAGTCATAAATTGCTACTTTTCCCCTTCTAGCAGCTGCATTTTCAAAATTTCCAAATGAAATTCTATTTCCATCTGAGCTAATTGAAACATTATAGCCTAAATATTCACCACCTGTCGAACTCGAACCTACAATTGGTAAGTTTGACCCTTTAAGTGTCCAAGTAGATGTGCCCGAATTCCAGGAGTATACAAATACATTTCCTTGAGTTGCGTTACTTTGCCCACTTCCACTACCCTGTTGTTGAACACCTATAACAAGTGTATTACCATCATCCGAAATATCTGAACCATTCCAATAGGCTGTGAAAGGGGGAGTTAGATAACCAGGGGTCATTGTCCACGAAGCTGAACCTGATGGTGTATAATCCCATGTAGATATTATATCTGAAGTACTTGTATTAACAATAACTCGGTTCCCATCAGAGCTTACAGACATTCCAATATTTCCCATATTTCTACCATTACTAGCAAGAGATAGAGCGTCTTTAAAGGAATATTGAGTATTCCCTAAACTATTTTTATGCATATTCCAATCAGTTCCGTCCCAATCATAAACATTTATATATCCACCACCAGATCTTCCCCTGGCAAAAATTCTGTTTCCATCATCAGATATATCAAGATGACTGCCCAATTCCGAACTTGTAGTATACCCCTTCATATCATTATCATCTCCTAATCGAGTCCAAGAAGAACCATTATATCGGTAGGCATATACTCTTCCAGCATTAGTAAGGTTAGTATTAATGTTATATGCCCCTATTACAATAGTATGTCCATCTCTACTTAAAGCCATAGTACTTTGTTTAGCCCCACTTACAAGGGTTTGCGGAAGATTACTAGTAATATTTGTCCAAGTACCATTTATAAGCTCATAAACAATTAATCTATAAAAATCACCGGTATTTTTATATCCACTTGCAAATGCGAAAACTTTCCCATTTTTACTTAAATGTGTGTCCCCATAACCATTACCACCTTCAGAATCTCCTCCACTACCAAATTGATCATTTACACCCGATCCATAGAGTGTCTCTCCAATTTGGACAGCTTTTTCAGCTCCTGTAAGGGCAGTCATAGTAACATTTGTAACAATCCCTGTAATAGAAATCCTAGGAGCAGGATTCATGGCCTCACTAAATGATGCAGTAATGGTTACTGTATCCGATGCGGCTAATAGATTATCTGTATCAGTATCTGTTAGAGTAACACTTACATTGGAATTACATACTCCCCACTCTGGCTGTTTGGAAGCATCATTTCTCCAAGTAGCATTAGCATTCGTTTTAAATCCTGTAGGCTCATTATTAATTCCCGAAACACACCATCCGGAGAGATCTTGATTGAAATTAGTTGAATTAGCAAACATATTCGCCATATTATTACTACTAGTAACACTAGAGGTGTCCCAACTACCAATATTTTGATTGAAATTAGAAGCATAGAACATTTTGTTCATATTAGTTACACTAGAAGTATCCCAATTATTTATTGTGCTACTTCCACCGTTATTAAACACGGTGTAGCTGCCTATACCAAGACCTTCAAACATGCTTCTCATATTTCTAACTTTTGATGTATTCCATGCTCCTATATTTTGATTGAATGCAATTGCTCTATTAAACATATATGACATGTTTGTTACATTTGATGTATCCCAGGACCCAATATTTTGATTGAATGCACCCGTAATACTAAACATATTATTCATATCTGTTACTTTTGACGTATCCCAGGATCCAATATTTTGATTGAATACGTCATTATTATAAAACATAGCAGACATATCTGTTACTTCTGATGTATCCCAGGATCCAATATTTTGATTGAATGCATCAGCTGAGCTTAACATATATGTCATATTTGTTACACTTGAAGTATCCCAGGATCCAATATTTTGATTAAATCCACTCGCAATTTGAAACATCTGTGCCATAGTTGTTACACTTGATGTATCCCAATTATTTATGGTATTACTACCACCATTGTTAAATGAAGTAGCTCCATAGAACATACTACTCATATTAGTTACACTTGAAGTGTCCCAAAAACCAATATCGGTGTTAAAAGAATTTTTGTTGCCAAAAAGACTTTGCATACTAGTAACAAGAGTAGTTGCTAAGTTGTAGTTCCCTGCATTAACATAGGTTTGTATACCATTGGTCCCACTTCCATTTTCGACAGCAGTATACAGAGTACCACTTACCATACCCGTATCCCCTGCGCTACATCCAGAGCACTTTATAGTTACCCCATTAGAGGCCAAATAAAAAGTAGGACTTATTGTAAGGGTAAGGGAGGCATTTCCGGAGTAGGGTAAATTATTGGTATCGGTTGCAGTAGCAGTTACATTTAGTGTAGTCCCCGAAGAAATATTTGAAGGTACTTGCCAGTAGTAAGTCCATACTGCTGCAGTTGCACTTTGTGTCATAGCAACATTGGTAACCACTCCCGATATTGAAATCTTCGGTGTGGCATTCATGTTAATGGAGAAAGTAGCAGTTAGGGTTACCTGACCGGTAGTAATTACATTATCTGAATCATCAGATGTGATAGCCAGAGTAAAAGGATTCCCTACAGTAAATGTAATGCTCTCAGACCCTGAATATGCATTATTTACTTTATCCACAGCTGAAACACTAGCTATATAATTTCCATTTGAAGGAGCTGATGGGCTATCAACATCCCATGAAAATTCATACCGGTCGACCCCAACAACTTTTACCTGTCCTGAAGATGCTCCTCCAGATGCATTAAATGGCGCACCGATAACCGCTATACCATTAGCAGATAATGTAACATGACCTCCAAGATAATTGTTAGTAGCTGTACCAAGAATATCAGAACCTATTTGAGAAGCAGTTGTTCCATCCCAATTATAAATTCGAGCATAACCTCTATTTGAGTTTGCAGTGTAAGCACCTACTATAATCTTATTTCCATTTCCATTTATTGACGAAGAATATCCAAATCCGTCTCCACTATTACTTCCAGCAATTGTTGATTTATAAGTCCATGATGCTGTACCTGAGATAAGTTGATATGCAAAAATATGTACTAGACCAGTATTATTTCCACTTGCTGCACCAGCAATAATCGTTTGTCCGTCATTAGATATAGAGACTGATCCTCCAAAAAGACTTCCTGAACTGTCTACAGGATCAGTAATATCAGCTCCAACTTTTGTCCATGCAGACCCATCCCAATCATAAACTCTAACCATTCCATTATTGGATGAACGGGTTCTTAAACCAACAACAATTCTTTTTCCATCTTTTGAAAGACTAATCCCAGGAGCTCCAGAACCCAGCAAGGACCCGTCAATATCTCCATCAATGTCACTCCCCCTTTGAACGTAATTTGAACTATTCCATTCAAATATTCTTGTATGTCCTCTATTGTTACCTCCAGCATCATTCTGCCCATGACCAAATGCGAAAAAACTTCCGTCATAACTTAAATCTATTGACCCATGCTCAAAATTGCCCAAATCATCTGAAGCCTCACCATTTAATGTTGCTCTAAGAGACCAAGAGTTTCCATTTAAAGTATATATTCTATAAATTCCGTTATTAGAAGGCCCTCTTCCACCAACAACAATTACCGATCCATTTCCGCTTATACCCACTGGTCTTCCCATCCGCTCATTTGATCCGCCAGTAATGTCATTTCCTAATTGTACCCACTGCTTTCCATTCCATTGGTACACCTTAGCAATACCTGCATTAGAATTATTCCCAGCCCCTCCAACAATTAATCGATTTCCACTGTCACTTATATCTGAATAGAACCCAAACATATCTCCAGCACTTCCGTTAATTAATTGACCAATTTGACTAATTGGTGTTCTAGAAAATTTGCTCATAGCCGTATTGGTTACTAATCCTGATATGGACAGTGTAGGTGTAGTAGAAAGTGTTTCTGAAAAATAAGCTGAAATAGACACTACATCGCTAGTTTGAATTGTAGGGCTAATTATATTTGAAACTAATAAAACCTCTGGAGGTGTGGAATCTAAAGTAATTTTTAGAGTATCTGTTCCGGTATAGCTATTTCCAGCAAGATCAGCACCTGTGACAGTAACGGTATAACTGCCTTCAGAAACTCCACTAGTATTCCATGTGTAAGACCATGTACTACTGGTAGTAGCAGTAAGAGGGACGTTATTGATTGCTGAACCTATAGTTATTCTTGGGCTTGAGGCCATATTCTCACTAAATGTAGCTGAAACGGTTAAACTATCTCCAGGTTTAATTCTATTGTCACTATCATTGGTAGTTAGAGTAACAGTTGGTGAAAGAGTATCTGAAATATAGTATTGTCTCCTAGCGGGAACCGATATGTTAACATTCTTTATTCTGGTATAGCCAGTAGCATTCAAAGCATTGTTAAAATTCAATCTTGTTTTATTTGACTCGGTCGCATTCGTAACTTCATTTTTTACATGTTTACTACTACCTGTTCCAAGACCGTTATTACCTCCACCAGCTTTACCATCACCCATCAACCACAAATAAGTTGCAAAATCACTTCTTTGACTTCCTGTTTTATTATTATTGAAACTTTGAAAATTTACTGACTCAACACTTGCTATATTCGGAGCCCTAAAAGTTTCACCTTCTTTGTAACTAGCAAGCCAAGCCAAAGGGTCTTGACTAAACATAGATATTTCATTTAGTGAAGGGTTTTCGCTTTGTTTTAATGTTGTAACAACAACCGATGCTATATAACCATTAAAATACTCTGCATCGGAATCAGAACCAACAAAAAAATTCCCATCCAATTGCATTGAATTGCTTGGTGAGCCAACGGTACTAAATGTGCCAGAATCTGTAATATCTGATGTTAAACCACTTGAAAAATCAGTTTGATAAAATTTAAATGAAGAAGATTGTGTTACATTACCCCCATTATATTTTAATGTAATCGAATACCAAACGTCTTGATTAATAAATGATGTTTTTGACCATCTAAAATAGTTACTGCTTCTTCCGTACCTAAACATTAGGCTACTCCCATTTACTTTAATTTTAACCTTATCTGAACTACCGCCTGTTGTTTCTCTTTGAGCCCAAATTGTTTGGTTTGCTGTGGCTGTTCTTTTAAAAATTACATTTACCATCCAAGGCTGATTTCCACTTATACTCCCTCCGGGATTTCTTCTTAAAGGATAAGATTGACCATTACCATTATCTTGAATTGCAACATAAGATGATCCGTTAAGGTGCAGCGCTTTATTCATTTGAGTTGTTGAACCTAAACTGTTTCCGGCAAGATCTCTAGCTGAAATTGTAGCAATTACTGCTCCTTCACTGGGGCTTCCAGTAGATACATTCCAGTCATAATACCAAATAGAAGGATTAGCTCCTTGAATCATAGCAGCATTTGAAATCAAACTTCCAATATTAATTTGTGGACTTGCAGCCATATTCTCACTAAAGGTTCCGGTTATTCTTATTGTTTGGGTATTTACAACGGTATTGCCCGAAGCATTGTCTGAAATTACTACAGTAGGAGCAGTTACATCAGCATTAGCGAATATTCCAGTTAAGTTTATTGTTTGGTTCGGAGTCCATCCTCTAACTCCAGGAGTCCAAAGAGAGTTTCCTTCAATTGCTCCTATATCTGGAGCAGAGCCTTGACTAGTGTGAGGAACAATTGTATTTAATTGACCAGTTGTACCCAAAGATTTAGAAACTGTGTTGGTAAGTGTAGCCCCTTTGTCTATGATATTGTTACTTGTAGGCTGATAGTCAGCTATAGTCTTACCATTTCCCGGATTATAGTTTAGGTTACTTTCTATATTGGCATTATAAGTTATCCCAGGTCTCGAAACATTAATGCCATCCATATTCGCAGTAGAGCTTCCAGTTCCAGTTCCTGAGTATAATGAACCATTGCCAGAGTCACATACTTCCCAGTTAGGGCTAGAACTTGAGCCTGTATTAATATAACCCTCAGTACCCATGGGCATGGGACCATAATTAGGCGTACTGAAACTAGTAGCACTTCTGTGGGATCCTATCCTTTCTGCTAAATTATTGTAGAGCCAAGTGTTAGTATTAGAACAATCCTCAGTGAGAATAATAATATCATTTCTATTACTGATTGTATTTAATACTGTATTGTGAGCAATAATCTGATTGTTTCCCTTAATCATTAAACCAAGCGTATTATCAGCGATATTATGATGCATTACACCAAAGCTTCCCGCCTGAGCGGCATCCCCCCCAGGGGCATCATATCTAAAGGCATATTTTTCTGTATCGTATACAAAGTTGTGGTGTACATTAGAGCCAAAAACAAGATTTTTTGTTCCTTGAAAAACGGATCCGTCAGACTGAGCGTGACCTGTTGAAGAAACTATATTATATGAAAAGATTGACTGTTCACCAGGCCAAACGGTGGCAGAAGCACCTGTATGATAAATTTCATTCTCTGTAAAAGTATTGCTCGTACCGTCAATATATATAGTAACCATGAGACCATTCAATTCTGTTGCAGACCAGTCAATATTTCTAAAGTATGAGTTTTTAATAGTGTTGTTATTTCCTCTAACAACTAAAGCTTCACCTTCCGTATTAATAAATAAACATCCACTAACTGTTGATGAGTCTACTCTAGCAGTATTTCCTGATCCTGTTCCAAATGTTGTAACATTTGCCCCATTAAGATCTCCTAACATCCTTTTTGAATGTGAGGGATAATAAAAATTACATTCAGAAATTTCTAGATTATTACTACCACTTGCATGAATAGTGGTTGCAAAAAACGTTAACCCCTTAATTTTTAGATATTCACTGCCAGTAATTGTAATGGAATAATCTCTAACCTTTCCCCTGATAGTAGTACTTGAAACATCAACACCACTAGCTGGTTTTAAATATAGAGCGTCATTTGTTGTGTCTAAAAACCATTCATTATCCGCATCAATAAATTCTTTTTTGCCCTCAAAGAAAAAATAGTGATGTTTATCCTTTATTTCTCCATTGTTAGTTAGACTTCCCCCTATACCACTATTACCAATTGGAGTAGTGTAGGTGATTATGTCATCACCTGATTGTTGGGTGTGAGAATTTATTCTTCGGTTGAAAGTCCTAAACGACCCGACATTTAAAATACCTATAGAATTTGTAAGACTTAAAGACCCTGGATTTTCATAACTTTCATCAATAAGAAAAGATCCATCTGTACTTCCGGTCTCTTCTCCTTCAGCCCAATTGTCATGGTCATAAATCGACAAATCACTAAATTGAGCATTTGGCCATCTAGCCATAACCATCTGATTATTTCCTACAAAAAGTTGAGTAATTGACTCTGTGAAGCTTTCTACTTTTTTCACTTGAACTCCACCGATAGTATCGTCACCCCAATTGTTTGTTATTCCAATTGTCCCATCAATTATTACCTGTTCATTATTATAGTTTTGAATTAGAGTTTCATTGCCATTAGTAGAATCTAAATTATTTATCTGAATATTTTCGTGATAAGTTCCAGCTCTTATATATATAATATCTCCTGCACTTATTTGAGAAATAGCATGTGAGATTGTCAAAAATGGAGTACCTGTCGATGTACCGTTATTCGAATTACTCCCAGATTTTGAGACATAATAAGTCGTCTGAGAAAAAGAGAAAAAGCTGAATAGCAGAAAGACTTGAAAAAACTTTCTATGGTATCTTACTTTTTCCATCAGATCAATATGACAGCATTAGTTAAACTTTGTGACCTTTTTAGACCAAGTTTGTGCCTAACACTAGATCTTAAATTAGCTATCGTACTATCTGAAATTTTCATATAATCTTTAATCTGAGTGTTGGAATAATTCATCCTTATACACATACATATCTTTATTTCAGAGGGAGACAGATTATCTACCAAACGGACTAGGTTTTTGGTAAAATCTGGATAAATCTTAGCAAAATTAAGTTCAAAACTTTCAAATAGTTCCAATTTATTTGTGCTTTGCGTAGTATAAAACTATAAAAACAATATGAGTGAAAAAACAAAAAGTTGTAATGCAGTATAAATGCAGTACAAAAATTTAAAAAAATGAGGCGATGTTATTTAATATAATTATTGATCAATAGGTAATATAATTACATAAAAGATTTGTTTTAAAAGATATTAGACGATGTAATTACTTTTTTTAAAATAGAACAATATTAATTAATTTGTTACTTAAATTAAGGTGAATAAATTTTGTATTTTTGGTTAAAATTAAATTGAATTATGGCTTTTGATATTGAAATGATAAAGTCGGTCTACTCTAAAATAAATGAAAGAGTAAATAAGGCTAGAGAAATTAAAGGAAAACCACTTACGGCCTCAGAAAAAATTTTATATTCGCACTTGTGGGATGGGAGTCCGGAAAAAGTATTTTCTAGAGGTAAAGACTATGTAGATTTTGCACCAGATAGAATTGCTTGTCAAGACGCAACTGCTCAGATGGCTTTACTACAATTTATGCAAGCAGGAAAATCTAAAGTAGCTGTACCAACAACCGTTCACTGCGATCATTTAATTCAAGCTAAATCAGGAGCCACTCAAGATCTTAAATCAGCAAATAGTACTTCGGCTGAGGTATTTAATTTTTTAGAGTCTGTATCCAACAAATATGGTATAGGATTTTGGAAACCCGGAGCAGGAATTATACATCAAGTAGTTTTAGAAAATTATGCCTTTCCAGGAGGTATGATGATAGGTACAGATTCCCATACTGTTAACGCAGGGGGTTTAGGAATGCTTGCTATTGGAGTTGGTGGTGCTGATGCAGTAGATGTAATGGCAGATATGCCTTGGGAACTAAAATTTCCAAAAATGATAGGAGTAAAACTAACAGGTAAATTAAATGGATGGACCGCTCCAAAAGATGTTATTCTAAAAGTTGCTGGAATTCTTACTGTAAAAGGTGGAACAGGTGCTATAATAGAATATTTTGGAGAGGGTGCAGAATCTATGTCTTGTACTGGAAAGGGAACTATATGTAATATGGGAGCAGAAGTAGGTGCTACCACTTCAACTTTTGGGTATGATCAGTCAATGGAAAGATATCTAAGAGCAACAGGGAGAGATGATGTTGCAAATGCTGCAAATGCTGTAAGAGACCATTTGACTGCTGATCTAGAGGTTTATAAAAATCCAGAAAAATATTTTGATCAGCTAATTGAGATTAATTTAGATGAGTTAACACCTCACCTTAATGGGCCTTTCACTCCTGACCTAGCGACACCAGTATCTGAAATGTCCGATGTAGCTAAACAAAATCAATGGCCACTGAAAGTAGAATGGGGTCTAATTGGTTCGTGTACTAACTCCTCATATGAGGACTTATCAAGAGCAGCATCAATTGCAAAACAAGCAGTAGAAAAAAAATTAGTCACCAAAGCAGAATTTGGAATCAATCCAGGTTCCGAGCAAGTACGTTATACTGCAGAAAGAGATGGACTTTTAAAAACATTTGAAGACCTAGATGCCAAAATTTTTACAAATGCATGTGGACCTTGTATAGGACAATGGGCCAGAGAAGGAGCAGATAAACAAGAAAAAAATTCGATCATTCATTCTTTTAATAGGAATTTTTCCAAAAGAGCAGACGGTAATCCTAACACCCATGCTTTTGTGGCTTCACCTGAAATGGTAGCTGCTGTTGCCATTTCTGGTAGATTAGATTTTAATCCTATTAATGATACTTTAATTAATCAGGATGGAGAAGAAGTAAGGCTTGATCCTCCAACGGGGATAGAACTTCCCCCATCGGGATTTGATGTAAAAGACAATGGTTATATTGCTCCTGTTGAAGATGGATCTTTGGTTAATGTAGTTGTAAAACAAGACTCTGAAAGATTACAACTTTTAACACCTTTTAAACCATGGAATGGTGAAAATCTTATGGGTGCAAAACTTCTTATCAAAGCCCATGGAAAATGTACAACAGATCATATTTCAATGGCAGGACCTTGGCTTCGTTATAGAGGTCATCTTGATAACATTTCTAATAACTGTTTAATTGGAGCGGTCAATGCATATAATCAAAAGACAAATTTTGTAAAAAATCAACTCTCAGGAGAATACGCTGGGGTACCAGATACCCAAAGACAATATAAAGAAGCGGGAATTGAAACCGTAGTTGTAGGCGATCACAATTATGGAGAAGGATCCTCTAGAGAACATGCCGCTATGGAGCCTCGCTTTTTAGGAGTTAAAGTAGTACTTGTAAAATCCTTTGCTCGTATCCATGAAACAAATCTTAAAAAACAAGGAATGTTAGGGATTACTTTTGATAAAGAATCAGACTATGATTTAATTAAAGAGGACGACACTTTTAATTTTGTTGACTTAAGAGATTTCTCTCCAGGAAAACAAATTACTATTGAAGTAGTTCATGTAGACGGATCTAAAGATTTGATTAAAGCAAATCACTCATATAATTCTCAACAGATTGAGTGGTTTAAAGAAGGGTCAGCACTAAACCTTATTAAAAAGCAAAACGCTGCATAGTTCTATCAATAAACTTATCCATTTCAATTGAGATAAGGTGATGAAATATTTTATTGTAGCTTTGAATAAAAAGCAAACCTATGAGAATTTCGACACTAGTTTTTTTCTTTTCAACTTTTTCTTTACTGAGCCAAGACTATTTCACAAAACGTTACAAGCCTTTTTTAAATTCTGTTGAATCACCTGAGAAATTTTTAGAATATGGTATCGGAGAGCAGCATACGCGTCATGATCAAATAGTAAGTTATTTTCAAAGGCTAGCATCAGTCTCTAAAAGAGCAGCAATAACTTATTATGGGAAAACACATGAGGGAAGAAAACTAACTTTTCTTATCGTAAGCAGTGAAGAAAATTTAGAAAAATTAGATGAAATTCAAAAACAGCATTTGGAATATGCTAATGGTAATCTTCAAAGTCAACCCGATATCCCAGTAATAATAAATTTGGCATACAATGTTCATGGAAATGAACCTTCTAGCTCAGAGGCAGCAATGCTCGCAGCTTATACCTTAGTTGCCTCTGAAAATTCTCAAATAAAATCTTTTCGTGATGATGCAATAATTTTTATTGACCCTACAATAAATCCAGATGGAAGAGACAGGCATACACAATGGGCTAACACCTACAAAGGTAATCCACTTGTATCAGACCCTTATGATGCTGAGCACAATGAGATGTGGCCTAGAGGAAGAACAAACCACTATTGGTTTGATTTAAATAGAGACTGGCTTTTAGCCATAAACCCTGAGAGTCAAGGAAAACTAAATTGGTATCATAATTGGTATCCAAATGTGGTTACTGATTTTCATGAGATGGGGACTCAAAGCACATATTTTTTTGAACCTATGAAAATAAATGGATCAAAAGATCCTATAATGCCAAAGGACAACTACATTAAATTAAATAATCTGTTTGCGAATTATTTCACAAAGGATTTGGATAGTATAGGGTCACTTTATTTCTCAAAGGAAGTTTTTGACGGGACTTATCCTGGATATGGATCTTCCTACCCCGATCTTCAAGGAGGTCTTGGTTTACTTTTCGAACAAGCTAGTTCTAGGGGGCTCAAGCAAAAAACAGCTTATGGTGAAATAACATTTCCGTTCACTATAAGAAATCAATTTGTTTCAAGTTTAGCAACAGTTCAAGCTGCTGTTGAAAACAAAAAACTCCTTAGAGATTATCAAAAAGCTTTTTTCAAAAGTGCAATTTCAAGAAGTAGCAAAAGTAAAATAAAGGCTTATGATTTTACTGAAATTGATAAGAATAGAGCAAAAGCTTTTTTAGATAAATTGGAGCATCACCAAGTGAAGGTTATAAAAACAGGAGAGAATAGCTACAGTGTTCCAACAAAACAGCCACAGTACAGAATGGTACAAACTTTTTTTGAAACCTATCAAACTTACAGAGACAGTGTTTATTATGATGCTTCTGCTTGGTCAGTTGCTAATTTTTACAATATAAAATATAAAGCATCTCAAAAAATACCATCAGGAGAATTCTTAAAAGATAAATCAATAATATTAAGTCCTTTAGAAAAATCCAACTATGCATACTTAGTTGATGCTAAAGATTATAATGTACCAGCACTGATCAACTTTTTACAAGAAAACGAAATTACTGTTGCTACTTCATTTAAGCCTTTTGAAACAAAAGAAAAAGGTGCCTTTTCATTTGGATCTTTAGTTATACCTGTAGTACCCCAAAATCTTTCTTCTGATAAGGTTTATGAAATATTAAATAAAGGACAAAATAAATTCAACATTCAAATCAATGCTTTATCTACAGGGTATAGTATTAATGGAATAGATTTAGGTAGCAGACATGTAAAGCCACTTGAAAAACCTAAAGCTTTAATGATAATTGGTGATGGGATTCGATCCTATGAAGCAGGGGAAGTGTGGCACCTTTTAGACACCAGAGTAGGGATGCCGATAACAAAAGTAAGACAGAATTATTTTGAAAGAGTGCCTTTAGATGATTACAATACTTTAGTTCTAGTTTCTGGAGATTACGAATGGGATAATGAGACAATAGAAAAAATTAAATCATGGGTCTCAAAAGGGAATACAATAATTGCTCAGGGTACAGCAGTTTCCTCATTAGTTGAACATAAAATCATAAAAGAAAATCTGGTTAGTCAGAAAAAGGATTCTTTAAAAACAGTTATACCAAAGCCTTACGAAGATGCATCAGAAAATCTAGGCAGAGAACAACTCGGCGGTGTTTTTGTTAAGGGGGTTATTGATTTAACTCATCCTTTAGGATTTGGATATACATCAAAAGAAGTTAGTTTATATAAAAATAATCTAGTTTGGATACAGCCTAGTAAAAATGAGTATGGCACACCAGTTTTATATTCGAAAAAACCACATGTTGATGGCTATATATCTAAGAATATTCGACAGAATTTTCTTCCAAAAGCAGCACCTGTAGTGGTAAGTAGTTTGGATGATGGACGCATAATACTTTTTGCAGAAAATCAAAATTTTAGAGGTACTGCTTATGGAACTAATCGAATGTTTTTAAATGCACTTTTTCTAGGGGAACACATAACAGTTCCAAAAGACGAAGATTAAGGAGTTAATATTGTTTTTTTGAAGGTTACTGATTTTATCTTCTCTTTTGAAAAATAAACTGGGAAATACTTGTCCTTAGCCCAATCTTTAAATAAATTCTTATAAAAAGGACTTTCTGGATCTCCAGATTGACCTGGCGTATTTGTCCCTAAAGTGCTATCCCAGTCACCAGTATTTACAATTATTCTAAAACTACCACCGCTACTCTGATTATAGTCCCCCCCGGTGGATCCTGGAGTGTAACCGTTACCACCTCTTGGAAGAGGACCTAGATTAAGTTTATTAGCTGTTTTTTGATTAACCACTTTACCTAGTGCATGGAAAATTAAACTATGTTTGTTTTTGGGCTGACCGTATTGCCATTTACTAGGATCATCACCCAAACGGGTTTTTAAATCAGCAATAGCTAATTCGAAAGTTTTCTTTAAAAATTTGTCTCTTTTATCAGCCCCTCTGAACATAATTTCAGGATTTATAATCCAGTCAATAATATTTTTTAGCTGTAATGACTCGATATAGGTTTTAACGGATTTTGGAATAAACTTTTTATTAGCTTGATCTATAACGGCATTCTCCCAAGCAACATAAATGGCTGCTGAAATAGAATTTGGCTCTAATTTAAAATCCCATCCAAATAAATTTCCTTTAATAGATTCTTCAAAAGAATTAAAAGAAATTTTTTTTAGAAGAGGAATTAAAATTTGTGCTGGGAGGGAAGTAACATCTACTTGTAAATCTCTTATATCTCTCATTATTAAATCATTTTTTTTACCCAATACTTGATCAATTCTTTCACCTCTGTACGGATCAGACCAAGAGTATCCTATTGCGTTCCAATGCTCATAATCTTCTGGGGTAACATTTTGATTAGCAGTTGCGATATATCCTTTTTTGGGATTCGATAAATGGGGTTTCTCCATTATAGGCAAATACCCATCCCATTCATAACTACCATCCCCTGGAATTGGTACTAATCCACTAAAATTTTTTCTTAATGGGGCTATACCTACTGCTTGCCAACCGATATTTCCGTATTTGTCAGCCCAAACCATATTCTCTCCTGGGATATTACTGTAAGAGCAGGCAACTCGAAATTCATCCCAATTTTTTGCTTGGTCCATTCTTAAGGAAGCTAAATAAGGGGAGCCACCAGGCTCTAACCAAGCACATCTTACTGCAAATGCTTTTAAGGCTTTTTTATTTAAATAAGTAACAGGGCCATGATGACTGTAATAAAGATATACTTCTTTACTTTCTTCATCTTTTACAGTAATATTTTCTTTTATAACCGTAAAGTCTCTCCACTTGCCTTTATAACTATATTGTAGAGGGTTTTTTGGATTGAGATCATATTGATAAAGATCTTCTCCATCAGTTCTAAATACAGTTAGGCCCCAAGCTCCGTTTTCATTATGACCGATTGAAATTCCTGGAATTTCTGGTTCACCACCACCTATAACATTCCATCCTGGCGCCACCAGGTGAGCCATATATCTAAGAGAAGGGACTGCAATTGTCCTGTGAGGATCGTTAGCCATATAAGTGTTCCCATCTGCTGTTCTCTCTTCACTTAATACCCAATTATTACTCCCAATTGAGAGTGAGTCTTTAGGATGTTTTCTATTTGTATTAAACAAAGCGATTGTATTTGAATTTTGATAAGCTTTATTAACTTGTTCAGAAGTAAATGAAACTGGTTTTCTAAAGGCGTTGTATGGCGCCAAAATATCATCAAATAAAAGTTTTTTGTCAATTTTTGGATCAAGTCTTATTTTTGGATTCTTAGGATGAAACCAAAGCAGTTCTTTTACTTTTTTTTCACCTATCTTGGCAACAGCTCTTCCGATTTGAAGCTCTTCATTTATATTACCAAGTAAACCTTGATGTCTTGAAATTACAACTTCAGAAGTCCATTTTTTTGGAGTAATACCAAGTATTTTAAATGGAAGAGGAAGCTTATCTGGATTTTGTAAAATTTCGTCAATATAACTGTTTACTCCTGAAACGTATGCTTCTATAATTTCTTTTCCTTGAGGATGATAATGATTAAGCTCATTATCTAAGTCACCCCTAAATTTAAAAAGGCGAGTACCAATATCTCTTTTTAACTCTTTTGAACCTAAAATTTCTGCAGTAGTACCAGTAGCTTGTCTTCTCCATATTTCAAATTGAAACAATCTATCTTTTGCAGCAGCATATCCTTGAGTAAAAAAAAGATCCTTTTGGTTTTTTGCATATATATGATTTATACCCCAATTATCTCTATATATTTCAACAGTTTCATTAAGACCTTTTACTCTTATCTTTTCCTCATTAGAATTTTTTCCTATGCAGCATATAAGCAGAAAAGGAATTAACATTATTAAAGTAAAAACTCTTATCATTTAAATCAAATGTTATAAAGCATCAGAAGCTTTTATAAAACGGGTTTTTAAATCTACATTTTCCATTTGTTTATCTAATGGGAACATAGGCCTTTTTATCCTTTTGTAACCTAGACGTTGCAAATCTTGATCAACTCCTCCAGGGGTAAGAGCCATATTCCAGTCTCCTCTAATATTGTACAATTCTGGGACTAGATACCCAATTTTAACAACTAGAATATCTGCTTTACGAGGATTTAAGTCAAGTTGAGTAAAATCTTTTTCTCTATGATATGGTTTGCGTTTTTTTGTCACAATTATTTTGATACTTCCAACCTTTACAACAACTTCTGTTTCAGCATGAATATCCCCTTGATGAATAGCTTCTACAATTCCGTTTAAAAGAATTGGAGGGGCATAACGATCATCAACCTTTGCACCTACTTTTGCTGAAACTTTATTATTTATTCCTGCTTTTAATGCAGCCTCAATCATCTCTGGGCCAGGAATAGAGGCATAAATTAGTTCAGGCCCTGTTGGTTTTTTAAAAGCTTTATTTTTAAGCAACTCTCTTAGTGTCCATGTAACATCACCTGCACCTCCTGCTGTTGGGTTGTCACCCATATCACTAATTATATAAGGTTTTTTCTTTGACTTTAAAGCATATTTAAGACTGGTCTTTAAATCTGTTGTAGGAGCTACAAACTCAAATTCATTTCTAACTTTCCAAAAATCTCTAGCTAGGCTTTCGGCACTTTCACTTACCTGTTTTTTGTTATCACCCGTTACCATTACAACTGCATGATTTCGCGGCTCATCAGCCCATGCATAACCAATCCAAATAGCAGCATCAATTACACCTTTTTTTTCTGTCATTGGTTTTACTTTGGCATATAGACTTTTACCTGGTTCAATTCTTGTACTTGTTTTTTCACCAGGCAATAAAATAGGAACAGGAATCCATGCCTTATATTTTGGTTTCCCTTTACCATTGATTAATCTCTCTAATAAATTGTCAACTGCTCTTTGTTTTGATTCTAATGCATCTTCATGAGGAGCCATACGATAACATGTTATTAAATCAGTATGTTGTGCAAGCCGCTCAGAAACATTACCATGTAAATCCATAGAGGTAGAGATAAGTGTCTTATTACCAATTAAATCTCGTATTTTTTTTATAAAATCTCCTTCAGGATCATCAATTCCTTGAACGCTCATAGCACCATGGATGTCAAAAAACAGACCATCCAAAGGCAGTTCTTTTTCTAACATTTTAAGTGTTTTTCCAACAAGAGAATCGTATGCTTTTCTTGAAACAATTCCACCAGGAAGAGAATGCCCTCTTAAAGTAGGAGCCCAATTTGCGGCTTTTCTTTGTGGTTGATCGACTTGTAAAAACGGGTAATAATCAAAAACAGCTTCTCCTTCTCTAGCTAAAAAGGCCTCAACTTCAGTAATTGCTGGAGAAAAGGTGCTAGATTCTATTGCTAGACCAGCTATGGCAATTTTAGGTTTTTTTGATTTGGTAGAATCGCATGATACATTTATCAGAGAAACAGAAAACATTAAAATGAAATATTTGAGATATTGCGACATAAGGAAATGTTTCATTAAATATAGACTTTTAAAAATGATTAAAACAAATAAAATATTTGAGGGGGTAAATAAATGTCTTATTAAAGATTACGTTTTTTTTTAAATGGTTATCTTCAATGCTTTAACAAATGAATTTAAACAAAGAATATTTTAAATGGGGAATGTATTTTTTTGGTCTCTTGTAGCAGCTATAGCAGGGCTTTTATTTGGTTTTGATACAGTTGTTATCTCAGGGGCAGATAAAAAACTTCAAAGTTTATGGAATTCTTCTGATGCTTTCCATGGGAGTGTTGTTATGGCGATGGCTTTATGGGGAACAGTTTTAGGAGCTCTTTTTGGAGCTATACCAACACAAAGATTTGGAAGGAAAAATACACTTTTATGGGTAGGTGTTTTATATACTGTTTCAGCTGTTGGATCCGCATTAGCAAATGACCCATATACATTTGCAATCTTTCGATTTCTGGGAGGGTTAGGTGTTGGTGCATCCGGAATAGCAGTTCCAGCATATATATCAGAAATAGCCCCTGCTAAAAGCAGGGGAAGGCTAGTAGGGTTATATCAAGCAAGTTTGGTTTTTGGAATATTACTAGCATTTATTTCAAATTATCTTTTAAATGATATAGGTGAAAATGATTGGCGATGGATGATGGGTGTTGAAGCATTTCCAGCTATTGTATATACTTTGTTGTGTTTTGTAATTCCAAAAAGCCCAAGATGGTTAATTACAAGAGGATCAGTAGATGAGGCAAAAACCATCTATAAAAAAATTGATCCACAAGGCTCTTTTGAAAAACTTGTTAAGGAAATAAATGAAAGTTCAAATCAAAATAATACAGAGGAATCTATATTTGATAAAAAATATAGCTTTCCTCTGAAATTAGCTTTTTTAGTTGCATTTTTTAATCAACTATCAGGGATAAATGCATTTCTGTATTATGCACCTAGAATATTTGAAGAGGGAGGGCTAGGTGAGAGCACTTCATTATTAAGTAGTATAGGAATTGGAGTAACTAATTTAATTTTTACAATAGTAGGGGTCTCTTTAATCGATAAACTTGGTAGAAGGAATCTTATGTATTATGGTTCCTTTGGCTATATTATATCTTTAAGTTTGGTTGCATGTGCTTTCTTTTTTAAATGGGAGGGAATTCTAATTCCATTATTTTTATTTGTTTTTATTGCATCACATGCGATTGGCCAGGGCGCTATAATATGGGTATATATTTCTGAAATTTTTCCAAATCATTTACGTAATTCCGGACAATCTTTTGGAATAAGCGTACACTGGGTTTTAGCAGCAATTATTCCTTCATTTGTACCATTACTTTTTGCAACTATTGGGGCTGGTGTAGTTTTTTCTGTATTTGCAGGATTTATGGTCTTACAACTAATTTTTGTACATTTTATGATGACAGAAACAAAAGGAATTTCCTTAGAAGAGCTAAGTAAAAAACTCACGATATAAAATGAAAAATTGGAGCGCATATTCAATTCTATTTATTTCAATTTTAATAAGTTTAATTTCATGTAAATACCCAAAAGAGGCTCAAATGAAAAATAAAACTCAAGATGAAATTTTATATAGGCCTAATTTTCATTTTTCTCCAAGAAATAATTGGATGAATGATCCTAACGGAATGTTTTTTTATAAGGGGAATTACCACTTATATTTCCAACATAATCCTTATTCTAATGTATGGGGACCAATGCATTGGGGGCATGCTATAAGTAAGGATTTAATTAATTGGGAGGAACAACCAATAGCTATATATCCTGATGATCTAGGTACAATTTTTTCTGGTAGTTCAGTGGTTGATTTAAAAAATACATCAGGGTTTGGATCTATTGAAAACCCTCCAATTGTAGCTATTTATACAAATCATAATGCCCAAAAAGAAAAAGAGGGGTCAAAATCATTTCAGTCGCAAAGTATAGCATACTCTTTAGATGAAGGACAAACTTGGACTAAATATAAAGGGAACCCTGTTATTGAAAATCCAGGTATTAGAGACTTTAGAGACCCAAAAGTTATTTGGTTTGATAAAGAAAAAAAATGGATATTGATTTTAGCTGCGTCTCAACTAACTAAATTTTATCAATCAAAGGACTTAAAAAATTGGGAATATATGTCTTCTTTTGGCGAGGGGATTGGAAATCATGACGGCGTTTGGGAATGTCCTGACCTTATTGAATTATATGTTGAGGGGACATCTAAATCAAAATGGGTACATTTAGTAAGTATTAACCCAGGAGGACCCAATGGGGGTAGTGCTACTCAATATTTTGTTGGAGAATTTGATGGCGAACGTTTTATTATCGATTCTGATTTTGAGTTACAAATGAAAAAGGAACATAATTTTTGGACTGATTTTGGAAAGGATAATTATGCAGGAGTAACCTACAATAATTGGAGGAGTAAAAGGTTAGGAATTCTTTATCAAGGATGGATGTCTAATTGGCAATATGCAAATGTTGTACCGACTTTAAAATGGAGAAGCACAATGACACTTCCCAGAGAGCTCTCACTTTATTTATCTCAAGACTCTATTTATAGAATACGGTCAAAAGATATTACTCATTATAAAGAATCTTTTATTAAAAAAGTAGAAAAAGAAAATATTAGCTTAAACAAAAGCACAATGCTTCTAAATAAAGACGAATTAGATCTAACAAAGGCAAAAATAGAACTTGAGATTAATAACATGGAAGAAGTTAAATATACTTTTATAGTCTCTAATAACAAAGGAGATTTTCTAACCTTTGGATATGATCATAAAGAAAAACAGTTTTTTATAGACAGATCGAATTCAGGGGTAGTTGAATTTTCTGAAAATTTTGCATTGAAGCCCTCTATTGCCCCACGCTTTAGAAAAGATGATAATTTAAAAATCAATTTTATTTTAGATAAAACATCTGTAGAATTATTTTACGATGAGGGAGAAACAGTAATGACTGAAATCTTTTTTCCTAATGAACCATTTCAGACTTTATCTCTTGAAACATCTGCTAAAAAAAGTACTTTGAAGAATTTAAAGTTTCAAGAAATAAAATAAATTAGCATGTCTTTATTTAAAGAAGATAAAGAATGAAAATCAACTATTATAAAGTAAAACTCAAAAAAAGATTTCCTTTAGCCATAAGTAGGGGAGTGAGATACGATTCTATGAATCTTTTCATGAGATATGAAAAAGATGGGATTATTGGATGGGGTGAGGCAGCACCTGGAGAAACAGAAGGTGCAAGCACTACAGAAGAGGTTCAAAAAGAATTAGAAAAATTTGTAGCTACAGGTATTGAAGGAGAATCTCTCCAAGACCTTTATGATAGATCAAAAGAATTAAAAATTCCACCTTGTGCATATGCAGCATTAGATATTGCACTTTGGGATTGGACAGCGAAAAAAGCAGGTTTACCCCTTTATCAAATTTTAGGTTTTCAAAGACCTCACATACCAACTTCTGTAACAATTGGGATTAATACACCTGATGTAATTAAAAAAAGGATTCCACTCTTATTGGATGGCACTACTGTCAAATCTTTGAAAATTAAATTAGGATCACCAAAGGGAATAAGTGCTGATAAAATCATGTATGAACAAGTTGTTGAAAGTACAAAGGATTATAATGTAAAAATTAGAGTTGATGCAAACGGAGGATGGAATGTAAAAGACGCTAAATATATGATGCAATGGTTAGCTGAAAGGGGAGTTGATTATATAGAACAACCTTTAAAGGAAGGAGAAGAAAATGAGTTAGAAAAGATTTATAATGATCGTCCCTTAC
>CACMUP010000014.1 GCA_902616905.1 uncultured Bacteroidota bacterium
TTATACAGCAATAATAATAGTTATTTTGGGGATCTTTCATCAATTATAATACAAAATCTTCCTTTTTGGGCAGAGTTGAGTAGTACACCCAGTAATAAAACATCTCTATTACCTGAATGGGAAAATAAAATGAAGGCAATTGTTAACGAATCAATACATGAGAAAGTTACTAGTTTAGCTGGAGTACCTTCATGGATGTTTGTTCTTCTTCAAAATGTTTTAAATAAAACTGGCAAAAAGAATATTTCTGAGGTTTGGCCTAATGTAGAAGTTTATTTTCATGGTGGTGTTAATTTTGATCCATATAGAAAACTATATCAAAATTTGTTTCCAAAAAAAGGTTTTAGGTATTATGAGATTTATAATGCTTCTGAAGGTTTTTTTGGAATTCAAGACCAAAATAATTCTAGTGAATTATTGCTTATGTTGGATTATGGCATATTTTATGAATTCATCCCTTTTGAAGGTACAACTGAAAATGAAAATAAAATTATCCCTCTGTCAGAAGTTGAATTAAACAAAAATTATGCAATGGTAATTACTACTAATGCAGGTTTATGGAGGTATAAAATTGGAGATACAGTTAAATTTACAAGTTTAACTCCTTATCGAGTAAAAGTTTCTGGAAGAACAAAGCATTTTATAAATGTTTTTGGTGAGGAGGTTATCATTGATAATGCTGAAAAAGCGCTAGCGAAAGCGAGTTTAAAGACAGAATGTACCATTAGTAACTATACCGTAGGTCCAATATTTATGAAAGAAAAAACAAAAGGATCACATGAATGGATAATAGAATTTGAAAAAGAACCAAAAGACCTAAATCATTTTGCTAAACTTTTAGACAAAGAATTGCAGAAGCAAAATTCTGACTATGAAGCGAAGCGTTATAAAAATATGACGTTATTCCCTTTAAAGTTGATTAAAGCAAACAAGGGTTTATTTTATAATTGGCTTTCTAAGAAAGGTAAGTTGGGGGGACAAAATAAAGTTCCTAGGCTTTCTAATAGTAGAGAAATTTTAGATGAATTACTTGAATTAAATTGTTAAGACACCACCTTGAGCTTTGGTAATTCAATTTTTGAGAGTTTTTGATCAGCATACTGCTTAGTTATTTTTAGATTTTTAATTTCTGTATTTGGCAACTCAAACATTGCGTCATTTAGAATAGCCTCACATAGAGAACGTAACCCTCTTGCTCCAAGTTTGAATTGAAGTGCCTTTTCAACAATAAAATCAAGAGCTCCAGGAGTAAATTGTAATTCAATATCATCCATTTCAAAAAGTTGAATATATTGTTTTATCAATGCATTTTTCGGAGTAGTTAATATCTTTCTTAATGAAACTTCGTCCAAAGGATTCATATAAGTGGTTACAGGAAGTCTACCTATAATTTCTGGAATCAATCCAAATGATCTTATATCCCTAGGAGTTAGATACTGTAATATGTTTTCTTTATCTAAATCTCTTTGATCAATTGTCGTTTTATATCCAATTTCCTGTAGATTTAATCGCTTTGATATATGAGCATCTATACCATCAAAAGCTCCACCTGCAATAAAAAGAATATTTGAAGTATCTACTTCAACAAATTTTTGATCTGGATGTTTACGCCCACCCTTTGGTGGAACATTAACTATTGTTCCCTCTAATAATTTAAGTAAGGATTGTTGAACGCCTTCACCAGAAACATCCCTTGTAATAGAAGGATTATCACTTTTCCTTGCTATTTTATCAATTTCGTCAATAAATACGATTCCCTGTTGTGCTTTTTCAACATCATAATCAGCGGATTGAAGAAGTCGAGTAAGTATGCTTTCAACATCCTCCCCCACGTAACCAGCCTCAGTCAATACAGTCGCATCTACAATAGCTAAAGGGACTTTTAACAAACGAGAGATTGTTTGTGCTAGAAGGGTTTTACCAGTTCCTGTTGGGCCAACTAAAAGTATGTTACTTTTTTGTATTTCTACATAATTTGATTTGGTTTTGTCCTGTAGTAAGCGCTTATAATGGTTATAAACAGCTACCGATAAAACTCTTTTAGATACTTCCTGGCCTATAACGTAGTCATCTAAAAAACTTTTGATCTCCTTTGGAGTTTTTAGATCCAAAGAAAGATCACCATCTTTATTTTCCTCCGAGTTTTCTTCTAATATAATACCATGGGCCTGAATTATACATCTATCACAAATATGTGCGTCTAGACCAGCTATAAGTAGTTGGGTTTCTGGTTTAGGCCTTCCACAAAAAGAACAATTCAAATCAGTTTTGCTCATTGATTTAAAAATCTATTTTGAATCGTTGTCAAGGACTTCGTCCACCATTCCATAGTCTTTAGCCTCATTTGCTTTCATCCAATAATCACGGTCACTATTTTCAGTTACTTTTTCAAAGGTTTGACCTGAATGTCTTGATATTATTTGGTAAAGCTCATCTTTGAGCTTTAAGATTTCTCGTGCTGTTATTTCGATATCTGATGCCTGTCCTTGAGCTCCGCCTAAGGGTTGATGAATCATAACTCTCGCATGTGGTAAAGCAGAACGTTTTCTTTTATGTCCAGCACATAGTAAAACTGCACCCATCGAGGCTGCTATACCTGTACAAATTGTTGCAACATTTGGAGTTATAAATTGCATAGTGTCATATATACCTAGTCCAGCGTAAACACTACCTCCAGGAGAGTTAATATACATTTGAATATCTCTTTTTGAATCAGTGCTTTGTAGAAAAAGTAGTTGTGCTTGAATAACGTTCGCAACTTGGTCATTTATTGCTGTACCTAAGAACATAATTCTGTCCATCATTAATCTTGAGAAAACATCCATTTGTGCGACATTTAGTTGTCGTTCCTCAATTATATATGGAGTCATGCTACTTACAATTTTATCATAATACATTGCATTTACACCATGATGTTTGGTTGCATATTTTTTAAATTCTTTTCCGTAATCCATTTTTTAAACTTTTATTAAAATTAGTGAAATTATTATGCTTTATTGTAAGCTTGTTTTATAAAGGCATCGAAAGCAACTTTTTTTCTTTTTAAAGGAGCCTTTTCAATAAAAAATTTAAGCATTTTATCTCCCATTAATTGATTTGAAATTCTTTTTGTTTCGTCTTTGTTTGAAAGTACACTAGATACAATTTGATCTAGTTTTTCTTTTTCTGGCATTTGGCCGTATTGGGCCATCTGCTTTTTAATTAAAGTTTTGGTGAATTCTTTTAATTCTTCAAAAGTCATTTTTAAGTTGTTATCATTTATTATTTTACCCTCAATTAATTGGTATCTTATACCTTTTTCACTTTTATTATATTCTTCCATTGCTGCTTCTTCAGACATTGGTTCTTTCCCTGAAGAACGAATCCATTTTTTTAAAAAGTCAGAGGGAAGTTTAAATCTTGTTTTATCCACAATAGTTTCTGAAATATCATTCATTAATTTTTGATTTGACTGAGGTTTGAATTGAGCCAGCAGATCCTCTTTAATTTTATCTTTTAATTGTTTTTCAGTCTCGATCGTTCCTGGTTTATATAATTTATCAAAAAGTTCCTGGTTTATTTCAGCAGGTATTCTTTCATTTACTTCTTTTATTTCTAATGTTAAATCAAGATTAGATAGTTTTTTAATATTTTCTTCATCTAAACCTAAAACACGTTTCGCTGTTGTATCGTCAATAAAAAGTCCTTTGGATGGAAGATTTAAATTAGAACCAACCTCAGATTCACTCAATAATTTTATGGCTTTTTTAGATTTTATATCACTCAATGAAAAATTAGCTATCTTATCTAGACTAATATTTTGATTCATGAACTGAGCATTTATTTCAAATCCCTTTTCAATTTTTTTCTTAGCCTTTATTTTTCCATATTGATTTTGGATATGATTTATTTGCTCGTCTATCATTTTTTTGTCAGGCTCAATCTCATAATGAGTTACTTTTTTTAATACATCAAGCTTGACTTCAAATTTTGGTGCTAAGCCTAATTCAAATTCAAACTGCATATTTCCCTCTTTCCAATCTATTGAATTGTTTTTTTCTTTAGGAAGTGGATTCCCTAATAATTCTAATTTTTCTTTTTTAATATAATTGTCTAATTTTTCTTGTATTAATTTATTGACCTCATCAGCAATTACTGCTTTTTCATATTGCTTTTTAATCATACCAAAAGGGACATGTCCTTTTCTAAATCCCGGTATGTTAGCTTTTTTTCTATAATCTTTAAGAATAGATTGAACTTTTTGTTCGTAATCCTTTTTATCAATAGAAATGTTGATAACTGCATTAAGATTATCAATATCAGTTTTGCTAATGATCATTATGTTTAAAATTTAGTGCGCAAAATTACATTTTTTTATTCCTTAAGACAATATTTAAATATGAAGTCACGAAATTATTTTACTTGGAGCTTTAATATAAAAGATAAATAAGTTTATATTTGCAGCCTTGGATTAATAATCAAGAGATCGAGAATCTCAAAAATTAATATGATATGCCAGTAAAATTAAGACTTCAAAGGCACGGAAAAAAAGGCAAACCCTTTTATTGGTTAGTCGCTGCAGACTCACGTGCAAAAAGAGATGGTCGCTATCTTGAAAAAATAGGGACATATAATCCAAATACTAATCCTGCTACTGTTGAAATTGATATTAGCCGTGCCATCACTTGGTTAGAGAGGGGAGCACAACCAACAAATACAGCTAGAACACTTCTTTCATATAAAGGTGCTATGCTCAAACACCACTTAAATGGTGGTGTGAGAAAAGGAGCTATGACTCAAGAAGAGGCTGATAAAAAATTTGACACTTGGATTAAAGAAAAAGAAGAAAAAATTCAGGCAAAAAAAGATAGTTTATCTCAGGCTGATAAAGAATCTGCAAATAAAAGACTAAATGCTGAGAAAGAAGCCAGCGAAAAACGTTTGGCAAATGCAAAAGCCAAGGAGGAAACTAAAGTAGAAACTTCATCTGAAGAAATTTCTGCTGCTGAAGAAGCCCCTGCTGCTGAAGAAACTCCTGCCACTGAAGAGGCTCCTGCTGCTGAAGAAACTCCTGCCACTGAAGAGGCTCCTGCTGTTGAAGAAGCGCCTGCTGCTGAAGAAACTCCTGCCACTGAAGAGGCTCCCACTTCTGAAGAGGCTCCTTTAGATACCGAACAATAAAAATATTTCGCTTCAAATACTACTAAACAATGAAGATAAAAGACTGTTTCTATGTTGGTACAGTCGTAGCAAAGTACAGTTTTAAAGGAGAGCTATTAATAAAAACAGATAGTGACAACCCAGAACAATATCTAAAGACAGAATCATTTTTTCTAAATCTTGATACTGGTTTGGTCCCATTTTTTGTTAAAAATTGTTACCTCCATAAATCCGAATTACTGAGAATTAAATTTGAAAATGTTTCTAACGAAGATCAAGCAAACTCATTTTTAAAAAAAGATATTTATCTACCATTAAATTTTTTGCCTCCTTTAGAGGGGAAAAAATTTTACTTTCACGAAGTCTTAGGCTTTGATGTAAAAGAAAATAATCAAATTATAGGATCAATTTTAAGGATTCAAGAAAATAATGCACAAGCTCTTTTTGAAATTGAGAAAAAAGACAGATCAATATCAATGATTCCTGTGCATGATGATTTTATTATAGAAGTTAATAGAGTGGAAAGGTATATTAAGGTTAAAATACCTGAAGGCCTATTGGATTTATAATAATTGATTTTAAAAAAATAAAACAAACCCAAAAGAAGGCAGTGGACTACTATTGCCCTCTGTTGTTGAAACTGGAACTAAGCTTCTAGGTTCAATAATATTGCCCTCTTCGTTTCTGTTAAGACCAAACTCCTCAGGAGTTGGATTCGGTTGTGCCAGGAAATTTTGAATATCAAAATAAAGATTAAAAGATAAGTTTTTAAAATTCCATTTTTTATCAATTCTTATGTCAGCTAAATTAAACGCATTTAATTTTACTTCTCCAAGCCTATCATAATCTAATATAATTTCGGGATACGAGAGGTTACTTTCGTTTATGTTTACTGGGACATATGGATTTTTCCCTGCATACCTCCAACGGGCACTAATTTCCCAATTACGTCTTAATTTATAGCCTCCAGAAAATGATATAAGATGACGACTATCCCAAACTGAAGGCCTAAATAAGCGGTCAGTTCCAGTAAATTCGCTAAAAAAATAGGTGTAAGCAAAAATACCATAAAAGCTTTTAGAAAGTTTTTGTTGAAATAATACCTCTAATCCTCTACTCTTTCCTTCTCCATCTGATGTAACAACCTCATTGCCTAAAACTTCAAATCCTCCTCCTTTATTTGCTAATGAAACTCCATCGATTGTTGAGACAGGATATTGAGAGTATTTTTTGTAAAAACCCTCTATCGTAACTCTTGAAACTGGTGTTAAATTATACTCAATCCCTAAGACAAGATGATCACTTCTGGTATATTTTAAATTTTGATTAATAAAAATTGATTGAAAATTTTGAAAACCCAGCATAGTATAAGTTGGTATTTTGAAATACCTCCCTAGAGATGAATTAAATTTCCATTTTTGATCTTCACTTAGTGCATAAGAAATTGCTATTCTGGGTGATATGTTATCCAAAAAAGAGGATCCTTGTGAAAAACTATCACCATCTGTTCTAATTCCTGCGGATAAATTAAAACGATTATCAAAAAAATCTTTGCTTGTCTTTATAAATAGTCCATATTTTAAAAAATTCAAATCCGTGCTATATGATAGATTGTCTCTTACAAAATTTGTATTATTCTGGTAAGTTGAGTTTTGTATATTAAATCCTGAAGACCATCTCCAATCTTTAAGGTATTGTACTGCTCGAAAACGAAGTTTTGTTTCCCACTCATAAGAATCATTCTGAAAAAGTACGCCAGACTTTGTAATATTATCTTGAAATCTTGAAAATACATTTTCTAATCTATTACTGCTTAAAACTGTTGTTGTATATCCTTTTCCATTTTTATAATTCCTTTTCCAAGAAAGCCCAGCAGTAGTGCTTCTTTGGTCAATAATCGGGACTTGCTCTAGTGTTGCCTGTTGTTCAGTATCAAACTCATCTGGGGCTTTAACTGAAAAGTTATCAATTGATCCTAAACCAATAAATGTAAGTGAATTATATTGATCTATTTCATGCTTAATTTTCCACTGATAATCCCAATAATCTGGACGAATTGGTAGTCCTATCAATTCAAATAAAAATTGTAAATAACTTCTCCTTGCAGATAGTAAAAAAGTAGTTTTAGAAGGTTTAGTATTATCTTTTCTAAATAAAGGCCCCTCTAAGGTGAGACCGGCCTCGCTAGCACCAAATCTGAAATTTCCTCCAAATTTATTTGGATCACCCTCTCTTTGTTCGAAAGACAGGACTCCCGAAAGTGGATTATCATATTCTGCCCCAAAAGCAGAACTTGAAAGTGTGACTTCTCTTATGAAGGAAACATTAATCATTCCGACTGGCCCTCCAGCACTTCCTTGAGTACTAAAGTGATTTATATTCGGTATTTCAATTCCGTCAAGATAGTAAACGGTTTCATTAGGGGCACCTCCTCTTATAATTATATCGTTTCGAAATCCACCTATGGAAGGTGATATACCTGGCATACTTTGTACAACCTTTGTAATGTCATTATTACCCCCTGGATAAGTTTCAATCTCTACAACCGAAAAAGTTTGCGTTGACAAGGGCGTTTCACTTTTATTTTTAAATGGACTTCTTGTAACAATAATTTCTTCAAGAGTTTCAGATACTTCATTTAATTCAAAGAGTAATGGAATATTACCAACTGATTTAACAATTACGTTAAATTGAGTCTGAGTTTCATAACCCAAAAAACTAACTATTATATTATATGTATTGGAGGGAATATTATCTAAAAAGAAATAGCCTTCATTATTAGTTACCGTTCCGTATTTTGTTCCACTAAGAATTATTGTTGCTCCTTCGAGAGGTAGTTGACTTTTAATGTCAATAATTCTACCATTTATTGCTCCTGTATTTTGAGAAAAAATTATATTGAACAAGAGAAGAGATATTGCAAGTATAATATTTTTCATCCAACAAAAATATATCAAAATGAAATAAAATAATATTTTTGTTTAATTATTTTTATATATATTTAAACAAAAATTATTATGAAAAATAGAAGAGATTTTCTTAAAACTGCCTGCAAACCTGTTGTATTAGCGACCCTCGGAATTCCATTAATTGAAGCTTGCTCAACTGATGAAGAAACAGAAATGAATTCTAATTCTGTAGACAACGATCAAACAGCTCAAAATAATAATTCTAGTAAGTTAGAAATAAATCTTGATGATGACAGGTTTAAAGACCTGAAGCAAGTAAGTGGTTGGTTAAACTTTACATCTGAGAATATACTTTTAGTAAGAATTAGTGATGATGAAATAAGAGTATTTGATAATGCATGCCCACATCAAGGAGCAAGGAACCGTTGGTCATTTGATGGAAGCAACTTTACTTGTAGTAATCATGGAAATTCATACGCCGCAAATTGTAGTGGGTCGTTAAGATGTTATGAGGCAACTTTAAACGGCAACATCTTAACTGTAGATTTTAGTTAATTTATTTATTTTTTTTTGAAGACTTTCTTTCTATTTTTCTTTGCTCTTTTTGTTTGATTTTATCCTGTTCAGCTCTTAAAATTTTCTGTTTTTCTAATTCTTTTTTGTCATACTCATTTCGTAATTCGTCAAGATCGTTTCCACCAATTCTTTCTTGATCTGGAGCCTGCATAGAACCATCATTAACACTGAAAGTTGCCTTCTTAGTTTGCTTTCTGATAATTTCCCGCGCTGTGTTTAAATTATAATAGAGACCAGGATCTATTAATTTATTAGCTAGAAAATGTTCTTTTTTATTTTCATCCCATCTAACGAAAATAAAGCCTCCATTAACAGAGTCTAATTTAACTCTAAATACATGAGCATAATTAGGAAGTGTTTGATAAACTTCTATTTTTTCTGGCACATAACCAGCCACATATAAAAGTTCACTTACAAATGCTGTTTGGGTTTCTAATGAAGGATCACTATATAATCCTTCTATGATATCTTCCTGGCCAAAAATAAAAAAATTAAAGAGGCAAAAGAACAAACAAGTGTTTAGTCTGTAGAGCATTTTAAATATAATTAATATTAAAAGGTAAAATATTTATTACAGAATTACTTAAGGTTTAATATTTAAAATTTAACTGAATTTGTATATTCCTGCCAAGGTCTGATGCGTAAAGACGCATTCTATTTAAATAATCTCTGAAATTAGTATTAGTTATATTCTGGCCAATAATTCTAAGATTACTTTTTATATTTTTTCGATCTTTTAAATCGATCGAAAAGACGGCATTTATTCTATTGTATCCTGACGGTGACTCACTTATATCAACAGTTTTAGATACAATACTTCCATTTTCTATATAGTCAAAAATAAAGTTTGAATCTGGAAATCTCGTCTGTTTAAAATAAATTTGATTTGTTATTTCAAATGACCAATTCTCTTCTCTAGGAATATACTTTAACCTTTGATATGAATTAAATGGTGGAATTAGAATTATTGGCTCATTATGATTTAGGTCTTGTGCATAAACATAAGATGCTCCAAAATCAAAAGATAATTTTTCACTTATTAAAAATTTAGAACTTAAGTCCAAACCCGTTAAAAAAGCATCTGTGTTATCATATGTCCATACTGGAAATGCTCCCCTTATTGTCTGCTTTAAACCTGTTGGTTCTATAAAGATGTATCCAAATATTTTTGAAATATATGGTTCAACAAGTAAATTAAATCTTTTACTATTCTTAGATAAGCTCACCAAAAATTTATGATTAGTTTCTGTGTTAATACCTAGATTTCCATATTCAATTGCAGCCATAGCATGATGAAGACCGTCACTAAACAATTCCGAGGGGTTAGGTGCTCTTTGTGATAATATATATGAAAAATTTAGTTTTGAGGTATTCGATAATTTTAATGAAATTCCTGTTTGAGCAGATAAGTTTACATAATTGAATTTTGGATTTGTAAGTATTTGGTTAAACACTTCATATAGCTCAAAATCTTGATATAATACATCAAAATTTCTATTTTCCCAGTCAGATTGGTAATAATATTTTTTTGAGTCGTAAGCAACATAGTCTAATCTTAAGCCCCACTCAAAAAGGAATGAGTTGTTTTTTTTATAATCTCCTAATAAATAAATTCCTGATTCAAATTTGTAATAATCTGGTATAAGTCTTTTTACTCCAGTATCTGGTGTTGAAAAATTATCTTGAAAAAAACCATTAATTCCCACTTCAAAATTATGATCTTCATATTGAATCCCTGCTAAACTTGCATTCAAAATATGGGTTTTTAGCGATAGGTCTACAACTGGAATATTAGTTCGACCACCCCTTCTTAAATCAAATTCTTTTCGTTTATTTTCTTGGTAATTATAACCTATTTCTAATTTAGAGTTATTCCCAATCGATTTAAAATATTTAAAAATAATTTTCTGATGTTTTGCCAATTGTTTTGGGGCTTCAATGGCATAAGTAAAATCATTTATAATTTTTGGTTCTTTAGAGTTTAAGGCATAAAATAAATCTTGAACATTCCCAATATGAGATGCCTTTAAAATACCAGGCTCAATCCTATAATTTGAATACTTTACATTCCACCCTTTATTTATTTGATCTCTTCCAAAATCAATTGAAAAACTAGCCTCTTCGAAACCTGAATTAGATAGGATATAATTAGGTGTATTAAAATCACCGTATTTTTTTCCTGTAATATCTCCATTAATATAAAAACCATTTGAAAAAGATTTTTCTAATGAAGAATTTATTTTACCTCCTCTCCCATTTGACTCAAGATTAATTGATGATCTTCCGAATAAAGTGTCTTTTGGAAGTTTTCTTTTAGAACTTAAAATAATTGACCCAGCGGATGTATCTCCACCATATTTTAGTGCTGCTGCACCCTTTATTAATTGTAATATTTCAAATGAATCAAAATCAATATTAGGGGCATGGTCTGGGCCCCATTGCTGATCATATTGTCTAAATCCGTCAGTTACAATTCCAACCCTACTTCCATACATCCCATGGATTATTGGTTTACTAATAGAATTTCCGGTCTTCAAAATAGAAGCACCAGGAATATTATTTATGGCCTCCTCTAAAGTATTACTTCCGTATGAATTTACTTCATTAATGTTTAAACTAACCTCTTGTACAGATTTACGTAATCTTGAAATTTTAGATTCTTGCAGAACAATCTCTTCAAGTTCATTTATATGGTGTTCTAAAAAGAAATTAACATCTTTATTTTCAACCAATATTATATTTTTTTTTATTGTTTTGCAATTTGGATGACTTATAACTAAAATATAATCACCAGGACATATTCCATTTATTAAGTACTCTCCTTCAAAATTAGTTTGAGAAAAAAAATTGGTGCCTTGAATACTTACAATGGCACCAATTAAATTTGAATCATCATGTGAGTCTAATATTTTACCTCTTAAAAAATAGTCACATGATTGACTAAAGATTATATTATTAAAAAACAGAATCTTAAACAATAAAATTGAATAAAATTTAACTTTATTCAACTATTTAAAAATTGAAACAGGTATATCTATTGCAACATCATTAAAACCTCCCATTCCTTCTCTAGTAGTGGCATTAAAGTTAGTAGGTTGATGAATTAAATATAATCTAACTAAACCTGTACCTGTTGAAGATGCGTTCCAAATACTGTTGATCAAAACTCCTCTTGATCCAACTTTAGTATCATTGCTCGCCGAACTAACGTTTACGGATACTTCTGCAAATTCAAAAAATACTTGATGCTCATCTGCCTCATCAATAATTTCGAGAGTTACATTTTCTACATCTGTGGGATCACTAGTGTTTAAAAAAGAAACATTAACATTATAGTTTGTATTCACTTTCATATTGATACTTTGGGAATTCATTTCACTTAAATCCCAATCAATAGTTTGTGGTTCACCATCTTCGGAAGTTATGGTAACTATCACATTAGAAATAAATTCTTGCTCATTTATTGCATCGGGATCTTCTTTACTACATGAGATAAAAAAGATAATTCCCATAATAAACAAATATTTTAAGTTTTTTTTAAAAAAAGTTTTCATAGTATTTACTAAAATTTAGTCTCTCATATCTGAGAATTCCGTTTAATATTTTTACTGAGGTGTAAATATAAGTTAAAAAATTAATTGCAACACAGTTGCAATTAATTTTTTCTCATCTTTTGTGATAAAAGTTTAGGCCCTACTCAATATAAATATCAAGTAAAGCCTAAAACTTGCATTTTAATTTAATTGAACTCTATGCAATATTTGCAGGAGCGTCAACAACTAGTGCTGAATGATCATGACCTTCGTGATCATCGTGATCGTCATCTTCACAAGAAACTACTGTAAAGGCACTAAATGCGAATAATAATAATAAATACTTCTTCATTTTATAAAATTTAAATTAATTAATTGACTAAGTAAGTTAATCAGTTAAGACCAGGGTAAAATTTTAGAAAGGTGGTCCCCGGGCATTTAAATTTTTATGAATTACTTTCTTAACAAAATAGTCATTAAAAATTTCAAAGTTTGAAGTATATTTTTTTAATAAGGATAAATTAGAATTGAGATCAAATTCAAAAACTGGTTGAAAAAATATATCTAAAAAATCGTTGTGCGAATTTTCAGAATGTATATGAGCTGTTGTTTGTTCGCATACAGTTACCTCAGAATGAAAAGTAAGAGAGTGATCAAGTTTTAAGGCCATTGGAGCCAAAAACATAAATATTAATATGGTAGATAAAACAATATTAAAATAGGTTTTATGTTTTTTTTCTATTCCCAATTTACAACCTTCGAATTTTTATATTTTTATATGAAATCATTCCAAAATGATCTTGTAATGATATATATCCTTATTTAAACTTTCCAAATCCATACATATCGGTAAATTTACTATTTTTTATCATTATGATAATATTTTTCTAAAATAGCAATTTCTATTAATATTTTTTTTAGATAGTTATTAGAATTAAATTCCTTAGAAAGGAAAAAAATAAAATTATAATTCTTTTACTATTTTCGCATTTTTAATTTTTCAGTCAACCTTGGAATTACATCAAAAGCATCTCCAACAATTCCATAATCAGCTGATTTAAAAAATGGTGCCTCTGGATCGTTATTAATAACTACTTTAACTTTAGAGGAGTTTATTCCTGCAACGTGTTGTATTGCACCCGATACACCAACTGCGATATAAAGGTTCGATGCAACAGGTTTACCTGTTTGACCAACATGCTCGCTGTGTGGTCTCCATCCCATATCAGAAACTGGTTTAGAACACGCTGTTGCAGCACCTAAAACTTCAGCTAAATCTTCAATTAGATGCCAATTTTCAGGGCCTTTTAATCCTCTCCCCCCAGAAACAACAATCTGGGCATCAGCAATACTTACTTTCTCTTGCGCTTTATCAACAGAATTAACTTTTAAATTAACTGTCCCGTTTTCATAATTATGATTAATTAATTCTAAAGAACTAGCTTTTTCATTAAGACCAAAGGAATTAGATAGTAGTGAAATGATCGTTCTATTTTTTAGACTTTTAGATATCTTGAAGGCTTTGTTTGTGAAACAAGAACACTTTACTTGAATTGGATCATATTGTGAGGGAACTTCAACTACATTAGAAATATAAGCGGACTCCGTTTTTATTGATAGTACAGGCCCCAAATAACGACCATCTGCAGACGAACTAACAATAATTAAACTAGTATTTTCTTTTTTTACAATCTTAGCGATACTTTCACTATACCTATCAACATCAAAAAAAATATCTTCCCCTGTTTCAATATTAAAAAGTTTATCAACTCCATATTTACTTAATACATCATAATCTTTAATATTAAATCCAACTGCTGTGAGTGTTATTCCCTGATCATTAGCTATTTTTCTTCCGTAAGAAGCTAATTCTAAACCATTTTTTTTTATCTGTCCAAGCTCTGATTCAATTACAACTAATACTGTCATTTTTTTCTAAATTACTTTTGCTTCGTTTTCCAGTAAATCAATTAATTCGTCAATATTTTCAGCATCTACTAATCTTACTGGCCCCTTTTCTGATGGTTTTTCAAAATTCAGATCCTGAGTTAACGACTCTACTTGATCTGGAGAAAATACTTCAAGGGGTTTTTGTCGAGCTTGCATGATACCTCTCATGTTGGGAATAATCAAGTCCTTTTCTTCTACTAAACCTTTTTGAGATCCTATAACTATTGGTAATGAAGCAGTTAATTTTTCTTTTCCTCCATCAAATTCTCTTTCCAAATTCAAATTATCATCTTTTATGTCTAAATAAATACAATTTGACAGGTAAGGTATTTTTAGTTTTGTTGCAAGCATACCGCCTACCATTCCACCGTTATAATCAATAGACTCTCTTCCTGTAATAATTAGATCATATTTATTATTTTCTAATAAAGAAGTTAAATATGCTACTACTTGAAATCCATCTTTTGGCACAGTATCTATTCTAATAGCTTGATCTGCACCAATAGCTAAACATTTTCTTAAAATGGGTTCACAACTGGAGTCTCCAACGGTGACAACAGTTACTTTTGCACCATGACTTTGTTGAAGCCAAATTGCACGAGTTAAACCAAATTCGTCATTTGGATTTATAATGAATTGAACACCATCAGTTTCAAAAGTGGTATTTTCATTTTTAAAATTAATTTTTGAAGTAGTGTCAGGGACAATACTGATACAAACCAAAATATTCATTAAAATTTTATTTGATACGAATGTAAATAAAAAAATGACACAGTGTCATTTTTTTTTTAACTTATAAAAAAATCAATCTTTTACTAAGCGAAAACCATTGTGTTGTAATCCTTTATCGGGTTAGGATTTCTTTCTAGAAGCGACTCGATAAACAGAACAATAAGATTCATTGCATAAAAATGATCTTCCTCGCATTACTTTTGCTCAAGATAAGGCTGAAAGGGATCATAAGATTTTTAGGGCCTTTTCGATTCATCCTTTCTGATGGTTTTATTTCGACATAGGAAATGTAAGAATACAATTCAGAACACCATTCCCATACATTACCAGCCATATGGTGTAGACCAAAATTATTTTGTTCAAATGATACTACTGGAGCTGTATAAAAAAATAAATCTCTTTGAATATTTTCAAATGGAAAGGATACTTCCAAAGAATTTATTTTAGGTTCTACTTGGCTTACAGCTTCATTTCCCCAAGGATACTTAATATCGTTTCTTCCACCCCTAGCTGTCCACTCCCATTCAGCTTAAGTAGGTAATCTTTTTCCGATCCAAGAAGCATAAGCTTATGCATCATACCACGAAATATGAACAACAAGATGGTCGCCTTTCCCTTCAATAGGGCTGTTTGGACCTTTTGGATGTTTCCAAATAGCCTCAGGTTCCCATTTCCACCTATTTTCATACCCATTTAATTTCACTGGCCCTTTTAAGGGAATAAAAACGAGAGAGCCAGCTCTTAAAATTGAATCATCAGGTTTTGGTGTATCAGGGGGTAATTCTTTTTTTAAGTCATTCCAATCAGGATTCTTTTCTGCAGTAGTGACATATCCTATAGCATATAAAAACAAAGCAAATTGATCATTGGTAACCTCTGTTTTTTCCATCCAAAATCCGTGAACATAACATTGTGAACCGACATTTCGTCTCTTCTAGATTGACTATTATCTCTTGCCATTAAAAATTCCGCTGAAGGAATCCAAACCATAGCATCTTTCAATATAATCCTATGATTAAAGTCATTTATTTTACATCCCACAAAAAAATAAGATTTATAAAAAAAGAAAATAGAAATACTTCATTGAGAATTATATAAATTGATTTATGATATTTTCAAAAAATTCTTGTTTTCCACTTATTCGCTTTGGTTTTCCATTTTTAAAAGCAATTTCAGAAAGAGCTTTAAGAGTCATTTCTCCATTTTCAAACTTTTTTCCTTCCCTAGAATCAAAAGATGAGTATCGTTGTTTTCTCAATCTTGTGTACTCAGAAGATGTCAGTATTTTTTCTGCCGTTATTAGAGCTCTTGCAAATGTATCTACTCCACCTATATGTGCATGAAAAATGTCCTCTAAATCTGTAGAATTTCTTCTAATTTTTGCATCAAAATTTATTCCTCCACCTTGAAGACCCCCTGCCTCTAATAAAATCAACATAGCCTCTGTTACTTCATAAATATTTACAGGGAACTGGTCAGTATCCCATCCATTTTGATAATCGCCCCTATTTGCATCGATACTCCCTAACATTCCTGCATTAGCTGCTATTGCTAATTCATGTTCAAAAGAATGTTGTGCAAGTGTAGCATGATTGACTTCAATATTTAATTTGAAATCCTTTTCTAGCCCATACTCCTTTAAAAACCCTATTGCTGTTGCTGCATCAAAATCGTATTGGTGCTTCATTGGCTCCATTGGCTTTGGTTCAATAAAAAATGTTCCTTTAAACCCCTGTTTTCGAGCGTAGTCTCTTGAAATTGACAGCATTTGAGCCATATGATCTAATTCTTTCCCTATATCAGTATTTAGTAAAGACATATAGCCCTCTCTACCACCCCAAAAAACATAATTTTCTCCCTCAAGGGATATAGTTAAATCTAATGCCATTTTAATTTGAGCCCCTGCGCGTGCAACTACGCTAAAATCAGGATTTGTCGCTGCTCCATTCATGTAAATAGGATTCGAAAAGCAATTGGCTGTTCCCCATAGAACTTTTACTCCTGATTCATTCTTCTTTTCACTAATATAGCTAGCTATTTTATGTAATCTTTTTTCTGTTTCTCCGAGAGTTTGAGCTTCTTCAATGAGGTCTACATCGTGAAAACAGAAATAATCAAAACCTAACTTAGTTATTAATTCAAATGCTGCGTCTGCCTTGTCTTTAGCTCTCCTTATAGGATCAGAGGATTGATCCCACGGAAATTGCTGAGTCCCAGGACCAAATGGATCGCTTCCTTGACCGCATAGACTGTGCCAGTAAGCTATAGCAAATTTAAAATGTTCTCTCATTGTTTTTCCCATAACAATTTGTTCCGGATTGTAGTACTTAAATGAAAAGGGATTGTCAGACTCTCTTCCCTCGTAGGAAATTGCACCAATGTCCTTATAATATTCTTTATCTCCTGTTAGTATCATTGTTTAATTTATTTATTAATGTTTTTTTCCAATTTTGGTAAGCTGCGTAATATGCACCATTTTTAGTTTTAGGCTCTACGTATTCTACCCTATTTAAATTTTTAATAAGGCTTTTAATAGAGTTAATGCCATTATTTATACTAGCAGCTCTTGCAGCTCCAATTGCCCCAGTAGTGTTGTATATTTCTATTGGTTGCTCTAAAAGATTTGAGATAGTTTCTGCAAAAATTTTTGATTGAAATAAATTGTCATTCCCTGCTCGAATAACTTTTGTTTTAACACCATCTTGTTTCATAATTTCCGCACCATAAACAAACGAAAATGCTATTCCCTCAAGCGCTGCACGGTATAAATGTTTTTTAGTATGTACATTTAAATTCAAATTATTAAAATGAGCACCTAAATTTATATTATTTAACATTCTTTCACTCCCATTTCCAAAGGGTAAAACAACTAAATTTTCACTGCCTATATTGACTTCGCTAGCATAAAGATTCATTGCATGGTAATCTTTATTCCCAGTCATTTTTTTTAACCATTTATAAAGTATTCCAACACCATTAATACATAGCAATGTTCCTATCGATGGATTCTCCTTGGTATAGTTTACATGGGCAAAGTGATTAACCTTTGTGAACTCATTTGTTGTAGCTTGGTCTTTAACAGCAAAAAGGACCCCTGAGGTTCCTCCAGTAGCAGCTATTTCCCCGGGTCTTAATACATTTAAAGATAGAGCATTGTTTGGCTGATCACCTGCACGATAATTCACAGGAATCCTTTCTGGTAGGCCTGTTGCTTTAGAAGCTGTTGAGGTAATATTCCCTTGATTTTGAAAATTTTCAACAATAGGTGGGGTTAAATCAGTATCAATATTATAATAATCTAGTAGCCAATTAGCTATTTTTTTTTTCTTATAATCCCATAAAATTCCTTCTGATAGACCATTTATTGTGGTTAAAATTTCATCTGTTAATTTATAAGCAATAAAATCTCCTGGCAACATAAAAAAAGCTGCCTGTTCATAAATTTTGGGTTCATTTTCTTTAACCCATTTTAGTTTTGATGCTGTAAAATTTCCTGGTGAGTTAAGAAGATGTTGACCATATTTTTTTTTACCTAATTCCTCAGCTGCCTTGTTTCCTATTTCCACTGCTCTGCTGTCACACCAAATAATTGCATTTCTAAGTACTTTTTTATTTTTATCGAGAAGAACTAAACCATGCATTTGGTATGAAATTCCTACGCCCAAAATTTGACTTGAATTTATTTTATTCTCAAATAGTATACGTTTTGTTCCCTTACATAGATGTTCCCACCATAATTCAGGACTTTGTTCAGCCCAATTTGGTCTTGTAGCTTCAATTTTCATTTCGCCTTTAGGCTCATTGATTACTGCAACCTCTTTATTTTTTTTTGCATTTAACAAAGCAATTTTTATCGAGGAGCTGCCTATATCGTAACCTATATAATACATAATTGTCTAAAAAAGTAAACTCATTATTACTTGATTTTTAATAACCAATTTAGTAAGCTATTTTAATTAAATATAATGAAAAAGTTACTTTGCTAGTAAACCATTATTGTATGATAATATAGATTTTAAATGAAAAATATCTATTTTTAATCTAAACAAACTGAATAATACATCAAGTTATATGAAATCAAAGAAAATAAATTTTACTAGAAGGTCTTTTATTAAAAATGTCACCTCCTTAACTGCGGGTATTGGTTTATGCGGCAATAAAATATGGGGAACCCCAGCCTATATTCCAAATCTATTAAAACCTAATTCAAAATTTAATGGGGTCCAATTAGGGATAATTACCTATTCCTTTCGAGAAATGGATGATCAAAGTGCTGAAGCAACTTTACAATATATTTTGGACTGTGGGATTAGTGCTATTGAACTTATGGGTAGTGTTGCCGAATCTTATATTGGGAAACCCACAAATAAAATTGATAGAAGAACATATTATAGGTTATTACGTTTGGAAAGGAAAAAAGATTTAGATAGAAAACAGAAAAAACAATTAGAAGATTTAAAGCTTCAAACAGCATCATATGAAAATGAAGTAAAAAAATGGGAGAAAAACAGAAATCCAGAAGATTTTAAAAAGCTCAGAAAAATGTATAATGATGCTGGAGTAGAAATTTATGGATTTAAACCAGACTATCTCTTAAGAAAAGGTAATTCAGATGAAAATATAAATTACGCTATGAAAGCAGGTAAAGTATTAGGAGCAAGCCATGTAACATTGGAGCTTCCAGAAGACCCATCTCATACATTAAGACTAGGAAAACTTGCTGAAAAAAATGGGATAAAAGTAGCATATCATGGTCATACTCAACAGCACTCAAAATGGTGGGATACTGCACTAGAACAATCAAGCCAAAATGCTATGAATCTTGATTTAGGACACTACATAGCAGCGGGGAATAAAGATATATTTGAATTTATTGAAAAAATGAATTCAAAAATTAGTAGCATGCACACTAAGGATCGTAAAAATCTAGAAAATGGTCAAGATAATATGCCTTTTGGAATGGGAGATACCCCAATTAAAGAAATATTACAGCTTATGAGAGATAAAAAATATTCTTTCCCTGCAACTATTGAATATGAATATCGAACACCAAAAAACTCTAATATAATAAATGAATTAAAAAAATGTGTTGCCTATTGTAAAGACGCATTAGAAAGTTAAATTTATGATATGAAAAATTTTTATTTTTTTCTGCTTGTTATTTTTTTTGCGTCTTGTAAACAAATGCAAACAGAACCTGAAAATTCAAACAATAATAAATTATATAACCCTGAAGAACAATTAAAAAAAAAGGAATTTCATTACCTGAAGTTTCAAACCCTGTTGCAAATTATGTTAAAGCTGTAAGAACTGGAAATCTTTTATTTTTATCAGGAAGCGGTCCTAAGAAAATTAATGGAGAGTATATCATTGGTAAAGTTGGTAAAGATCTGTCTATAGATGAAGGTTATCAGGCTGCAAGAATCACAGGCATAAATCATTTAGCTACATTAAAATCTGAACTTGGAAATTTGAACAAAGTCAAAAAAATTGTAAAAGTATTGGGAATGGTAAATTCCAGCCCTGATTTTACTGATCAGCCAAAAGTAATAAACGGTTTCTCTGATTTAATGGTTGAGGTTTTTGGTGAACGAGGAAAGCACGCTAGGTCAGCTGTCGGCGTGGCTTCACTCCCGATTGGGATTGCTGTTGAAATTGAATTAATCGTAGAAGTAGAATAATTTTAATTAATTCATTTCGGTTTTGATACACTCTTTAGATAACTCTGCATTTTTATTTGCAATACCAACAACTTTTTCAATGGACTTCTTTGAATTAAACTTTACTTTAAAAAATTCTGAAAACATGAGTCTGGAATTTAAAAGATAAATGCCCCAAATGATGAATTGATTTTAACTTCAGAAACACATGTAATTCCTGACATATACATTTATCCCCACTTCAAATCCCCAAACCATTAAAATTACACAAAGTTTTTCTTAAGATCTAAGATTTATAAATACTAATAAAATCCTTTCATTATACTCTTTTAAAAGAGTTTTTTCATAATTTTATAATTAGACCATATAAATGATTTATTTAAACTATAAAAAATCTACTATCTTATTGATATCAGTTTCATTTATCTTTTTACTTGGGTGTGAAAATGAAATAACCAATAATGTAGTTCCAGTTTCAAGAAATGGAATAAATAATTTCATTATTAATCTTGACGGAGAGCTAGAGATCAGTGACTTTATTTGGAAAGGCCTCAATGAATATTATTATTGGCAAGATAGAGTTGAAGAACTCTCTGATGAAAAACTAAAAGATGAAGAAAATTATGCAAAGTATATAAGTGAAAATTCACAACCCATAGAATTCTTCGAATCTTTAAAACATGTTGATGATCGTTTTAGTTGGATTGAAGACGACTATCGCGTTCTAGAGAATACACTTCAAGGAATAATATCTTCCAATGGTGTAGAATTTGGCCTGTTGTACGCATGTAAAAATTGTAATGAATTGATCGGGTTTGTAAAATATATTCTCAAAGGGTCTAACGCAGAGGAAAAAAATATTAAAAGAGGGGATTTATTTACCGGAGTTAATGGAACTGTTCTAACTGCTAGCAATTATCGATCATTACTTTTTGGAAGTAATATGAATTATACATTAAACATGGCTGCAGCTAGAAACGGTGTCATTTTTAACACTGGTATTAATGTCGAACTGACTAAAGAGGAAAATTTTGAAATAAATCCAATTCAAATCAGTGATATAATTAATCTTGATAAAATAGGACAATATGGAAATAAAAAAATTGGTTATCTGATGTATAATCAATTTGTTTCTAAAAAAAGTCATGAATTAAATCAAGTTTTCGAGAACTTTAAAAATGAAGGTGTTTCAGAAATGGTAATTGATCTTAGATATAATGGAGGTGGTTCGATAAAAAATTGTGTTGAATTGGCAAGCATGATAACTGGGCAATTTACAAATGAAATATTTGCTGAAGAACAATGGAATAATAAACTATTACCTTATTTAAGAAATAATTTTGGAAAAGAAACGCTAATAAATAGATTTCGAGCAGTATTAGAAGATGGTCAAGAAATAAATTCGTTAAATCTAAATCGTGTTTTTATAATTACAACTTCCGAATCAGCTTCTGCTAGCGAGTTATTAATAAATGGCCTGTCTTCATATATAAACGTTATTCAAATTGGAGAAAAGACTGTAGGAAAAAATGTAGGATCTATCACCGTTTACGATTACATTGATGATGAACAAACAAAAAATCCCGATCACACCTATGCTATGCAGCCCATTGTTTTGAAAATTGCTAATAACGATGGTTTTGCTGACTATGCTGACGGTCTTTTTCCAGATTTTTTTATCGAGGAAGACCTTCAAAATATGGGTGTTTTAGGGAAAAAAGATGAGCCAATGCTATCTAAAGTAATAGATATTATTAATGGAACATCAAAGTCTCCTATTTCAAAAAGTAAAATTTCAAAAGGTCCCTTAGTAAAGGATCCTTTAACGATTAAAAGGCAAGTTATGTTTGTAGAAAAAGATGAAGTTTTTATAAATCAAAATTGATTAGATATCAAAAATTTTAAAAAATATATATTAGTTTTTTTTGGAGCTTTACTTATAAGTCTAGATGGATTTTCTCAGCAGATAAATCTTAATGTAGATTTTGTAAATACTCAAATTAGATCAAAAAGAGTAGAGCTTGGTCTTGAAATAAATAAAGGTAGAAATGAAAGATTCAATGGTACAATAAAAATTGCATTTGGATCCAATACAAGCTCAATGACAAGCTATAATGTTGGAACTGTTTCTCCTAATGAAGACTATAATTTAAAAACATATTATTTTAAAAAAGAGGACCTCTCACCTAATACTAAGTATAATTACAAATGGACTGTTGAATCCGACTTAGGAACTTTCGAAACTAATGAAATACAATTTACAACACCAAGTGGATTTGATGTTTTACCATACCAATTATTTGAAATTCCTGAAGAGGGAATTATTCCTGGAGATACCATTGGATACATAAAATATGAAGACACAGATGGAACATGGCAAAAAGTTCAAACTTATTATAAAACAACATTAGGTCTTAAATCTGATGGAACTTTATGGGCATGGGGTAGAAATGCCAAAAAATTAGTTGTTAATCCAGCAAGTCAATCCGAAGTAGTTTATGAGCCCTTGCAAGTAATTATGCCCCCTGAGCCGAAAGATTTTGATAAAGATGGAGACGGCTATTTTGATGTAGATGAAGATCTCAACTCACAATCTGATAAAAACAACAAAAATAGTGTACCAACAGATTCAGATGGTGATGGTTTTTCAGACGCATTTGAAGCTGTTCTTGGAACAAATCCAAATGATGGTGAAATTACTTGGGAAGATGATCAAAAAATTTATAATTACTTTATTACAAACCTAGTTGATGCTAGTAATCAGTTATTATTTCATGACTTTGCAGTTTCAAAAACTGCTGCTCTTGGTATAGAAAAAAATACTAAACGCCTATATTATTGGGGTGATAGCAATGGAAATGTAAACTTAAATAAACAACTACACACCAGTCACCTCCAAAACAGCCAGCATTTAATTGATAATCCAGATGGTAATATACTTCCATTAAGTTATGCTTTTGGAGAATTAATCGCTGGCGAAGAAATCTTAAATGATTTTCCAACCATAATTGATTCTCTAAAAAGATGGGATAAAATAGCTATTTCAAATAATTATAAAACTCCTAAAATTCCTAATCTAAATAATCTAAGTGAAATATTCGACACTACAGTAGCGGGAATTACAGAAAATGGAGAACTATATGTTTGGGGAGTTATTGAGGGATTAATGACTAAAAATTATGTCCAGGTTGGTAATGGAAAGAAATGGAAAGATGTAAAAGTTGGAGATGCAATTATTGCTCTTGCTGATGACGGAACTCTTCATGAATTAGGAATGACAATTCCAACATCCGCAAATGCATCAACTTTAGATCGTGACAATGACGGAGTTCCAGATGTTGACGATGCCTTTGAATGGGACCCAGCATTCCAATATGACAATGATGATGACGGGTTCCCAAATAAAATCGAAGATCAGGTTGGTACTAATAAAAATAATCCTGATAGTGACGGAGATGGTGTAATGGATGCTGAAGATCAACTTCCTCTAAATCCTAATTATTCAAGAGATGCTGATTTTGACGGGTTACCAGATGAATTGGATCCTAACGATGATAACTGGGATAGTGACGGAGATGGAGTTCCCGACGGTGAAGATGCGGATCCATCTGACAACAGTAAAAGATGGGATTGCGATAAAGACGGTGTTAGTGACGAAGAAGAATGGCAAAGAAATGCAGATCCCTGCGTTTTAGATACTGATGGAGACGGAATAGAGGATAAAGACGATAAATATCCCAGAACTTTCTATTATCAAAAAGATAGTGATAACGATGGATTACCTGATGCATTAGAAATTATAAATGGAACAAATCCAAATAATTCTGATAGCGATGGAGATGGATATCTTGATGCTATAGCAGCATCTAAGTTTGATACTTTTAGACAAGCAGCAGATAATTTAGATTGTTCATTAGGATGGGAAAGGTGTGATCAGTGGCTTTATTTTTGGAGATTTTGGGATATAAAATATGACTGTGACGGAAATGGTTGGGTTTCGTGGGAGGAGTGGGAAGGCATTAGTCCTGCTTGTCAAAATCTAAAGCCTAGAGATGAGTTCCCAAATAATAGTTCCTATTCAGCCGATTCAGATCGCGACGGAATTGCTAATGAAATTGATGATGATGACGACAATGACGGTTTTTCTGATCAAGACGAGAAAGCTTCTGGAACGGATCCAGAAAATTGGGAAAGCCAACCTTCAGATAAAGATGGTGATATGCTTCCCGATATAATTGAAAAATCTCTAGGAACTGATCCATTTAACTGGGATTCTGATGGTGATAGTGCTGGAGATGGTTGGGATTCATGGCCTTTGGACCCATCACTTTCATGGGATGAAGACAAAGATAAACTCGAAAATTGGATTGAAGAAAACAGATTGGGAACTGACCCTAAAAAAGCAGATACTGATGGTGACGGTGTAAACGATAAAGATGATTTATTCCCATTAGACGCCACTAAATCAAAAGATACTGATGGAGATGGGTTGGCTGACAGTTTTGAGATAGAAAGAGGTATGAATCCAAATTCTAAAGATTCTGATGGTGATGGATATTATGACGCCCCTTGTGATAGAAATAAGGAAATATTTTATACAGATCCAGTTTCAGGAAATTCTTGGTGGACAGACAATTGGAGAGAATGTGACGGATATTGGGCTCAGAATTCAAACAATAATAATCAATGGCAATTCTATCCAAGTCAGTGGAAAGAGGACAAATTTCCAACCAACGCATCTGAATGGGCTGACTATGATGGAGATGGCACTGGTGATAATGCTGATACTGATGATGATAATGATGGAACAATAGATACGCAAGACGACTTTCCTTTTGATGCAACTGAACAAAAAAACACAGATAAACCAACTATTGCAAATGGCTACCTTACAGATGATGATAATGATGGCGTTTATGGAGAAGACTATGATAACGATGGATGGGTGGAAGAAACTACTGGTGATAGAAGAAGATTTGATTTTGTAGGAAACAATAAAGATCTTGATGACGATGGTGATTTGTATTTAGATGTTGATGAAATTGCAGTTGGAACAGATCCTTTAGATAAAGAAAGCTATCCAGGATCTACATTTAGAGATCAAGATGGTGACGGTGTTTCTGATCGATATGAATTAGCCAATAACACAGATCCAAAAAATTGGGATACTGATGGAGACGGAATTAGTGACGGATGGAAATATCCAACACCATGCAATCAAAATAATAGAAATCATAAAGTCTTTATTGAGATTCCAAGTGCTAATGCTACTGTTAGTCACAACACCTACTATATTACTATATATCCTAATGGCATGTCCCATAACGACAGAGTTGAAATTTCATATAATGTTTCTACAACAATTAATGGCGCTCAATTATTAAATTTCTTCAAGACACGATTAAATCAAATCGGGCAAATTACACATGACACAAACAAAACAGAAAGTTTTACTGCCACCGTTAGCGATAACCTATTGATTATTGAATTAGGTGACAATGAAAGAAACTTCTATTTTGTCGCATTTAATACAGTAATAGGGCCAAATAACACAATACACTTAGTTGATCATAACCATGACTCTCACTGGTTTAAATCTTACATTTACGATAATCCTCCTACTGGATCAAATCTTCAAAACATTTGTGGAGGTGGCAGCTATAGATTTGGATCTAATAAATATAGATCTAACAATGATCCAGAATTTAAATTATTAATAGATGCATTTCCTACGAATCCCAATGAATTTTGGGATACTGATGGAGATGGTACAGGTGACAAATCCGATACTGATATAGATGGAGATGGAATTTTAAATTCTCAAGATCCTTTACCATATAATAGCACTCAAACCAATGATACTGACGGTGATGGATATCCTAATAATATCGATCCAGATGACGATAATGACGGATGGTTTGATGTAGACGAATTATATAATAGCACTAACCCATTATTAAGTAGTTCTCGACCAAGTGGAGATAATGACAGGGACGGATTAAGTAACGCTTACGAAACTTCAATAGGATCGAATCCAAATGATTGGGACTCTGACGATGATGGGATTAGTGATGGCAGATATTATCCCAACGAAGTGGGAGGTCAAAATGAAAAGATTTATATTGAAATTCCAAGTGCTAGTGCATCTGTAAGTCCTTCATTATATAAAATCACATTGGAAGGACATAACCAAAGGTGGGAAGACCGAATAGAAATTTCATATAATGTTACTTCTACAATAAATGGTTCCCAGCTACTTAATTATTTTAAAACAGAGCTAAACAAGAAAGGCAGGGTTCTTCATGACGGGAATCAGCAAGAAACATTCACCGCAAGTGTATCGAATAACAGACTTATAATTGCTCTTAATGATCAAAATCGAAATTTCCATTATGAAGCATTTAAGACAGTTATAGATAATGGTATAATTGTACTAGCAGGAAATGATCATGATTCACATCAGTGGAAATCACAGGTTTATAAGCAGAGAGGAAATTTGCAAAATAATTGTTGTACTACATTTAACTTTAACGGCATTAGCACCAATGGTCCACTTTTTTTAATGGATGCTTTTCCAACAAACCCAAATGAATTTTGGGACACTGATGGAGATGGAATAGGAGATAATAGTGATAATGATATTGACGGGGATGGTTATAGTAATTCTCTTGACCAAGCGACATTCGACAAACGAGATCATTTTGATACCGACGGTGACGGAATAGCTAACATTCTAGATGATAACAAAGATGGTGACAACTTCCTTGACTTTGATGACCCAAATCCCTTAATTTATACTAATGATGATGGAGGAGCAGATTCAGATAGAGACGGATATTCTGATCAATATGAAAGAATAATAGGAACTGATCCAAATGATTGGGACTCTGACGATGATGGAATTAGTGACGGTTGGCAATATCCAGGAGAAAATCGAAACTCAAATTGGAAATTAAAAGTTGATATTAAGTCATTAACTGCAAAACCACAATTTGGTGATGAATATAAATTAATTTTAAGGGGGCATAATAATTATAATAATAGAGTTGAACTTTCATACACAGTTAGCTCAACTTCAACAGCAAGCGAAATTCTTCAATATTTTAATCTTCAGTTAAACAACACTGGAAATGTACAATACATTGAAAATGGAAAGACATATAATGAACCTATATCTTCTGTTGTGTCGGGAACTAAATTGATTATTTCAGGTAGTGATCCATATAAAAGTTTCGATTTAGATAAATTTAAAACTGTTGTCAGCGGATCAAAGTTAATTTTAACTGATATAGATTGGGATTGGGAGAGTAATCTATTCAAAGAAAGAGATCCTGAAACGTGCTGTAGTTGGTATTTTTATGGCGAAGGAAGAACTCAAAGTAGCTTAAAAGGAAAATTACTAATTGACGCATTCCCAAATAATCCAAATGAATTTTGGGATACTGATGGCGACGGTATCGGAGACAATTCTGATCCCGATATAGACGGAGACGGACTTACAAATGTTTATGAATTAACTCCAAAAGAACCGCAACATTCTGGTTCTGGTTTCTATCTTCACTCTAAATCAAATCCATACATGGTTGATACAGATTCAGATGGAGTAAATGACGACAAAGACGGTATACCGTGGAATGACAGAGAATCAGTTGATTTTGATGGTGATTTCAGAGGAGATGAAAATGACGATGATGACGACGATAATGATGGATTACCTGACTTACGAGAAATTGCTTTAGGCCTAAATACAAATAATATTGATTCAGATGGAGACGGTTATTCAGATGGTGATATGGGTATCGGATTTAAAAGAACAGATAATCTAGGTAACTGGCAAGAAACTATCAAATATACAGGTACCACCACAATGACTATACCTGGATCAAAATATTATATTGGTATGTATGGCTGGAATAGTCATAATTGGAATAACGATGCTAAGAGTCGTATTGAATTAAGTGTTACAACATCCTCATCTATATCACTAATTTCTCTGATGAGCCAATTAGCAAATAAGGTTAATCAGAATAACTCTGTTGAATATAGGGCTTGTTGCAACAATGGACAGTATACACCTGGAGTTGAGCAGATTTCAGCTGTTGCCTCAGGCACTACACTTATTATAAAGGGTACTGACAGGAGGCCAAATATTCATTTTGAAATATGGGGTCGTGACGGAGCAGAGGCGATTAAAGCACAAACAAGTTTTAGGTCTTGGTTTAATAAGGATAAGTTTCCTGATAACAAGGACGAATGGTATGATTCTGATTATGACGACATAGGAGACAATGAAGATACAGATGATGATAACGATGGTGTGCCTGATAAAGTGGAGATAGCTAGAGGAACAAATCCTTTGTACTGGGATTCTGATGGAGACGGAGAGGGTGATGATTGGGATCAAATGCCTTTAGATCCTAATTCTTTTGTAGATTCAGATGGTGATGGAATTCCAGATTTTACAATAGTTGACACTAACGGTGACGGATGGTTTAATCCGGACATATGGGGTGGCCCAGATAAAACCACCTATGTTGATCCAGATGTAGATGGTGATGGTATCTCAAATGCCGATGAAGATAATGGTGTCACGGATAGATATCAACCTGATTCTGACTACGATGGTTATAATGACGGTGTTGACGCTTTTCCTGTATGGCACGAAGAGTGGCTTGACACGGACCAAGACGGAATTGGCAATAATACTGATAGTGACGATGACGGTGATGGATTTTCTGACCTTGACGAAGCATTTAACAAGACTGATCCTTTAGACGCATCCAAAAAACCAGCTAAAGACCAAGATCAAGATTTTATGTCTGATTCTTACGAAGCAATTGTGGGTACATCAACATCAAAACCTGATACTGATGGTGACGGATATAAAGACGGAGCAGATCATTTCCCTCTAGATGAAAGTGAATGGTTAGATTCAGATAACGACGGTGATGGAAATAATAAAGATGATAATGATGATAATGATAGGTTAAGTGACTTTATTGAAAAATTAGGCAAAGATCTGAATTTGTGGAATTTTAATCCTTTGATATATGATCATGACACATCACTTCCTAATGATGAGGATTGGGACGGAGTACCTGATAATCTAGAAAATGCTATAAAACAATTATATCAGAATAACTATAATTCCGTAAGCAATCAGAAAAAAAGAGAACTTTATAGAGGCACTAAGGGAATGTGGAGACCAGGATACGGATGGGATGGTAATATATGGCCAGGTGTTTTTTGGGATGGTAGTGGTAGAACCCATATTCAATATGATCTTGATTCAAATAACAACGGGACTCCAGATCACAATGAAGTAGTTAATTTCAACGACATTGATGGTGATGGAACACCGAACCATTTAGATCGAGATTCTGATAATGATGGAAATGACGATGGTTGGGATATGGCAATATACGATGCAAGAGGTAATCAAGACTTTGACCTAGACTTCATTGCTGACAATGTTGATGTAGATATTGATGGAGATAAACTTTTAAACTGGTGGGAACGTTATTATGGAACTGATATAATGAATAAAGATACTGATGGTGATGGAGTGCTTGATCCATACGATGTAACACCTTATGATTCAAGAATTCAAAATCAAAATCAACTTAACAATATTTTTAGTTTAACTCAAATAGGAAGTCAGTCAAATTGGGAAAAAATTAGCACTTGGAATTTGGGACAATCTGGAGCATCTTATGCTGCAATAAATACCAGTAACGAATTATATGTTTGGGGTGTCAATTACGGTGCTCTTCCAGTTCATGACAACAAATCACTCAAAGCATGGCAAAATGGTGAGGAGTACGGATTTGTAATTTCTTCACCTACCAAAGTTAGGCCAAATGAAAAATGGAAGGATATTGCTTTGGGATACAAGTTCGGGATAGGGTACTCAACGGATGGTACTTTTTACAGTTGGGGTAGGAATTTAAGTAGTCAGCTTGGAAAAGGTAAACCAACAACATATGAAACATTCTCTAAACCAAATATTTATTTAGGAGAAATAGTTCAGATTACAGCTGGAGATCAACAAGCGGGTATTATAAATAAAGATGGTAAAATGAGAATGATTGGCTCTAATGACCAAGGACAATTAGGAACTGGTGCAACTAACGATAACACTCCAAAACAATTAGACTGGGATGATATAACTGGAAATATCAAAGAGGTTAAAGTCACCCAAACAGAAACTCAAATAATTACAGATCAAAGTGAAATATGGGCCTATGGAGATAATTTATACGCACAGTTAGGAAGAGGAACCAGAGATACAAAAGCAGAGAATTACGAAGCAAAAAAGATAGATGTTTCTGGCTGGTCAGAGGTCTATGCAATATCAGAACATGTTTATGCTTTCAAAACTGATGGAACACTTTGGGCTTGGGGTAAAAATAAAAACTTTGATTTAGGCCTTGGTTTTAAAAGTGAATTTGTTTCAACCCCTACACAAGTTGTAGGAATAAATAAAAGTGAAATGAAAGATTTTTCTCCGGTTAATGGTGGCTTTGTTTACATTAAAAATAATGGGGAACTCTGGGGTGCAGGTGCAAACTTTTATACTGGATCGTGGTTCCCATTAAGTTCTCCTAGAAAAATAGGTAGATTTAATGATTGGAAAAGATTTCATGACTTTATAGGTAGTGAACTTAATATTTTAATTGAAAAAAATAATGGTTCGATTTGGGGTGCAGGAGCAAACTGGAATAAAGTGTTAACTGAAGATCCATGTCCTAAACCAAAAAATCAAATTGAAAAAATCACTATTACTCATCCTAACCAATACCAGGAGACAGTCTATGAAGTTAGTCAGATAACAGGCAATGCAACAATAACTCTTAAAATAAATGATGTAAACTTAACTGTTCCAAATGTTGCTAATTCCTCTAGTTTCGTTTCAAGTATAACTTCTCTTTTCAATGCAAATACAACATTAGCAAATGCTTTAACTCTAACTGTTACACCAACAAATACGGGAAGTTCAACTTTACATTTTAAATCTAAATCATTTACACAAAATAAATTTTCTTTTTCAATTGTTAACAAGTCAAATAATTTCAATGGATCTGTGAGGTTTTTTGATACAGTTAAAAATATTTCTGGAACTTCAACATATACAGTGAACTTAAGTGGATCCCGAATTGAATCATCAGGAAGTAATCTCACTGATGCTATTGCCAATCTAAAAAATGCGATAGAAACTTCAAATAAAATTGATGCATCGGCATATAGTCTAACAGTTTCTAATACCAATTCAATTTTAATTGAAAATATTTGGAATAATTCATTCTTTGTCAATGTTGATGTACAAAATTCAAATACCTCATCGAGTTCTATTTCAAATAGTCCATTACAAGCAAGATTAAATGTGGACTGCAATCCAAATTTTGTAAGTAATTTGGTTGAAATATTTGATTCTAATAATAATTGGAAACAAATATCTATGGGTTACGAGCATGTTATAGGATTGTCAGATTCTGGAGAGCTTTACAGCTGGGGAAGAAATAATCAAAATCAATTAGGTTTAGGAAATAATGTTGGTATATGGGAAATTAAAGGTGCACCTACTAAATTAGCTCCAGTAATAACTAATAATGTTACACAAACTTTCAGAGATGTTGATGCATCGGCCGAAGTTAGTTTTGCCATCACTTCCAATAATAAGATGTATGCTTGGGGTGATAATGATTTAGGCACACTTGCTGTTGGAGATTATTCAGATAAAAATATACCAACACTTGTAAAGGGTCAAATAAATTGGAAATCAAACCTTGGCGGATTTAGATTTCAAGTTGCATTAGATCAAAATGATATCCCCTATGGATGGGGCTACAGAAAATTCGGTCAATTAGGAGCTTTAGGAAAAGTGAAAGGAGATGACATTATCTGGGCTACAAATCTAAATGAATCTCAAGGGACAATTGAAACACTTAATGGTGGTGAGTATATTATCGCGACAGAGCAATTTGTCAATTACCTTGAAACAGTATACAATTTTGAATTTTCAAATAATACTGGAAAGAAAAAAGTAAGTCAAGGAACTATACAAAAATCTACTGATCTAAATTCAAAATCTTTTAGTTTTAATACAACAAGGAAAAATGTTGGTAAATGGAAAATTAAAAAATCAAAAACAGGATATAAGGGAAAATCTGCAATTGGTGAAACTGCTAATTTGATGACTCAAGAAACACCCTATTCTTTTAATGTAGTAGATGTAAACGAAAAACCATCAAACATAATATTATCAGATATAACAAATAAACTATCCAGAAAGGGAGAACAATTTATATCATCTATAACAGTAACAGACCCTGATCAGGACGATATACTAACTGTATCAATACCTGATAATTCTCCTAATAAAGAGAAATTTACAATTAAGAATCAAAAACTATATTATAATTCATCTTCTGGAAAAGCAAAGGTTCCATATCAAGTAATTATTAGAGCAACGGATTGGGAGGGGTTAATTTTAGAAAAACAATTTGAAATTTTAGTCGATGAAGACGGAAATTTACAAATTCAAGAGCAACAAGATAATTCTAATTCTTTTTATAATGAGAGATTTATTGATTCGGATGGTGATGGATTTGTAGATGCAGACGAAATACTAATGGGTACAGACAGGTATGATTTTAGGAGCTATCCTACTGATATCGATAGTGACGGAATTTTAGACTTCTATGACGGAGATATGGACAATGATGGCTATCTAAACGAAAATGATCAGTTTCCAAGAGATCCTAAAGAATGGATTGATGCAGATAATGACGGTATAGGTGATAATTTGGATATTGACGATGACAACGATGGCACTCCTGACATATATGTTAATTGGGAAGAAGATTATATAATTCAGGATATGTTCCCAAATGATCCAAATGAAACCTCTGATTTTGATAGAGATGGAATTGGAGATAATAGTGACCCTGATGATGATAATGATGGCTATAATGATGACATAGATGTATTTCCATTTAATCCATACGAATGGTTAGATACTGATAATGACGGCATTGGAAATAATGAAGATCTTGATAGCGATAATGATGGATACTCGGACTTTGATGAAGAATCAATGGGTTCTAACCCATTAGATCCATTTGATTTTCCAGCAGATTTAGATGGAGATTTTGTTCCGGATATAATAGATTTCGATCGTGATGGAGACGGTGTATCAAATAATTTTGATAATGCCCCTGATTTGTTTAATCCCAATCAAGAGTTTATAGACGATGAAAATCACATAGGCTTAAAATTCCAAGAATTTTTCTCTCCAAATGGAGATGGTATAAATGATTTCTTCAAAATAGGAGAAATCCATAGATACCCTAAAAATGAAGTATGGGTATATGACAATGCTGGTAATTTAGTTTTTAATGACAAAGAATACAATAATAGTTGGCAAGGAAATTTAAATGGTGGAAATCCTCTTCCGCAAGGTAGTTATCTTTATCGTGTAGATGCGGACTCAAACGGTACAACGGATTATCAAGGATGGATTTATATAACCAGATAATTGAATGAAACAGATTTTTATTCTTATATTTTTTATTTCGAATCTAAACTTTTCCCAGCAAGAATCTTTTTTAACAAATTTCAGATTTCAGATGAGCCTAATTAATCCATCATTTGCTGGAGCAGATGCTGATAATTTAGTGGCTTTAACATCAAGAAACCAATGGGCCTCAATTGAAAATTCCCCTAAAACACAAGTTTTAACTTTTTCATCAAAAAGAAAAAAAAATGTTGGCCTTGGTATATCAATTATGTCTAATAATTATTTTGTTGAAAAAAATACCGCTTCATATTTAGATTTTTCCTATAAACTCAACTTATCTGAAAATTCATTACTCTATTTAGGGTTGAAGGGTGGAGCAACTTTTTATAAAGCAAATCTTATTGGATTAACAACTTTGAATTCTGCTCCAGATCCTGCCCAAAGCTCATTTGCAAGATTTAATCCAAACCTAGGTATTGGAACATATTTACAAACCCCCTCTTTTTGGTTTAGTTTCTCAATTCCAAGGCTATTTAATTCTGGTGACACACTCAACTTTACCATAACAAGTACAGATCAAGTTCACACTTATTTTGCTAGTGGAGTTATTTTTAAAATTAATGATAGCTTTGATTTGAAACCTAGCATTTTGGTTAGATCAGTTAGCAACTTTAATACTACTGCAGATTTTTTGACATTATTAAGCTACAAAAATCTTTTTGATATTGGAGCTTCATACAGAACGACTAATTCACTAGGTATTATATCATATGTCTCCATTAAAAAGTTTTTAGATTTTGGATATTCTTATGAAGCATCAACATTGTCTGGCCTTTCGGGTTTAAATGTAAAAACGCATGAAATTTCTATACGCTTTAGATTTAATTCAAGCACTGATACTGGGGGTAGTGATGAAATTGAATGATTAAATTAATTACCGATTCCTTCTTGACATTCACATTTTTCTCTTTTCATTTGGACAGCCCTACTTAACGGTACTTTAAATATTTTGCCATTTACATCATTACAGCTATCTCTAAGGATTTTACATGGAATAGTATAATAACATTTTTCTCCTGGTTTGTTACATAGATAGACGAATTCTTCTTCTATAATTTTATCATATCGTAACTCTTTATTTGAAAAGTTATCAATTATAAAACTGTTAAAAGCTAAAAAATAAATAATCAGATTCATTTAATGATTATAATTTAAACTACCTAAAGATAAACAAATTTAATCCAATTATATTTTCCTGTAATTTTTAAATTAAAAAAACTTATAAGTATTTTTCAATTAGCTTTTTTGTTGCTTTAATACCATCATAAGTAGAAAAATTTTCTTCCCTTTATTACTATACATACTCATAAAACCTCAAGAATGTTCAATTGCCATGTAACCTTTAAGGGGTAATCTTTTATTAGATTTACCATCTTTTATCACCTTATTTGTATATTGAAAAAAAATACTAGTGAAAAAGACAATAGCTGTTATTTTCTTTCTATTAGCTACAATTGCTTGCACAAAAAAAGAAGTTGAAGATCCTATTATTGGTAAATGGCAATTTAGATTAGCAAACTCCTATGACGAGCAGTTTTGGTATGCAACGATTATTATAACATTTAATAGTGATGGAACAGGGACAGCTGTAACAAGAGAGGCTGAAATAGTTTCAGTCTCAAATGAAGACGATCCCTGTTATACTGGATCTGAAAGAGGATTTGACTGGTCAAATCTTACTTTCGATTTTCTCGCAGACCAACAGACCTACAAGTTTATTACTAACTATTTAACATGTCCATCGGTGGATCTTACAGAAAGATCAATTGATTCAAGAACAAGTATTGAAATGTTAAGATTCAATAAAGCTTTCACAGAATTTATTCTGGATGGAGACGCCTATGTAAAAATGTAAACCACTTTTAAAAAACAATTATGAACCTAAAAACATTAAAAAGTAAAGAGATTATGCCTGGATTTCATGGTAAAATGGTCCATGGTGAAACCATTACTTGGGCTTTTTGGACAGTTGAAAAAGATGCAGTTGTACCAGAGCATCATCATCCACATGAACAAATTATGCATGTAGTAAGTGGTGAATTTGAATTTACATTTGAAGGAAAAACTAAAGTTTATAACGAAGGTGATGTTGTATATATACCACCAAATTCCCCACATTCAGGAAAAGCAATTACCCCATGTACACTAATGGACGTTTTTAGCCCTGTAAGAGAAGAATACAAATAAATTATGAGAATTGATTTAAAAGGAAAAAACGCATTAGTCGGTGGTAGTAGCAAAGGTATTGGAAAAGCCATATCAGAAAGACTTGCTGCATCTGGCGCCAATGTTACCCTTATGGCAAGAGATGAAAAAAAACTAAATAAAATAGTTCAAAGTCTTGATAAAAAACAGGGACAAAGTCATAAAATCCTTGTTGTAGACTTTTCTAACTATAATAATTTTTCAAAAATCATATCCACTTTTTTCAGTAAAAACAAAATTGATATTCTAGTTAATAATACTCAGGGTCCTCCTGCAGGGGGAGCAGTAGAAAAAAATATAGATGACTATCAAGTAGCTTTTGATTTGCTTTTTAAATGTGCTGTTTTATCATCTTCACTTGCAATACAGCACATGCAAAATAATGATTGGGGACGCATTATAAATGTAGCCTCAATATCAGTAAAAGAGCCCCTTAATTACCTTGTTCTATCTAACAGTATAAGAGCTGCACTTACTACTTGGGCAAAAAGTTTATCTGTTGATGTCGCAGTAAATAATGTGACTGTAAATAATATTCTTACTGGATATTTTGATACCGAACGTATTGAGCAATTAAATTCCAAAAAAGCAGAGAAAATGAAAATCCCCATGTCAGATGTGCGCAGGACAATGGAAGAATCAGTTCCTATGAAAAGGCTTGGAAAACCAGAAGAATATGCAAATTTAGTTTGCTTTTTAGCTTCCCAACAAGCCAGTTATATCACAGGAACTAATATTCCGATTGACGGGGGCCTTTTAAAATCTCTTTAGTTTACAAATTATTTATAAAGTAGTATAAAGCAAGGTCAATTCTTCTGAAGGAAGCATCTCTCTGGAATTCTGAAGTCCTTCCCAGGATTTTCTCGTAAGAAAGTCATCTCCAATATCCAATGTGTTTTCCCCTTTTTTATCAGTCATAAAATTAAAAGCAATATGAGTAAATCCAGTTTTCAATTTTTTGGCTCCTTCATCTTTTGATATTATCTCACCTAGCCCCCAAAATTTTCTATAGCCGTCAAGTATTTGCTTTTGAGCAACAGGTTTCCATAATTGATCCTCATAATTGACAAAATCTTCATTTTTCTGCGTCATAAAATGAAAATTACACTTGTCACCTATCTCCCACTCTAATCCTAACCAGCCCGTCGCGGATACCCATTTGAATTGTCTTTCCCTACGATCTTTAAAGATTCCTTTAAATTCAAGCATTTTTTCTATTTGCTTTTTGCTTTTCCCTTTAAATGCTTTATAAACAACATCCCATAGTTTATCATAATTTTTAGGATTAGCATCTTGCTCAGCTGTGGTTCTTCTAAAAATATAATACTGTG
>CACMUP010000015.1 GCA_902616905.1 uncultured Bacteroidota bacterium
CTGACTCTAATAGTTTTAATACTACTTTATAGGAGTATCTATTAGGATTAACAGAGGCTCCTATTATTAGTGTTTTATATTCTACCATTTTATCGTTATACTACCCCAAGTAAAACCACTACCGAAAGCTGCTAAAATAACTTTGCTTCCATTATTTATCTTTCCTTCTTCCCAAGCCTCAGTTAGGGCTATGGGTATAGATGCAGCAGTAGTATTTCCATATCTCTGAATGTTATTATAAACCTGATTATCACTAAGTCCAAATTTCTTTTGTACGAATTGAGAAATTCGAAGATTTGCCTGATGGGGTATTAACATATCAATATCGCTTGGCTTCCATTTTGCTTTTTCAAGTCCTTTCATAATAACCTCAGAAAAACGAATAATAGCATTTTTAAAAACAAATTGCCCATTCATGTATGGGAAGTATGACACATCATTAGGATCATTTTTTTTCATGATTTCAGGAACCCATCTACCTGTGTTTGGTCCAATTAAAGAAAGCTCTTTAGCATATTTCCCTTCCGAATGTAACTGAGAATGTAAAATTCCTTCATCATTATTTGTTGTTCGAGTAAGAACAACAGCACCTGCGCCGTCTCCAAAAATTACTGAAATATTTCTCCCTCTTGTTGTCATATCTAGCCCCCCTGAGTGATATTCTGATCCAATCACCAAAATATTTTTATACTTTCCAGACTTAATAAATTGATCTGCAGTTGCTAATGCATAAACAAATCCTGAACATTGCATTCTAATATCCATTGCAGGGCAATCAGGAATCCCTAATTTCTCTTGGACTAAGACTCCCGAACCAGGAAAATAATAGTCGGGACTTAACGTTGCAAAAAGAATAAGATCAATTTCTTTAGAATCGATTCCAGATCGTTCTAAGGCAATTTTTGAAGCTTTTACTCCCATGGATGAAGTACTTTCATCACTGCCTTTTTCAATGTGTCTTCTTTCTTTAATGCCTGTCCTTTCCTGAATCCATTCGTCAGAAGTATTCATTATTTTCTCTAAATCGCTATTAGTAACAACATTACTTGGAAGAAATTTGCCTAATCCAACTATTTTAGAATTGTACATATAAATTAAATATTGTTGAAATTTACATTATTTAAAGTGTTTAACAAATTAACACAATGAATTATCTATATTAGATATAGTGTCATATTGTCACAAGAAGTATGAATGGTATTTTTTTTGATTAATATTAAAAAATTTAAAATAAATATGAGTACTGGTAAAATTAATGTCGCTGTCGAAAATATTTTCCCTCTGATAAAAAAATTTTTGTACAGTGATCACGAGATCTTTTTAAGAGAATTAATATCTAATGCTACTGATGCTACAACTAAATTAAAACATCTTAGCAGCCTTGGTGAAATTAAGGGTGACCTTGGAAATTTACAAATTGAAGTGAAAGTAGATAAAAAAGCAAAAAAACTTCACATCATAGATCAAGGTATCGGGATGACCAAAGAAGAAGTTCAAAAATATATAAATGAAGTTGCCTTTTCGGGAGCTGAAGAATTTTTAGATCAATACAAAGACACGGCAAAAGAAAGTGGTATAATAGGACACTTCGGTCTTGGTTTCTATTCTGCTTTTATGGTTGCTGAAAAAGTTGAAATAATTACTAAATCTTATAAGAATGATCCAGCAGCCCACTGGATTTGTGATGGGTCTCCTGAATACTCAATAGAAAAATCCAATAAAAAATCTAGAGGGACAGAAATCATTTTACATATCGATAAAGAATCCAAAGAATTTCTTGAAGAAAATCGCATAAGAGAACTCCTTCAGAAGTATAATAAATTCATGCCGATTCCAATAAAATTTGGAACAAAAGAAGAAACCCTTCCTCTTCCTAAAGATGCCGCAAAGGATGCTAAACCTGAAACAATCACTGTAGACAATATTATAAATAACCCTGATCCAGCGTGGACAAAAAAACCTTCTGAATTAAAAGATGATGATTATAAATCTTTTTATAGAGAATTGTATCCTATGCAATTTGAGGAGCCACTATTTAATATTCATCTTAACGTTGATTATCCCTTTAATTTAACAGGAATATTATATTTTCCTAGACTAAATAATGATCTGAATATCCAAAAGGATAAAATACAACTTTATCAAAATCAAGTTTTTGTAACAGATAATGTTGAAGGTATTGTTCCTGAGTTTTTGACTCTTCTTAGAGGTGTAATTGACTCTCCAGATATCCCACTTAATGTATCGAGAAGTTATCTGCAAGCTGATGGAGCTGTAAAAAAAATAAGTAATTACATTACTAGAAAAGTAGGTGATAAATTAAACAGCTTATTTAAAAAAGACAGAAAAGCATTTGAAGAAAAATGGAATGATATTAAAGTGGTTATAGAATACGGTATGTTAAGTGAAGATAAATTTTTTGAAAAAGCTGAAAAATTTGCTTTATATCCATCCACTGATGGGGATTACCATACTTTTGAAGAGCTAAAAGAATTAATAAAAGATCACCAAACTGATAAGGATGATAAATTAATTATACTCTACGCCTCTGATAAAGAAGCACAGCATAGTTATATCGAACAAGCAAAAGCTAAAGGATATAAAATACTACTTTTAGATTCCCCTATTATTGGTCATTTGATTCAAAAATTTGAGGGTAGTAAAGAAAAAATATCCTTTTCTAGAGTAGATGGAGACACATTAGAAAATCTTATTAAAAAAGAAGAGGCTACAGTATCAAAATTAAGTGACAAGGAAAAGGAAACATTAAAGCCAATTATTGAAGAGGTAGTTAAAGAAGGCGGATACACTGTACAGCTTGAAGCTCTAGATAGCAATAGTCTCCCGTTCGTATTAACTCAACCAGAATTTATGCGTCGAATGAAAGAAATGCAACAAACCGGTGGAGGTGGAATGATGGGAAATATGCCAGACATGTATAATTTAGTAGTAAATACTAATCATGAATTGGTTGGTCAAATTCTCAATACAAAAACAAAAAACAAAAAAGATCGACTTATTAAACAAGCATTGGATTTAGCAAAGCTATCGCAAAACTTATTAAAAGGTGAAGACTTAACACAATTTATTCAAAGAAGTGTAGATCTTATTAAATAAACTTTACCGCCCTATTAAGTGCGCTTTTATTTAACATTTCACAATTACATGATAAATCATATTAATATTCCTTCTGACGGAAAACAAGTAAGTTTTCCTGGAGCATCACTTAGATATTTTGATTCTTTTTTCTCAAAAAATGAAGCAGAAACATTTTTCAATTTGCTTGTAAAACAGATAAAATGGAAACAAGACCCTATAACGATTTTTGGTAAAACCTATTTGCAACCAAGACTTACAGCTTTATATGCAAATAATAGTATTCCTTATTCATATTCTGGTATAAAAATGTACCCTAAAAAGATGACGCCTTTGTTAGTTGAAATTCAAAATAGAATTCAAAAAGTTAGTGATTCAAAATTCACCACAGTTCTACTAAATCAATATCGTGACGGAAAAGACAGTAATGGTTGGCATGCAGATAATGAGAAAGAATTAGGTGAAAATCCTGTCATCGCTTCAATAAGTTTTGGTGCAGAACGATTTTTTCATCTTAAACATAGAAATAAAAAAGATTTAAGAATGAAAATTCCGCTAACTTCAGGAAGCTTATTATTTATGGAAGGAGAAACCCAAAAATATTGGCTACATCAAATTGCAAAAACATCACGTAAAGTTGGTCCTAGGATTAATTTAACTTTTAGAAAAATTATTTAAAAATTTGGTCTAAAGTATATGCTAGTCTTAGCCCTGCTTTTAGTAATTGTAGTCTAATAATATCAAAATTGTCATGATAATATTTGTATCCTAAGTTTTTGTCTGTTGGTAGTTTGTAATAAATATCTTTAGTTAGATTATGAGTTTCTTCAAACCATTTTTCAATTGGCGCTGATGTAATTTGTTTTTTCACCTTATCTGATACTGCTGGCAAGTTATTTGCCAACTCTGAATAACTTAATCTAGAATAATTTATCATATTGCTATCCCAAACTCGGTGTAGATTTGAAAATTTATCAAACCATTTAATTTTGATATCATTACCTCCACGATCTTCTTTTTTTCCCAAATGTAATGGTTGATGAAGATCGCCAATAAGGTGAATTAGCAATTTTAAATAGAATTGTTTTTCCTTTTTTGAGATAGTATTATCATTTAATATCTCAATACTTTTTTTTATTCCAAAATAAACATCTCCTTTAGGATTTTTTTTACTTGTCTTATATTTTTGATCAAGTTTTAAATTGGCGTAATGCCAATAATTATAATTTTTAAAAGAAGGATCTGACTTAATCTCATCTGCGTATGTTGAAACATAAGCTATTGAATTTCCATTTAGAAGATCAAATATTTTTTTTCTGGTATCACCTGAAATATTTTGTTCAGCTATTTCCCCTACTACTCTGTGTCCTGTTGAACCCCAATCATTATTTAAATAATTAGAATAATAAATTAGTGTGAAAATAAATATCACCTTCATATTATTATTAAACTTTTATAAGGTTTTATAATCTTATTAAAGATCGCTATTTTTGCGTTCTCAAAAAATTTTTGGTGCGTCAAAATGGCTTTATTTTTTATTTAATAATTTTTCTAATTTCCTGTTTAACCAAAGCACAATTGGATTCTAAGAACTACTTGGTTAGAACAATTAATTCTGAAATAAATATTGACGGAATTGGTGATGAAACTGAGTGGAGTAAAAGCAAATGGGAATCTGATTTCTGGATGTGGAGGCCGACTGATAGTCTACAAGCAAATAAACAAACCCGATTCAAACTTATAAGAAATGATAAATATTTGTTCATATTAGTAGAATCTGATACAAACGGTAAAAATTTTAATACTCCTAACTTAAAAAGAGATTTTAGTACTTATCCAACAGACTATATAACACTTCTATTTGACACTTTTAATGATGGCACAAATGCATTTTCATTTGCTACAAACCCAATTGGACTAAAAGCTGATGGTCTAATTTCTGGGGGTAATCAAAATTTTCGTACCGATAGAAATTATGCATGGGACACAAAATGGAACGTAGCAACTCAAATAAATGAAAATAGTTTTGTCACTGAAATTCGCATACCTTTCAGTTCATTTTTCTATGACAATTCACAACAATTCTGGAGATTTAATATTTATAGAGGAAATACACAAATTAATGAATCAAGTACTTGGATCAAAATACCACAAAATCAATTAATTGGCAATTTAGCTTTTATGGGAAAAATGGTTTTTGAAACACCACTTGAAAAAGGGAGAAATCCAATCTCATTGATACCATATTTAAGCAGCTCTGCTCAAAAAGATTTTATATATTCTACATCTAAATCAAATATTTCTCAAGGTGTAGATGCAAAAATTCCTATTGGAAATGCATTGAATCTTGATTTAACATTTAACCCTGATTTTTCTCAAGTTGAAGTTGACGACCAAGTTGTTAACTTAACTAGATTTGCTATTTCGCTTCCTGAAAAGAGACAATTTTTTACTCAAAATGATGATCTTTTCAAAGATTTTGGTGAAAATAGAGATGTAATTCCTTTTTTCTCAAGAAGAATTGGTGTTGCCAAAGATTTAGATGGAAATACTATAGAAAATAAAATTATTGCTGGTGCAAGATTAAGCGGAAAATTAAATTCAAATCTAAGGCTTGGTTTTTTAAATATGCTAACTGACTCGGATTTAAATAATCAAATAGCTTCAAACCTTAATACAGTTTTTACTCTAAGGCAAAAAGTATTTGATCGTTCCAACATGAGCTTCTTTTTAATTGATAGAAGGACAGCAGGAGAATTTTATTTCATCGACAAACAAGATAAAAAAAACAGTGTGACAGGAATTGAATACAATTTGGCTTCACCTGACAGTAAATGGGTTGGACGTGCTTTTTATCATAAATCATTTACAGAAGGACTTGAAGGAGACGATCAAATTATTGGAGCTAGAATACAACGTAATACTTTAAGAAATAGAATATCTACTGGGTTTATCCACGGAGGTGAGGACTTTAGATCAGATTTAGGTTTTTTCAGAAGAACAGGTTTTATGAAAATTACCCCGGAATACACCTATCGAGTCTATCCTAAAAATCCTGATGTAAACAGTTATAGCTTTACACAAACAGGTATTTTTGTTTATGATAAGAACAGGGATTATTTAATGACAGATAGAATATATAAAACTACAATAAGAAAAAGTTTTCTTAACAGTAGCAGTTTATCATTTGAATATAATAATCGTTATATTTATTTAACTTCAGATTTTGATCCTACCCGTTCCTCTAATGGAACAAAACTTCCTTCAAATAACGGTTATAGCTATGATGATGTAGAATTCTCGTATAGATCAGATCAAAGAAAGCGTCTGAATTTTGATTCAAAAATTTCATATGGGACATTTTATAATGGCACCAAATTCACACTTGAAAATGAAGTTAAGTGGAGAAAACAACCAATTTTAAATGCGAGTATGATAATTAATTTTAACTCTATAGCCCTTCCAAATCCATATCCATCAAAGAATATATGGCTTATAAGTCCTAAAATTGATTTTACATTTACAAAAACTTTAACATGGATCACATTTGTTCAATATAATTCCCAGGGGGAAAATCTAGGTGTAAATTCTAGAATGCAGTGGAGATTCGCACCCCTTTCAGATTTATTTTTAGTTTACACTGATAATTATATTTCTACTTACAATTTTTTACCTAGAAATCGTAGTTTTAATCTTAAATTCACTTATTGGTTAAATATATAAAAATGATAAGTTTAAGATTTGTAACTATTGTTTCAATTTTATTGATTTTTATTTTTTGTACAAATAATAACTCTAAAAAATATTTTAATGACACAATGATTGTTAAAGGAACAATTAAAGGATTACGTAAGGGTACACTCTATTTACAAAAAATTAATGATACTATCCTTGTTAATTTAGACTCAATTAGTGTAAATGGCAATCCCTACTTTGAATTTAAAACTCCAATTGAGACACCAGAAATATTTTATCTTTACCTAGACAAAGAAGACGGAGATAGTTTAAATGACAGAATTTTATTTTTTGGAGAGAAAAACACAATTCAAATCAATACACTATTGAATACTTTTGAAAGTAGCGCAAATATAACTGGTTCAAAAAACCAAGATCTATTGCAGGAATTCCAAACTTATAACAGAAAATTTAATGATCAAAATCTTGAGTTATTGAAAAAAAAGTTTTTAGCCCAGGCTGATGGTAAAAACAAAGTTATTGATTCACTTCAAAGTAAGATTGACAATCTTTTAAGAAGAAGATACTTATACACTATTAATTTCGCTGCTCAAAATGCGAATGAGAATGTAGCTCCTTATTTAGCAATGACTCAAGTATTTGACGCAAATTTAAGTTTACTAGATTCAATTGCAAATAAAATGACTCAAAAGGTTAAAAATTCTAAGTATGGTAAGGAGTTCTTGCTTTTTCTCGAAAGAAGAAGAAAAAATGAAATATCCAATTAGAGTTCAGCTGACTTCTTTAGCAATGATGACATGATTTTTTGACGTTCTTTTTCAATAGTTTTAAATTGTTTTTTCTTTTCGCCTCCCTTTACAGCGTTAATTTTTAACATTAAATTATCAAAAGCATTGATTGCTTCGTCAATTAATTTTTCACTTTTTACTAAATCTCCTTTGGGATTGGATAATTCCCATAAATATATTTCTTCAATCAATTCACCAATATCATTATTGATCTCTTTTTTTAGTAATCTAATACTTGGCATAGTTTATATATTTCCCCAAAAATAAATATTTTTTTTTCGGATTAGAAAAAGAAATTTCTTTTTATTAACCAGAATAACTAACAAAGTTTCTGGGTGTTTCGTAAAGTGTAACAGAAAGTTTGTGTTCAGAATTTAAATTAGGTCTTAAAGCATTATATATAAATATTACGATATTTTCAGCAGTAGGAATTTTATTATAAAACTCAGGAACTTCCTGATTAAGGTTTTTATGGTCTAATTTATCTTCAACTTCTAACTTTATTAAATTTTTCAAATTTTTCATATCCATAACATAACCTGTTTCAGGATCTATATTACCTGTCACATGAACTATTAATTCATAGTTATGACCATGAAAATGAGGATTAGAACACTTCCCAAAAACTGAATTATTTTTTTCATCTGACCAATCTTCTCTATATAATCGGTGAGCTGCATTAAAATGTGCTTTTCTACTTACTGTTACTTTCATTATAATGAATTAATTTTTCTTGTGAATTGATCAAAAATAATTTTAAACCAAACAGTATACTCTTGTGGATTTGTTTTTATGGATTTTGAAATACTTTGTATATTCATCCATTTCCAGTCAGCTACCTCTAACTTATTAATTTTTGGGAGTCCATGATAATATCCTAAGAGTACATGATCTAACTCATGCTCTGTTAATCCATTATCAAATGGAGCTTGATAAATTAAATGAAATAATTCTTTAAGATCAGTTGTGAAACCCATTTCTTCTTTTAATCTTCTCTTCCCAGCTTCAATATTTCCTTCACCCTCTCTTTGGTGACTACAACAAGTATTCGTCCATAAACTGGGGGAATGGTATTTATCATGTGCTCTTTGCTGTAACATTAATTCTCCTTTTTCGTTTAATATAAAAACAGAAAAAGCACGATGTAGAACTGCTTTCTGATGGACTTCCATCTTGGACATTGTTCCAATTTGATTATCAAGTTTATCTACCAAAATTACTTTTTCCTCTTTCATCTATTCCAAATTTATTTATAATTTTTCAATAACCGACCAATAATGATTTCTTAACAGAAATAATTTAAATTATTTTTATCAATAATTTAATTAATGGACATTTCAGAAGAAATAAAAAAAAGAAGAACGTTTGGAATAATATCTCACCCCGATGCAGGTAAAACTACGCTTACTGAAAAGTTATTACTCTACGGTGGCGCTATACAAGAAGCAGGTGCAGTTAAATCAAATAAAATAAAAAAATCTGCTACTAGTGACTTTATGGAAATTGAACGTCAAAGAGGAATTTCAGTTGCAACCTCAGTTTTAGCTTTTATATATAAAAACAAAAAAATTAATATTCTAGATACGCCAGGACACAAAGATTTTGCAGAAGATACCTTTAGGACACTCACTGCTGTTGATAGCGTAATTGTTGTGATTGATGTTTCAAAAGGTGTTGAAGAGCAAACCATAAAACTTGTAGAGGTGTGTAGAATGCGAAACATTCCTATTATTGTTTTTATAAATAAACTTGATCGCGAGGGAAAAGATACATTTGATTTACTGGATGAAGTTGAAAAAAAGTTAAGTTTAACTGTAACTCCTTTATCAATTCCTATTGGTATGGGTTACGATTTTAAGGGTATTTATAATATTTGGGAACAAAATATCAAATTGTTTCAAGATGAAAAAAAACAAATAAAGGGAGAAAAAAAAATATTTAATTCATTACAAGATCCAGTTTTCAAAAGTATAATTGGTAAAGAGAAACAGAAAACGCTAATTGAAGAACTTGAATTAATTCAAGGTGTTTATCCCCCTTTTAATCAAAAGAAATTTTTAGAAAGTAAGATTCAGCCTGTTTTTTTTGGCTCAGCTTTAAATAATTTTGGGATAGAGGAACTTTTAGACTGTTTTATTGAAATAGCTCCTGAACCTCAACCAAAATCTACAATAGAAAGAATTGTAAAACCAGAGGAAAAAAAATTTACAGGGTTCGTTTTTAAAATTCATGCTAATATGGACCCTAACCATCGTAATCGTCTAGCTTTTGTAAAAGTAGTCTCTGGTGTATTTGAACGAAACATACCATATCTTCATGTTCGGCAAAATAAAAAACTTAAATTTTCCTCACCAAACGCTTTTTTTGCAGAAAAAAAAGAAATTATTGATATTTCTTATCCAGGAGACATAGTAGGTCTTCATGATACAGGGAATTTTAAAATTGGTGACACCCTTTCTAGTGGAGAAAAACTTCAATTTAAAGGTATTCCTAGTTTTTCACCAGAATACTTTCGCTACATTAATAATGAAGACCCAATGAAGGCTAAACAGCTTTCAAAAGGTATTAATCAATTAATGGATGAGGGTGTTGCTCAATTATTTAATATTAATTTAAATGGAAGAAAAGTAATTGGAACTGTTGGTGCGCTACAATTTGAAGTTATTCAATATAGGTTACTTCACGAATATGGAGCAAAATGTTCTTTTGAGAGTTTAAATGTTTATAAAGCCTGTTGGATTGAAGGAGATGACAAAACTGAAGCTTATATTGAGTTTACTAGGATCAAACAAAAGTTTTTAGCTACAGATAAAGATAATAATTTAGTTTTTCTAGCCGACTCTTCTTTTTCTTTACAAATGGCAATAGATAAATATAATGAGTTAAAGTTTCATTTCACATCTGAGTTTTAGACATTAAGTTAGAAATTTATCTTTGATTTGTAGATGCTTGTAATATTTTATAATAACTATTATAGGAATTAAGCCTCACCTGCAGGTCCAAAATTTAGGGGTATACTAGGAGGATCTTGTAATTTTATTTCACCATTGGCATTTTCATATCTAATAATATTATCTTCAAGAGCTTTTTTGAAACGCTTTGTATGTTCCGGTGTCAAAATAACTCTTGAAGTTACCTTGGCTTTTGGAGCTCCTGGCATTACGGTTATAAAATCAACAATAAATTCAGAATTCGAGTGATTAATTATTGCTAAGTTTGAATAAATCCCATTAGCAATAGTTTCATCAATTGCAATATTTAACTGCTTTTGCTTATCATTTTTATTTTCACTCATTTTAAAATGTAATTTCTTCCTCTTCTTTATCGATAAGTAAACTGTTATATTCTTCCATAGAACCAACAATCAAATTATCATAGTCCCTTAACCCAGTACCTGCTGGGATCTTATGTCCAACAATAACATTTTCTTTCAAACCTTCTAGCAAATCTACTTTTCCATTAACAGCAGCTTCATTCAAAACTTTTGTTGTTTCTTGAAAAGAAGCAGCAGATATAAAAGATTTGGTTTGTAAAGAGGCACGGGTGATTCCTTGTAACTCAGGTTTTGCAGTAGCTGATTCTGCCTCTCTTGCAATAACTATATTTTTATTTTCGCGTTTTAATAATGAATTCTCGTCACGTAGTTGCCTTGATGACACAATTTGACCTAACTTCATGTTTTCTGAATCCCCAATTTCTTCAACAATTTTCATTCCATACAAAGAATCATTTTCCTTCATAAAATCATAACGGAATACTAATTGATTTTCAAGAAATATAGAATCTCCTGGATCAAGAACACGAACTTTACGCATCATTTGACGAACTACAACTTCAAAATGCTTGTCGTTTATTTTAACTCCTTGAAGTCTATAAACTTCTTGAATTTCATTAACTAAATATTGTTGAACTGCAGAAGGCCCTTTAATATTCAAAATATCTTCTGGAGTAATTGACCCATCTGATAATGGCATCCCTGCCTTGACAAAGTCATTTTCTTGAACTAATATTTGGTTTGAAAGCTTGACTAAATATTTTTTAATGTCACCGAACTTTGATTCAACAATAATTTCTCTATTACCTCTTTTTATTTTGCCAAACGAAATAACCCCATCAATTTCAGATACAACGGCTGGGTTTGAGGGATTTCTAGCTTCAAACAATTCTGTAACTCTGGGTAAGCCTCCGGTAATATCACCTGATTTGGCTGACTTTCTAGGAATTTTCACAAGAGTTTTACCTTCTTCAATGTTATCTCCTTCATTTACAATAAGGTGGGCTCCAACTGGTAAATTGTATGAACGTAAAACATTACCTTTATTATCCGTAATAGATAAAGTTGGAATAATCTTTTTATTTCTAGATTCAGAAATGACCTTTTCTTGGAAACCTGTTTGTTCATCAATTTCAACTTGATAAGTAACTCCCTGCTCAATATTTTCAAACAAAATTTTTCCTGTAAACTCAGAAACAATCACTCCGTTAAAGGGGTCCCATTTACATATTGTAGTTCCCTTTTTTAATTTTTCACCACTTTTTACTTGAAGTGAAGAACCATAGGGAATGTTATTTGTGCTGAGTACACTTTTTGTTTTTACATCTAATATCTTTATTTCTGTAGTCCTAGAAATAACGATTTCTGCATCTTGTCCGTCAGTATCTTTTCCTTTAACTGTTTTTAAATCTTCTATATCCGCAATTCCGTTAAATTTAGTTATGAGCTTATTCTCCTCAGAGATATTCCCTGCAACACCGCCCACATGAAATGTTCTTAGTGTTAACTGTGTTCCGGGTTCACCAATAGACTGTGCGGCAATTACTCCAACAGCCTCTCCAAGTTGTACCATCTTCCCAGTTGCTAAGTTTCTCCCATAACATTTTGCACAAATTCCATGTTGGGCTTGGCAAGTCAATGGAGAGCGAACTTCAATTGAATTAATTGGTGAATTTTCTATATGAATAATATGCTCTTCTTGAATTTCACTTCCAGCTTTTAGAATTAAATTATTAGATCTTGGATCAATAATATCTTCAAGTGCAACCCTCCCAAGTATTCTCTCTCCAAGTGTTTCTACAATTTCTTCATTTTTCTTAAGTGCTTTTACTTCAACACCTCTCAAAGTTCCACAATCTTCGATATTTACAATTACATCCTGAGAAACATCGTGAAGACGACGTGTTAGATAACCTGCATCAGCTGTTTTTAAGGCTGTATCCGCAAGTCCTTTTCTAGCACCATGTGTTGATATGAAGTATTCCAAAATTGAAAGTCCTTCTTTGAAATTTGATAGAATTGGATTTTCGATAATTTCTCCACCACCAACGTTTGATTTTTTTGGTTTTGCCATTAACCCTCTCATACCAGTTAATTGTCTAATTTGCTCTTTTGATCCTCTAGCTCCAGAGTCTAGCATCATATAAACAGAGTTGAATCCTTGTTGGTCGTCGCTAATTCGCTTCATCGCGAGTTCTGTGAGTTTTGCATTTGTGGAAGTCCAGATGTCAATAACTTGATTGTATCTTTCGTTATTAGTTATTAAACCCATATTATAATTACCAATAACGCCATCAACTTGCACATTTGCTTCGTCTATCATTGTGAGCTTCTCAGGAGGTATAATAATATCACCCAAACTAAATGACAACCCCCCTTTGAAAGCAAATCCATATCCCATAGCTTTAATTCTATCAAGAAATTCTGCAGTTTCTGGAACACTAGTCACTTTAAGAATATCCCCAATGATTTCACGAAGATTTTTCTTTGTCAATACCATGTTAAAAAAGCCAGCCTTTTCTGGAACAACCTCGTTAAATAGCACTCTTCCAACGGTGGTATCAATAATTTTATATTCTAATTCACCTCGATCATTAAATACTTTTGCTTTGATTTTAATCATTGCGTTAAGATCAACAATTTTTTCATTATGTGCTATGTGGACCTCTTCCACCGAATAAAAAGTAAGTCCTTCTCCTTTTACCTTATTTTTTTGTGTAGATTTTTTTGCCTTAGTCATATAATAAAGACCTAATACCATATCTTGTGATGGAACAGTTATTGGTGATCCATTAGCTGGATTTAATATACTATGAGAGGCTAACATTAAAAGTTGAGCTTCAAGAATTGCTTCTGGACCTAGAGGCAAATGAACTGCCATTTGATCACCATCGAAATCTGCATTAAATGCAGTACATACCAAGGGATGTAACTGTATTGCCTTGCCCTCGATGAGTTTTGGCTGAAATGCTTGAATACCCAACCGATGTAATGTAGGCGCACGATTTAAAAGAACAGGATGACCTTTAAGAACATTTTCTAAAATATCCCATACCACAGGTTCCTTTCTATCGATTATTTTTTTTGCAGACTTTACTGTTTTTACAATACCTCTTTCAATAATTTTTCTTATTACAAAAGGCTTATAAAGCTCGGCTGCCATATCTTTTGGAAGTCCACATTCAAATAATTTTAATTCTGGTCCAACTACAATGACAGATCTTGCCGAATAATCAACTCTTTTTCCCAATAAATTCTGACGAAAGCGTCCTTGTTTTCCTTTAAGTGAATCTGAAAGAGATTTAAGTGGTCTATTTGAATCCGTTTTGACTGCTGATGCTTTTCTCGTATTATCAAACAAAGAATCTACAGATTCCTGAAGCATGCGTTTTTCGTTTCTTAAAATTACTTCTGGAGCTTTTATTTCCACCAATCTTTTCAAACGATTGTTACGAATTATAACCCTTCTGTAGAGATCATTAAGGTCAGAAGTTGCAAATCTTCCACCATCTAAAGGAACCAAGGGTCGTAACTCTGGTGGAATTACAGGAATAACCTTCATAATCATCCATTCAGGTAAATTTTCTCCACGATCGTTGGCATCCCGAAAAGCCTCAACAACTTGAAGACGTTTTAAAGCTTCAGTTTTACGTTGTTTTGAAGTTTCATTGTTGGCCTTGTGTCTTAACTCGTATGAAAGTGTTTCTAAATCTATACGAGAGAGTAATTCAATGAGACATTCAGCACCCATTTTTGCAATAAATTTTTCTGGATCAGAATCTTCCAAATATTGGTTTTCAATTGGAATTTGCTCCATCACAGTTAAATATTCTTCCTCAGTCAAAAAATCCAAAGTTTTCATTGGCTCACCCTCTTCGTTTTTTGCGATACCTGGTTGAACAACTACATATCGTTCATAATAAATAATCATATCTAGCTTCTTAGACGGTAGCCCAAGTAAGTAACCAATTTTATTTGGTAAAGACCTAAAGTACCATATATGAGCAACAGGAACAACGAGGTTAATGTGACCTACTCTATCACGACGTACTTTTTTTTCTGTTACTTCAACACCACACCTATCACAAACGATTCCTTTATATCGTATTCTTTTGTATTTTCCGCATGCACATTCAAAGTCTTTTACAGGACCAAAGATACGCTCACAGAAAAGGCCGTCACGCTCAGGTTTGTGTGTTCTATAATTAATAGTTTCTGGTTTTAATACTTCGCCACGGGAGTTTCCCAATATTACTTCAGGTGAAGCTAATCCAATTGAAATTTTATTAAATTTTTTTTGTGTTATGATTTCGTTGTTTCTAGCCATAGCTAAATTTATTTATATTTTAATTATTCCTCAAGACGAATATCAAGTCCAAGACCCTTTAATTCGTGCATTAATACATTAAATGATTCAGGTAGTCCTGGCTCAGGTAAGGAGTCACCTTTGACAATTGACTCATAAGTCTTTGCTCTACCAATTACGTCATCTGATTTGACAGTTAATATCTCTTGTAAAGTACTCGAAGCACCATATGCTTCAAGAGCCCAAACTTCCATTTCACCAAAGCGTTGTCCACCAAATTGTGCTTTTCCGCCAAGTGGTTGTTGTGTAATTAATGAATAAGGTCCTATTGATCTTGAGTGCATTTTGTCATCAACCATATGACCTAATTTAAGCATGTAGATAACTCCAACTGTTGCTGGTTGATCAAATCTCTCTCCAGTACCGCCGTCGTATAGATAAGTATGTCCATACTGAGGTATTCTTGCTTTATTAGTTAATGAATTTATTTCTTCTAAAGTTGCACCGTCAAAAATTGGAGTAGCATATTTTTCCCCTAATTTTTGTCCAGCCCAGCCCAATACTGTCTCATAAATTTGTCCAATATTCATTCTTGAAGGAACACCTAAAGGATTTAATACAATATCGACTGGAGTACCGTCTTCAAGAAATGGCATTTCCTCCTCTCGAACAATCCTAGCAACAATCCCCTTGTTTCCGTGACGTCCAGCCATTTTGTCACCAACTTTGAGTTTTCGTTTTTTAGCAATATAAACTTTGGCAAGTTTTTTGACACCAGCTGGAAGTTCATCGCCAACGCTTATAGTAAATTTTTCACGACGAAGAGCCCCTTGCAAATCATTTTCCTTTATTTTATAGTTGTGAATTAGATCAGCAATTAATTTATTTGTTTTATCTGAAGTAGTCCAACTACTTTTAGTTAAATGAGTATAATCTTCAACTCCAGAAAGTAACTTAAGGCTATATTTCTTTCCTTTTGGAAGAATTTCCTCTCCTAAATCATTAGTAATTCCTTGACAAGTTTTACCATTTACAATTGAGAACAATTTTTCAACTAAAACATTTTTTAATTCTTCAAACTTAATTTCATATGAATTTTCAAGTTTTTCTAATTCTTGTTTATCTTGATTGCGTTTTCTTTTATCCTTTATCGTTCTTGTAAAAAGTTTTTTGTCTATAACAATTCCTTTTAAAGATGGCGGTGCTTTTAGAGATGCATCTTTTACATCTCCTGCTTTATCTCCAAAAATTGCACGCAATAATTTTTCTTCAGGTGTTGGATCTGACTCTCCCTTGGGTGTAATTTTACCAATTAGAATATCTCCAGAATTTACTTCAGCTCCAATACGGATCATTCCATTCTCGTCAAGATCTTTTGTAGCTTCTTCACTTACATTGGGAATATCATCTGTTAGTTCTTCTGTTCCTAACTTTGTATCACGAACATCTAAAGAATATTCATCTATATGTATAGAAGTGAAAATATCCTCTCTTACTACTTTTTCAGATATTACAATTGCATCTTCAAAGTTGTATCCCTTCCAGGGCATAAAAGCAACTTTCATGTTTCTGCCTAAAGCCAATTCACCTGCCTCTGTTGCGTAACCCTGACATAACACTTGTCCCTTATAAACTTTATCTCCTTTTTTAACAATTGGTTTTAAATTGATACAAGTTCCCTGGTTTGTTTTTCTGAATTTTACAAGATTATATGTTTTCAAATTCCCGTCAAAACTTACCAATTCTTGCTCTTCAGAAAAGTCATAACGTATGGTAATCTTTTTAGAATCAACATATTCAACTTTTCCATTATCTTCTGCATTAACTAGTACACGAGAATCAGATGCAACCTGTTTCTCCAAACCAGTTCCAACAATTGGAGATTCTGGTCTTAACAACGGTACTGCCTGGCGCATCATATTTGAACCCATTAGCGCGCGATTTGCATCATCATGCTCTAAAAAGGGTATTAAAGAAGCAGAAATTGATGCGATTTGATTAGGCGCTACATCTGTATAGTTTATTTTTTCTGGACCAACAACAGGAAAATCAGCTTGATCACGTGCAATTATTTTTTCATCAGTTATTTTTCCTGAATCGTCAAAACCAATATTAGCCTGTGCAATAAGTTTATTTTCTTCTTCTTCAGCACTCAAATAATAAATTTCATTCAAATTAATTTTACCATTATCAACTTTTCTGTATGGTGTTTCAATAAACCCAAGATTATTGACTTTGGCGTATACTCCAAGAGAAGAAATTAGTCCAATATTTGGACCCTCAGGCGTCTCTATAGGACATAAACGTCCATAATGAGTGTAATGAACGTCTCTAACTTCAAAACCAGCCCTCTCTCTTGAGAGGCCACCGGGTCCAAGAGCAGACAATCGACGTTTGTGTGTAATTTCAGCTAGAGGATTTGTTTGATCCATAAATTGGGACAATTGATTAGTCCCAAAAAAACTATTTATTACCGAAGAGAGTGTTTTGGCGTTTATAAGGTCAATTGGGGTAAAGACTTCATTATCTCTTACATTCATTCTTTCTCTAATAGTTCTAGCCATTCTAGCTAAACCTATACCAAATTGAGACGATAATTGCTCACCAACTGTACGCACTCGTCTATTTGATAAATGATCAATATCGTCAATTTCGGCTTTTGAATTGATTAATTCTATCAAATACTTAATAATAGTAATAATGTCTTGTTTAGTTAAAACTTGTTTTTCCATTTCGACGCTCAAACCAAGTTTTTTATTCATTCTGTACCGGCCAACTTCACCAAGGTTATATCGTTGATCAGAAAAAAATAATTTATCAATTATTCCTCTAGCAGTATCTTCGTCTGGTGGTTCAGCATTTCGAAGTTGTCTGTAAATATGTTCTACTGCCTCTTTTTCGGAGTTTGTAGGATCTTTTTGCAGTGTATTGTATATTATAGCATAATCTGACATGTGCGCATCAATCTTGTGTAGTAAGATGTTTTTTACACCAGCATCCATAATTTCATCAATATGATCCTTATCAAGAATAGTATCTCTGTCAATAATAATTTCGTTTCGTTCTATTGAAATTACCTCACCTGTATCTTCGTCTACGAAATCCTCATGCCACGTTTTTAAAACCCGTGCTGCTAATTTTCGTCCCATTACTCTCTTTAACCCAGATTTTGTGACTTTTATATCTTCAGCTAGATCAAAAATTTCTAGAATGTCTCTATCATGTTCGTATCCTATGGCTCTAAATAAAGTAGTAACAGGTAATTTTTTCTTTCTATCTATATACGCATACATAACGCTATTAATATCAGTAGCAAATTCAACCCAAGATCCTTTGAATGGAATTACTCTTGCGGAATAAAGTTTAGTGCCATTAGCATGAAATGATTGTCCAAAAAAGACCCCAGGCGAACGGTGTAGTTGTGAAACAACAATTCTTTCAGCGCCATTGATTACAAAGGTACCACTTGGTGTCATATAGGGTATTGTTCCTAAAAATACATCTTGAACAATAGTTTCAAAATCTTCGTGCTCAAGGTCATTACAATATAATTTTAATCTTGCTTTTAGTGGAACAGAGTACGTTAAGCCTCTTTCAATACATTCTTGTATTGAATATCTTGGAGGATCCACAAAATAGTCTAAAAATTCTAGTACAAACTGATTTCTTGTGTCTGAAATAGGAAAATTTTCTTTAAATGTATTGAAAAGTCCTTCTTCATTCCGCTCGTCAGACTTTGTTTCAAGTTGAAAAAAATCCTGGAAAGATTTTATTTGAATATCTAAGAAATCTGGGTAGTTCGGAGTGTTTTGTGCTCCAGAAAAGTTGGTTCTTTTATTATGTTTTTTTAGCATTTAACTATATTTTATTTGTACTTACATTAACATGGACGACTAGTATTAAACGAGGCGAGGCCTTTGGTTATCCAAAAGCCTAAAATATACTGATATTGACTTATGTTACTTAAGTTCAACCTCAGCACCTGCTTCTTCTAATGACTTTTTAAGCGCCTCAGCTTCGTCTTTGGCTACTCCTTCTTTCAAGGGAGCAGGTGCACTATCAACTAATTCTTTGGCCTCCTTCAGCCCTAGACCTGTTAATTCTTTAACTAGTTTTACCACAGCTAGTTTTGAACCTCCAGCAGCCTTTATTATTACGTCAAAGTCTGACTTCTCTTCTACTGTTTCACCAGCAACAGCTCCTCCAACGGTACCAGCGACGGCAACTGCAGCTGCTGCCGGTTCAATACCGTACTCTTCTTTTAAAATATCAGCCAATTCATTTACTTCTTTAACCGAAAGATTGACTAGTTTTTCTGCGAATTCTTTTAAATCTGCCATTTTTAATTATGTTTCTGTTTTTATAAATTTATTATTTTGAGTGCGTAACTTTTTTGTCAGGACGAACGTTCTGAAAGAGATTTTAATATTCCAGATAATTTATTACCTCCTGACTGAAGTAATGTAATTACGTTTTTGGTTGGAGACAGTAACAATGTAATAATCTCACCAATTAGTTCATCTTTAGATTTAATTGCAACTAACTTATCTAATTGGTCATCACCAAGATAAATTGCTTCTTCTATAAAAGCTCCTTTTAGAAAAGGTTTGTCTGATTTTTTTCTAAAGTTTTTTATCACCTTTGCAGGCGCATTTCCCGTTTTGGAAAACATTAACGAAGTATTCCCATTAAGAATATTTGTTAGTTCACTAAAGTCATGGTCGGAAGCATCCATAGCTTTAGCTAATAATGTATTTTTCACAACTTGCAGTTTTATGTTTTCATTAAAACAAGCTTGACGTAAATTACTAGTTTGAATAGCATCAAGACCTGATATGTCAGCTAAGTAAAGATTTTTTATTCCTCCTAGAGCGTCTTTAAGTTCTTCTATTGCTACTTTTTTTTCTTCTTTAGTCATTTTTTATAAATATTGCTCTAATCTATCTTAGTTTCTATAGAAATTCCAGGACTCATTGTACTGGACATGTATACGCTTTTAACATAAACACCCTTAGAGGTTGAAGGTTTTAATTTGATAATTGTTTTTAATAACTCATCTGCGTTTTCAAAAATTTTTTCTGCGGTAAAAGATGATTTCCCAATAGAAGCATGAACGATTCCAGTTTTGTCAACTTTAAAATCAATTTTTCCTCCTTTAACATCTAATATAGCCTTCTTAATATCCATTGTAACAGTCCCTGTCTTAGGGTTTGGCATAAGACCCCTTGGCCCTAGAACACGGCCTAAAGGACCTAATTTACCCATGACACTTGGCATTGTTACAATCACATCAATGTCAGTCCATCCATTTTTTATTTTTTGTAAATAATCATCAAGTCCAAAAAAGTCAGCGCCAGCCTCTTTTGCATCATTTTCTTTATCAGGGGTTACTAATGCTAAAACACGAATATTTTTTCCTGTTCCATGAGGTAAAGTTACAACACCTCTAACCATTTGATTCGCTTTTTTTGGGTCTACACCTAATCTAATTGCCAGGTCTATACTTGAATCAAAATTTGTTGATGTAATATCTTTTACTAAGTTAGAGGCTTCCTTCAAAGTATATATTTTATTTGAATCTACCTTTTGTCTTGCCACGTTTTGTTTCTTACTTAATTTAGCCATTTGCTCGGTCTATAGTTTTAAATGGTGATTCTCCTGAAATCCTAAAACCCATCGAACGAGCAGTGCCTGCAACCATTTTCATTGCAGACTCGATGGTAAATGCATTTAAATCGGGCATCTTATCCTCTGCAATATTTTTAACCTGATCCCATGTTACAGTCGCCACTTTGTTTCTATTAGGTTCTCCAGAACCTTTCTTAGCTTTTGCTGCTTCCATTAATTGAACAGCTGCTGGAGGTGTTTTGATTACAAATTCAAAAGACTTGTCACTAAATACTGTTATTACAACAGGTAATACTTTACCAGGCTTATCTTGAGTTCTAGCGTTGAATTGTTTACAAAACTCCATTATATTTACACCTGCAGAACCAAGAGCTGGTCCAACCGGTGGAGAAGGATTTGCAGCTCCACCGCGTATTTGTAGTTTCAATATTTTGCTTATTTCTTTTGCCATTTTTATAATTATATTTTAAGGATGATAAAGTAATATAGGGAATCTAATCATCATTACATTTTTAACATTTACAATTTCTCAACTTGCATGTAACTTAACTCAAGCGGTGTTTTCCTTCCAAAAATTTTAACCATAACTTCAAGTTTACGTTTATCTTCATTTACTTTTTCAATTGCACCAGTAAAACCATTAAATGGTCCATCTATAACTTTAACATTTTCACCTGCTATAAAAGGTATAGAAATGTGTTCTGTTGTTAATGCTAATTCATCAACTTTGCCCAACATTCTGTTTACTTCTGAGTCTCTCATTGGGACAGGTATCCCTCCTTTGGTTTCTCCTAAAAAACCTATAACATTGGTAACCGACTTTATAATATGTGGGAGTTCTCCCGACAAATTAGCTTTTATCATTATATATCCCGGAAAATAAGTTCGTTCCTTATTAATTTTTTTCCCGTTTCTAATCTGGATGACTTTTTCAGTTGGTACCAAAAGGTCTTCTACCTGATTATCAAAACCAAACCGAGAAATTTCAGATTTAATATGGTCTTTTATTTTTGATTCTTGACCACTTACAGCTCGAACAACATACCACTTTTTATCACTAATTGATGTTGTCATACTATCCAATTAAATTAAAATAAAATTTTATTATCCTAGAAAAAACAGTGTCGGCCCCCCAGATGGCAAGAGAGAATAATACTGAAAAAACTAATACAATGATTACTAAACGCTGAAGTTCTGATCGCTCAGTCCAAGCAACATTATTTTTAAGTTCAACGAAAGAGTCTTTGATGTAGTTAATCATATTTTGTCATAAATTTTTTCAGCACGGGTTGAGAGGCTCGAACTCCCGACACCTGGTTTTGGAGACCAGTGCTCTACCAACTGAGCTAAACCCGTTTTATTTGATATCATCAGAAATATTAAAAGCTAAGGGCATCCTTTGATATCATTTAAAAACATCCTGTTTAGTCGAGAATTTCTGTTACTTGACCAGCACCAACAGTTCTTCCACCCTCACGAATTGCAAAACGTAGCCCTGTATTTAACGCGACGGGTTGAATTAAGTCAACGTTTATAGTCAGGTTATCACCAGGCATTACCATTTCAACTCCATCTGGTAAAACAATGTTTCCAGTAACATCAGTTGTTCGGACGTAAAATTGTGGCCTATAATTATTATGAAAAGGGGTGTGTCTTCCGCCTTCTTCTTTTTTCAAAATATAAACCTCTGCTTTAAATTTCGCATGTGGGGTAACAGACCCTGTTTTACAAAGAACCATTCCTCTTTTAATATCTGTTTTTTCAATACCTCTTAATAAAATTCCAACATTATCTCCTGCCTCTCCTCTATCTAAAATTTTTCGAAACATTTCAACACCTGTTATGGTTGACTTCATTTTTTCGGCTCCCATTCCAATTATATCAATCTCGTCACTTGTATTTGCTACTCCAGTCTCAATTCTACCTGTGGCAACTGTTCCACGGCCTGTAATCGAAAATACATCTTCGACAGGCATTAAAAAGTCTTTATCAACATCACGCTTTGGAAGTTCAATCCATGTATCAACTTCATCCATTAATTTAAGAACAGTATCTACCCATTTCTGTTCACCATTGAGAGCTCCTAATGCTGATCCCAATATTACGGGAGTATTATCGCCATCATAATCATAAAAAGAGAGTAACTCTCTGACCTCCATTTCTACCAATTCCAATAATTCTTCATCATCTACCATATCAGCTTTGTTGAGAAAAACAACAATTCTTGGTACACCTACTTGACGCCCTAAAAGAATGTGTTCTCTAGTTTGCGGCATTGGGCCATCAGTTGCTGCAACAACTAGGATAGCTCCATCCATTTGAGCAGCCCCTGTTACCATATTTTTTACATAGTCAGCGTGACCTGGACAGTCAACATGTGCATAGTGACGATTACTTGTTTGATATTCTACGTGAGAAGTATTAATTGTGATTCCACGTTCTTTTTCTTCAGGAGCATTATCGATTTGATCAAAGCTTTTCGCTTCAGAAAAACCTGCGTCAGCAAGAACTTTAGTAATTGCTGCAGTGAGCGTTGTTTTACCGTGATCTACGTGACCTATAGTGCCGATATTCAAATGTGGTTTTGATCGGTCAAATGTTTCTTTAGCCATAATAATGTTGTTTCAATGTTATTTTTAGGAGCGCAAATTTATTAATTTTTTATTACAATTGCTGTTTTATCTTTTTTTTTTTTACGAGGTTTTTTACTTTCTAAATTATTTGTGATTTCAATTACAGCAACATTTTCAAGGTCTTATACATCGGTTATTTTTACCAAATAACTTTCTAATTAACTTTAAGTCTTAAATTGAAATGATGTATCTTTTTAAAGAGGCATAAATCCACTCTAATAAAAAAAAAATATTAATCATCATGAAAAAATAGTAAATCTTGAAATTTGTGATTTACTTTTTTGAACAGTTTTTTGTTTTCAAATAGGCGTCAAAAAAATCTCTTAATCTGAGGGATGCTTAAAATCTTTAGTGATGTATTGTCATAGTCAATGTTATTTGGCATTAAGCATTTTCATATGCTTTAGAATAATATGAAGCTCCAGAACATTTATATATTTAGCCATTAGGATAGGGTGGAACTTCAATCATTCTAATGATAAGGACTTACCATGACCTGAACCATACTTTTGAGGAAGGTTCATTAGTTGTCTCACAAGGGGAGCTATTTGATTATTATATATCTGATTATTTGATACTTCTCCTTTAGCTTTTACATTTTTTCCAAAAATTATTAACCAAGTTTCATCAGAACCTGCAACGTCTTTACCATGACTTTTCCAATTTTCAATTGGATTTGTTCCTCTTCCATGATCAGTGCTAATTATAAATGTTGTTTTGTCTCTATAATGATTGTTACCTTGACAAAATTTCCATAGGTCCTTGATTAAAGCGTCTGTATTTTTTGTTGACTTTAAATAGGATTCATAATCTCCATCATGTGCAAAATCATCTGTTTCTCCATAAGAAATGAAAATTAAATTAGGTTTATGTTTTCTAATATATGCTTTAGCAAACTGATGAGTGAATCCATCTAGACGAACTGTTCCCCATGGACTTGGAGTTTGTTTTTGTAATTGGTTTAATAATCTTTCATCTGAGTTTAACGGAAAGTCATAAGAAGGCTCAAATCCGCAATTAGTATAAACTTTTGATCTCTCTTCGTTAATTATGTAATCAAAAACATCCCAACTTGCAAAAGCAGCTACTTTTATAGGATTATAATTCTTAGCATATTGCTCTAAAACTGTCTCATTAGGATTTAGAATTTTATCATTTGAATTTATAGATTTATCATCAGCTTTTCCTGTTAATATTTCATTATATCCAGGAAAAGAAAAAAGCATTTTGTTTGTTAAGTTAACTTTACTTCCTAGATTTCTATTTCCAAAAATTTGCCCAATTTTTACTATTTCATTCCAAACAAAAGGCATTAATAGAGATCTTCTTTTTTCTGGTGTACTCGCCCAAGCCCAATTATAAAGTTCATTGGGGTGTTTTACAAAGTTTTTGTTTTTAATAATAAGTGAATCAGCTCCAGTAAAGAGTTCTTGCCATCTCAATCCATCAAGTGTGATTAAAAAAATTTTTTGATTACTGATCTTATTTTGAGCAAAAGACAAGTGGGCAATCAGAAAAATAAAATAATAAAGGGCTATACTTCGCATATTTTTTTCTAAACTTTTATAGCATTATTATGAATTTGGTTAACTTCCTCAATATAATTTTGTGTTAAATTTAGAGTTTATAGGAAGTACCAAAGTCTTCTTCATTTGAACAATTGAATGCAGTTATGATCGTCAAAAAATTACTGTTATTAGATAAATCAAACACCACATCATTTTAATATTTTGTAAAAATAAAAATACAAAAATCATAGCTGCTAAAAAAAAGGGGCGACTCAACTTTACTCCAAAACCTCCTACTAATCAAGATGGTTTTTATCCTCAAAAGGAATTGTATTGACTTCATTTGAACCAAAAAACATATTCCCAACTAATGAAACAACTTCTTCTGTAATCTCTTTTTCAGAAATAGTATTACTTAATTTGAATTTTGTCAGATCCATTGAAACGAGTGAATTACTCTCTTGATTAAGATTTATAGAGGTAAACATATAATGTCTCAGAATTTTTTCAAGTGAAATTTTCGTTCCAGGATAATTGCTTTGAAAACCTCTCAGACTTTTAATAGTTGTATTAAGTATACGATATGAGTTTTTAAATCCTAATTCTTTTTGTTCACGTAAGGCATGGTAGTAATTATTTTTTTCTTGGCAATAAAATTTTAGTGAGAATAAAATTAGTACATAAAACACTTTATTATTTATCATTGAAAACGAAACTTATAAAATTTAAATAAAATAATGTCATAAAAAAAATACTTTTTTTGAAATTTGCAATTTATGACTCACATATAAAATAAAAGCTACTCGTATTTGCTGAGCAAAGTTTTAGAGCCTTTACTTAAACTTTATTTAATGTTTCATAATATTTACTATTCATTTATATTTTTCAAGTTTTGACATCTACAAGGGTTTTATTCATAAACTAATTTTTTTGATAAAGTGGGTTTACTCACCCACATCTATCATATAGTCACATTTATTAAAAATAAGTTGTAAAAAAAAGCGTAGTTTCAGTTATAAGAAACAAAATTGTAGCTATTTAATATATTATTCCTTTTAAGAGGCAATAGAGCCAATGACGAGATTTGAACTCGTGACCTCTTCCTTACCAAGGAAACGCTCTACCCCTGAGCTACATCGGCATTACCAGAAAGAGAGCGAGAGACCGGGTTCGAACCGGCGACATTCAGCTTGGAAGGCTGACGCTCTACCAACTGAGCTACTCTCGCTTTATGATTTCTCTAAATTAATACTATATGAAGTAAATATAATAATAAATATTACTATATTAAAGAGTGGGGAGAGCAGGATTCGAACCTGCGAAGTTAAAAAACAACAGATTTACAGTCTGTCCTCGTTGGCCGCTTGAGTATCTCCCCCAATTCAAAGAACTAAAATAATTAAGTTTTTACTAACGATTTTTTTAAACGAAATTTGAGCCGATGGAGGGACTCGAACCCACGACCTGCTGATTACAAATCAGCTGCTCTAGCCAGCTGAGCTACATCGGCAAATAGATTTAAATGTTTTTAAAATCGTCTGCAAATTAAAAGCTAATTTTTATGCTATCAAAAAAAAAAAAATGAAATTTTTAAATGACTCTTTCTTTTTCTCTCCTTCGTTTTAAAATCCTTTCTGCACTTTCTGCAGCCGCATTAATGGATACTTCAAATGACTTAGATATTTTTTTTACAATAATGTCAGCACCTGGAATTTCAATTTTTATTTCAGCCCATTTATTAATTCTATTTGAACTGTTTTCAAGTTTTGTATAAATTAATATTTCTAAAATTCGATTATGAAAAAGAGTTAGTTTATTTAAACGTTTTATAGCATATTCTTTTAATTTAATATTTGCCTTATAATTAACGGCTTGAAACTGAATTGTCAACATTATCTTTTTTATTTATTTCTCTTGGGTGTGTTTTTTTATAAATTTCTTTAATTTTTGCCATACTGCTCTTTGTATAATGTTGGGTAGCAGCAATACTACTGTGTCCCAATAAATCCTTTATCGCATTTAAATCAGCACCCTTATCTAATAAATGTGATGCAAAGCTGTGTCTAAGCACATGGGGGCTTCTTTTTGTTTTAGTTGACACTTTACCAAGATACGATTTTACGGTATTATATACAAAGGATTGAGAGATTCTTATTCCTTTACTGTTTATAAAAATGAAATTATCATTACTCTTTATTTTATTTTGCTTTTGATAATCTAAAAGTTTTTTTAAAAGACACCCAGTTTCCTCTAGAAGAGGAATTAAGCGCTCCTTATTTCTTTTTCCCAAAACTTTTATTAATCCATTTGATAAATTAATATCTTGAATTTTCAAAGATATTAACTCACTTCTTCTTATTCCAGTATAATATAAAATATGAATTAGACTAAATTTTAATAAACCTGAATAATTATCAGAAAAAAAATTTGAAGAAATAAGTTGGCTTATTTCTTCTTTAGAAAAAGGAAGAGTAAACTTAACTTCGGTTTTTAATGCCCTATGATCTTTCAATGGAGAAGTTTCAATTATTTTTGTCTTTAATAGGAATTTATAGTAAGATCTGAGGGCAGATATTTTGTTATTAACAGTCTTTTTACTAATGCCTGACTCTATTAGATGTACAATCCAATTACGGATTTCACTGTAAGATACTTTCTCCATTCTTAGTGTTTTATTTTGAGAGTTAATAAAACTTTTGAAAGCTTCTAGATTAGTTTTGTAAGCTCTAAGAGTATGGACCGATCCATTTTTTTCTAAAGAAATATAATCCAAAAATGAAGTTATAGACATAAGAAAAATTCTCAGATAAATTTAAAAACTTCTAAATGATATAAGTTAAAAAAACTAAAAATTTGTTTTTAAATATTATCGTTATCTCTAAGGCGCTGGATGTATTGAGCTTTTTGAATTTTTTGTCGATGTTTAACCGATGGTTTGATATACTGTTTACGTGTTCTTAGCTGTTTCATCGCACCCGTTTTGTCAAATTTTCTTTTAAAACGTTTTAATGCTCTATCAATATTTTCTCCGTCTTTAATAGGAATTATTAACATATTATAGTATCTCCTTTCATAATGGTTGCAAATATAAATAAAAGCTAAGAACTTGAAATTTTAATTTAAGTATTGTTAAAAATCTTTCTTGCTATGACTATCTTTTGAATCTCACTAGTTCCTTCTCCTATTGTACATAGCTTTGAATCTCTATAAAATTTTTCTACTGGGAAATCTTTTGTGAATCCATATCCCCCGTGTATCTGTACTGATTCACTTGCTACTTTCACACAAGTTTCAGAAGCAAATAACTTTGCCATAGCACCAGCCTTAGTAACATTTAAATTTTTGTTTTTCATTTCTGATGCTTTTTGCGTAAGCAGTGATGCTGCTTCAATTTCGGTGGCCATGTCAACAAGCTTAAAAGAAATTCCTTGAAACTCACCAATTGATTTTCCAAATTGTTTGCGTTCTTGAGAATATAATAATGACGAATTGTAAGCTCCTTTCGCAACTCCTAATGAAAGTGCAGCAATCGAAATTCTACCACCATCAAGTATTTTCATTGATTGTATAAACCCATCTCCAATAGGGCCCAATCTGTTTTCATCAGGAATTACACAGTTTTCAAAAATCATTTCTGCAGTTTCAGAAGCACGCATTCCTAACTTATTTTCTTTTTTCCCAGCATAAAAACCAGGTGTTCCTCTTTCAACAACAAATGCCGTCATTCCGCGATTATCTTCTTTGTTTCCATTTCTTGCAATAACTATGGCTATATCTGCCGAAATTCCGTGGGTTATAAAGTTTTTTGTACCATTAAGCACCCATTGACCTCCTTTTAGGGTTGCAGTGGTTGACATTCCTTTGGCATCTGATCCAGTATTATGTTCTGTCAACCCCCAAGCTCCTATAGAACTTCCTTCGCACAATTGAGGAAGCCATTTTAATCTCTGTTGCTCTGTCCCAAAAGAATAAATATGATTGACGCAAAGTGAGTTATGGGCTGCAATTGATAAACCAATAGAAGGATCTATAATTGAAATTGTCTCAATTAGAGTTACATATTCGTGGTACCCCATACCAGAACCACCATAAGCCTCAGGGATGAGCATTCCCATAAAACCTAAAGCTCCCGCCTTTTCAAAAATTTCAACTGGAAAATATTGAGCTTCGTCCCAATCCATAACATTGGGTTTAATAAATTGTATAGAAAAGTCACGTGCGGCTTCATAAACCATACGTTGGGTTTCAGATTTACCTACCTCGGGACGTAGTTCGAAATCAATCATAACAATATTTTAATACAAATATAATTTTATTATCAATAGTTTGTTTGGGAACATTATAAAAAGTTAAGACAAAAATAAAAATGTTTTATTTTTTCTAATGATAATTGTTATCATGTTAGATTCAAATTATGGATATAGCTTTTAAATAGCTATTTAATTCTTCCCTAACTCTTGGAAATAAAAATAATAACCCGATCATATTTGGAAATACCAGCGCAAGAATCATTGCATCTGAAAATGCCCAAACAGATGACATATCTCCCGCTGCACCTATAACTATAAAAATAAGAAATAGTGATTTATAAGTCATTTCAGATATCTTGCTTTTACCAAAAATATACATCCAAGATTGTAGACCATAATAGGACCATGAAATCATTGTAGATAATGCAAATAATACTACTGCAGTTGTTAAGAAAGGGCCTGAAAATGATATGTATTCAGAAAATGCGGCTGCTGTAATTCCAGCACCCTCAGCAGGGACTCCATCTATCATTACAACACCTCCAATACCTCCGTATTCAAAGATTGTATTATCGCCATTAAAAATAATAATGACTAGGGCTGTCATAGTACAAATAACAACTGTATCAATAAAAGGCTCTAATAAAGCAACTAGACCTTCTGAGGCTGCAAATCTAGTTTTAACAGCTGAATGAGCTATTGAAGCTGAACCTGCACCTGCTTCATTAGAAAATGCAGCTCTTCTGAACCCTGTAACCAAAACACCAAGCAATCCTCCTAGACCCGCTTGAGGACTAAATGCTTGAGAAATAATCATCCCAAACGCATCATCAACAAAACTTATATTTGATATTATTATATAAAGGCATGCTAGTATATACATCAATGCCATTAGCGGAACAATTTTTTCGGTAACAGAAGCTATTCTTTTTATACCACCGATTATAATAATACCAACTAATATCATCATAACTAAACCTATAATAGTTCTAGCACTACCCCCTGTCATACCAAAAGAACTCACTAGCTGCATTGCAGCTTGATTTGATTGAGCAGCATTACCCCCTCCAAAAGATGCTCCAATACACAAAAGAGCAAATGTCACAGCTAAAACTTTTCCTAATTTAACAAATCCTCTTTCCTTTAGACCTTTTGTAAGATAGTACATTGGACCCCCATATACAGTTCCGTCAGAACCTACATCTCTGTATTTAACTCCTAAAGTACACTCTACAAATTTCGTAGACATCCCAAGAAGTCCACATAATATCATCCAAAATGTAGCACCTGGACCACCAACTGCTATAGCTAGTGCAACACCCGCTATATTACCATTTCCAACAGTTCCAGAAACAGCTGTTGCTAATGCTTGAAAATGACTTACCTCACCCTCCTTATTATCTCCATCTGAATCTGTTTTTTTGTTATTGTCTAAGGTATCGTATTTGCCTCTGACAGCATTTATAGCAGTAACAAAGTGTCTGATATTTACAAATCCAAAATATATTGTAAAAAACAAAGCTCCCCCCACAAGTAAAAATATAATTGTAGGTATTTCAGTTCCAGGAAAATTGTGAAGGATTAGACCCTCCCACCAGTTTGCAATTGGGGTAAAAGCTTCATTAATCCTCTCATCTAAACCTCTTTCTTGAGAATGTATAAATTGTGATATCATTAAAAAGTAAAATGATATACTGTATTTATTTATTAAATTATAAAACATATAGGAATCAAATAGATTATTTAAAAGCTCAATATCATAAAAAGGAATAGAATAACAAACAATTAGTCATGAAATATATTCAATTTTGCAAACTTGAGATGTTTATGACCCAGCATATAATAAATTAATTTCAAAAAATTATTGAAATATAGATCTACAAATCAAAAACCGAGGTTCTCTTTGAATAAATTAAATCTTTAAGCTTTAGCCAAAAAGCCAAAATCAGATACAATAAAAAACCCCCAATAATTGTAGTAAATGAAGCGTAAATAAAAAATAAACGTACACTTTTTACTTTCATACCTAACAATTCAGCTAAACGAGTTGAAACCCTAAAGCCATTCCTTTCTAAAAATATTCGAAGTTTTTGAGTTTTTTTCATGAAAATGTTAAAATTGAGGAAAATTTAGCCGAAATAAAGTTTCAATTAACTTTAATGAATATTAAAGTATTATATGGAAATTTAATCTTTTGTTATTTGACCTTTCCATTCTAAAATACCACCTAAAAGATTAAAACAATTTTTGATGCCTGCTTGTTTAATCAATTGACATGCTTGAGCACTCCTTGCACCAGATCTACAATAAACAAAGTAAACATTTTTATTATTCAATGAGTTAATGGCTTCCATAAATTCTTGTGGATTTCTAATATCCATAAGAAGTGCATTCGGTATATGCCCGTCATCAAATTCTTCTTTTGTTCTAACATCTAGAATAATGCTATTTAGGTTATTTTTTTGTTTTTCAAGCCAGTTGTTTTGGTCTAAATTCATTTATAAATTTTCAACAAAAATACAATAGCATATTTCTCCACACAAAACAATCTTATAAAAATATTATTAAGTTTGTATATACAAATGATGAAATTGTAAATGTCTAATA
>CACMUP010000016.1 GCA_902616905.1 uncultured Bacteroidota bacterium
GTCCATAAGATTATAATAATACCAATGGATGTTAATGTCAATTTAAAATTAATTTTGAGTTTTGAGTATGATGCCTCAAGATATTCACCTAGACGCATACAAACGAAAATGATTATACCAATTTGTATAGCTAAACTAGAGAATATTAGCCACTGATTCGTCGGCCTGTTTCTCTTTTTCATCTACATTTTTTAATTTTTTTACTCCATCTTCAACAGAATGCATAGAACATGAAGCATTAAATATAGCCCCTGATTCGACTATTAGTTTTTGTATACGAACTTTTCCCTGCAAATTTGAACCCATTTTTAAACTCAAAGTTCCTGACAACGTTAAATCTCCTTCAAAAACTCCTTCAATATCAGCATTAGAGCATCTTATCTTTCCTTTTACTTGTGCGTGCTTACCTAAAATTATTTTCCCAGTAGTAATAAGTTCACCCTCTACTCTACCATCAATACGGATGTCTGAATCTGCATTGACATTACCTTTTAAAGTAGTATTTTTGTCAATCTTACTGTATTGACCATTATTCTCTGATCCTTTCATTTTATTGTATTTATCCAGGTTTTGTTTTTAATGTAGTCTCTATATTGGGAGGCTAAAGTTACAAAATTCTCTTTTTTAAATATTGTTTTGTTTGCAAACAAGCTTTCTGACTTTAAATTTTGAATAATGTTTGGATCCCTGATACCATGAATAACAACAAAATCATATTTATTGCTATAGGTGTCCAAACTTACAGTCCAATCTTTATTAATTAGTAAAATTTCTTGTTTTAGGGCTTGATAAAAAGCATTACTTTCTTTGAATTCAGAATTTCTAAATGGAAAAATCCATTTATAATTCTTATAGATAGTCCCTTTCTCTTCTAAACCATTGAATGATTCAATTTTTTTAATTAATTTTTTAGCTTCTGCTCCTTCTTGAAAAGCATTGTAATTTTTCGAGACTAATTCCAACTCTTTTTTCCAAGAATTTGTACCATATAATCGTCCAATAGTATATGCTTTCAATAAACTGATTTTGGGTTCAAGTTCACTACCACTTGCAACTACAAACAATCGATCTAATTCTTTTAAAGTCTCTTTAAATTTTTGATTTTTAAAAAGATTTAAAGCTTTTTTGTAAAGCAATTCAGGTGTTACTACACCATCGAAATTTTTGTTTTCGGGATCAACTAAAATTTGTGCAAAAGGTGTCTGGGGATATAAATTGATTAACTGTTTTTTGAATTTATTTGCTATTGTAGATGATTTTTTTTCATTTATTCTATAGAGGTGATATAGTGCTTGAACTTTTAGTTCGTCTGCTGGATTTAATTCTAGTAATTTTTCTAAACGCTCTTGTGCTAAATGATAATCATTAAATTTTTCTTTATAAATCATCCCTAGTTGTAAATATGCGGTTTGATTAATCAAAAAAATACTGTCTTTTTCTCTTTTTGTTTTAGGTAGGGACAATAAATAGCTATCAGGTGTTTCACTAATAATTTTAATTTTTAATTCCCTTTCATTTATTTGATTGTCATATGAGCTATAATTCAACAATAAATTTGCATTTCTCCAATTATCAATATTTGGCCTATCTCCCCAGCGTGATAAATAATATTGTTTCCCTTTTAAGATTTGATTAGGATTATAAAAGTAGAATGAGGTTTTAGATCTATTTAAATTTTGAAATTGTTTTCTTTCAATTTCTCTAAAAAGTTTTAATGAATCTTTTTTTTGCTTTTCTTTTAAATAGTTTTTAAAATAGCTTAACTGTTCCTTTTCGTTTAAGGAGAATAGATAAATTAAGCTATCTGTTGTATGAACAGAATTTTCGTAAGAGATAACTTCTTCCAAGTTGTCTCTTTTTCTTTTTATCTTTTTATAATCTATCGAACTTTTGTCAAGTATTGGTAAGAGTTTGTCAAAATAATTACCAGACATTAAATAATTGCCTTTTTTAAAGTAATAATTTGCTAGATCTTTGTAATTCTGAACTTTGGTATTGGTGTCTAAGTATTTAGATGATAAAGAAGTTTTAAAATAATCTAGAGCCATACTGTCATTTCCATATAGCAAATTTATATTCGCCAAAGCTCTATTTAAATGGTGTTCAAATGGTTCATTTTCATAGTTATTCAGAGTTTTTTTTAATAAAGCTATTTTTTTTTCGAAAGTATCATAATCATTCAAAAGATTTTTCTTTATTACACTTTGTATCAAAAATTTTCTAGGGGCTTTTCTGTTTAAATTTATGATTTCGTCATATGACAAAATTGCAGAATCTTTTATACCTAAAGATTCATATATCTGCCCTGATAGGAAAAAATAACGTGCTTTATTACTTTTTTTTGTTTCGTTTAGGGCTGCTCTTCTAATGTAAAACGATGCTGAGTCAAGTTGTTTTAAATTTAGAAATGCATCTGCAAGTGTAGCATTTGCTAGGGAGAAAAATTTGTTGTTAATCATTAATGATCTTGCAAGTGGACGAAGATTCCCAATGGCTAATTCTATATTTTTTAATCTGATATTTGTTTTCTCTCTCCAAATTTTTCCTTCTATGAAATTGGATCTGTTCGCTCCACTTTTCAGCAGAAAATTAAAAGCTTCTAAGGCTGGGAAAAAGCGCCTGTCAAAATAACGTGCTTTACCAAGTAATAAATATGCTTCATCAATCTTTCTATTATATTGAACTTGATCAATTCTAATTGAATGTTTTTGAATAGCTTTTACTGCTTTTTCTTCTGCTCTGTCGAATCCAGGCACGATAGTTGTATTATCAATATTTTCACCTCTTAAATTTATTGGTTCAACAGTTATTAAATCAAAAAAATTGTCTTCAAAAGCTTCTTCTAAAATTGTTTCTCCAACTGAAAATGACTCCTCTCCGTTAAATAAAACATTGTACTTTGAAATTAAACTATGGTATTCTCTATTAAGAAAACCTTTGCTAGCAGTACTACATGAGAAAAAACAAAATAAAATCGACAAAAAAAACAAAGGTATATCTAGTTTACTTGACATATGAGATAATTATGTTATTATAACTTTAAAAGATGGTTTTTAGTATTGAACTAAAAATAATTGAAATTTCCTATATATAATGCAAAGACAAAAAATGTTGATAAACATTTTCTAAATTTGTAAAAAAAGCTATGACAGAGTTTAACTCATTAATTATTAATTCTATTGATAGAATTACACAAGATGCCGTTGTCCTTTCACTAAAAATTAGACCTGATATAAAAAAGCTATATCAATTTTTAGCAGGTCAGTATGTATCTTTAGAGCTAGAAATTAATGGAGAAAATGTGAGACGATCATATTCTATCTGTTCTGAACCTAATGAAGAATCATTTGAAGTTGGAATAAAAAGAGTTCAAAATGGTATTTTCTCTACTTATGTTAATGAAAAATTGAGAATTGGTGACTCAATAAAAGTGGGAACACCTGAGGGACGATTTATTTGGGAGCCTAAAGAGAATGATAAAATAATGGCTATTGCTGCGGGTAGCGGTATCACACCAATTATGTCTATAATAAAGTCCGTAATTAAAAAAAGTGAAAGGTCATCTGTAACTTTAATTTATTCCAATAAATCATCTGATAAAACGATGTTTTACAAAGAACTTCATTCACTTTTAAAACATTTTCCTGATCGTTTAAATATTCATTGGACATTTACTCAAAAAAATGAAAAAGGGGCGAATTATGGAAGGGTAGATGAAAATTATATAAATTTTGCATTAAATCAAAACAAAGCAAAACCCGATAAATATTTTTTATGTGGTCCTGAAAAAATGATTGATCTTTCCAAAAACTATCTGAAAAAAAAAGGAATACAAGAAAATCAAATTTTCTATGAGTTATTCACTGAAAATTCGAAAAAAAAAGAAATTAATGATGCAACGAAAACAGGAGTTTTGAATATAAAATATGACGATGTAATTTATAAATTATCTTTAAGCCCTGATAAAACAATTTTGGATATTGCTTTACAAGCTAAAGTCGATGTTCCTTATTCTTGCCAAGGGGGTGTTTGTTGTAGTTGTATTGGAAAAATAACTGAGGGAAATGCAAAGATGAAATCTAACCAAGTTTTAACTGACGATGAGATTAACGACGGTTTAATCCTAACATGTCAAGCAGTTTCAGTTTCAGAAAAGATTACTATTGACTATGATGATGTCTAAATAACATTTGAGACTATTCCAAATATAAAAAGTATATAAAATAATATTTCTCTATTAATTTCCTTTTCGAATCGTTCGAAAATATTTCCTAATAAGTATGCTGACGGAATAAAACTTAACAACCATAAAGTTGAGTCTTGATATAAGTTAAAAAATCTAAAAACAATGCTTATAAGAAGCCAGAAAATCATAAAAATTTTTTCATTATTAGTTTTTAACCTTTTGTCCTTTCCATTATGTTTAACAATAGAAAAAATAATTAATGCAAAAACAATAAATGACCATATAAATTCTGTAAACCCTTTTACGTTCTCAAATGTAAAATTTCTATTTAGTATATCAGGTCGTGTGTAAAATATTTGTCCTGTACTGTAATGAGTTATTGTTATAAGTATAGATAATGAAGAAAGGATACCTAGAAAAAGAGATAAAAGTGCATTCTGCTTATCAATGATTTTCTGGATTAAAAAAATTAAAGAAATGAAAAACATAGAAAGATAAATATTGATAAAACTAATGGTTGTAAAAATCATCCCTAAATTAAAAAAGTCCTTTGCTTTGTTTACTTTATTGAATTCTTTTGAAAATATATTCCCTGCTAGAAGTAATAAAAGTCCTATGATTAATTTTTGACCGTTTAAATTACTTCCGTCACCTTGATATAGCAATAAAACACAAATAGGGAATGAAAGTAAATAAGATGATCCGAAGTTTAGTTTTAGTCTTTTTGATTTGGATAAATGAATAATTAATATGAGCAAAAGAACGATCAAAGTTAGAATTAGGCTGTGGTAAAATATTTTGCTGTAGATTACCCCACCTGCTCGCCAAAATAGATTAAAAAAATTTGCGCCTAGTGATAGAAAAAAACAAGCAAGTATTGCTTGAATTGAAAACCTTTTAAATATATTTGTAAACATCTTTCAATGTAATATATCATTGTCTATTATGAAAAAAATTTTTGACGGAATTGCATGGTTGTTTGAGGAAATTCTTTTTTTACCGTACAGCATATTAAGAGAACTTGAATTAAATAGTTGGGTCTTAGCAAATGTAGTGAACTGGATATTTTTATTCATTGGTTTTTCCGCTATGATTTATTGGGTTCTTCAATTAAATCTTTTTGACAAAAAGGGAGAGGAGAATAAAGATACTACTGCACACTCATTCTTGTAAGTCAAAACCTATATCTTTTCGGTAATGTATGCCATCAAAGTAAATTTTTCGAAGTTTTTTATATGATTTATTTATAGCCTTTCGATAGTCTATATCCAATGAAGTAACCGATAACACTCTTCCTCCAGATGTTTTTAATTTTCCCGATTTTAATCTTGTCCCTGCATGAAAAACAAGAGGATCCTTTTGTATTCCAGTGATAATTTTGTCTTTTTCATAGTTTTCTGGATATCCCTTTGATACAGCCATGATTGTTGCAGCTGATTTTGAATTTATATCGAGTTCAATTTTGTCTAAATTCCCTTCATTAAGAGCTTTAAAAATTGTTACTAAATCATTTTTAATTCTTGGAATTACAACTTCAGTTTCAGGGTCTCCCATTCTAACATTATATTCAATTACTTTAGGTTCATCACCAACTTTAATAAGTCCTATAAATATAAATCCTTTGTAGGGAATATTATCTAATCTCATCCCTTCTATCGTTGGTTTAATAATTTTATCCAATATTTTGTTTTCAAATATGGAATCAACAAAAGGTACTGGAGAAAGAGCCCCCATGCCTCCAGTATTTAGGCCAGTATCTCCTTCACCAATTCTTTTGTAATCTTTTGCCATCGGGAGTGTAATAAAGTTTTTCCCGTCTGTTAGAACAAAACATGAAAGTTCAATCCCTTCTAGAAATTCTTCTATCACAACTTTTTTAGAAGCTTTTCCAAATTTTCCTTCAATTAACATTTTTCTCAATTCTTCTTTAGCTTCAGAAAGATCTTCAATAATCAAAACTCCTTTACCGGCTGCAAGACCATCTGCTTTTAAAACATAAGGTGGTTTACTATTTTCTAAAAACAATTCTGCCTCTAAAATGTTTTCTGCGGTAAATTCTGCATATTTAGCAGTAGGTATTTGATGACGTTTCATAAAATCTTTTGCAAAAGCTTTACTCCCCTCTAACATAGATCCCTGTTTTTGAGGTCCTATAATACCAACTCCTGATAAATCTTTATCATCTAAGAAAAAATCATGAATCCCCATGACTAGCGGTTCTTCTGGACCAACAACAACTAAATTGATTGAATGATTTATTACTACCTTTTTAATTTCTTCAAAATCTGAAATTTTTAGATTTATATTCTTTGCAAAATTTGCTGTTCCTCCATTACCTGGAGCTACAAAAAGATTTTTACAAAGTTTACTTTGGCTTAATTTCCAACAAAAAGTGTGCTCTCTACCTCCACTCCCTAATACTAATATATTCATCAATTTAATTTTTATAAAGATACTACCTAAACTTTTTTAGATTATCATTTATAATCTTTAAAAGAAATAATTTCCTTTCGCATTCTGTTTACAAATGGTGTATGTCTTTTTGTGTTTTTTATTTTATTAAGATTGAAATTTTTAAGGTCTCTAGAATTTAATATTAGAAAAAAATTGTTCATCCCATCTAAGCGACTCCTTTGATTAATATGTTTCAATCCGTCAGATAAGAATAAAACTGGTGTTCCAAAAGCCACGGCAGGTAATGCAGAGTGAATTCGAGAAGTAATAACTAGTTTAGCTTTTGCAATATATTTAAGATGCTGTTCAGCTAATTCTGTCTTTTTCTCTTTTGAGTATTTAGAAGAATCTATTATTTGTGAAATATTATAAATTTCCTCCTTCTCATCTTTTAAAAAATTATTTAGTCTTTTTATTGCTCTCAAATATTTTTTTTTATTTATAGGCCTCTTAAGATTGAAGATTAGTTTTTGAAACAAATTCCCAAGCACTATTTCATTTTTTGGTAAAAGTCTTTCCATTGGACTAATCAAATAAATTCCACTTCTCTGATTACTTTTAATATTGAATTTTTCTCTATTGAGTGTTAATGTCAAACACCCTGAAAAATATGTTTTAATTCCATAGCTAGACAATAGTTTTTGAGTGTAATAATCCCTACAACCAATCGGTTGATGTTTTTTAAAATATTTTATTCCATTTTCTGTCAGCATATTTTTTTTTGCAGTTGGATTTAAATGGAATGATAAAAAAAGTGGTGTAATCTTTTTTGAAGGTGGCCAGTTTTTTGATCCCTCCATGAACCACCCATTCATAATCAAGAAAACTTTAGGACCATTATAAATATGAAGTTGATCACGATCTAACTCAAAAGTTTCTTTTTCATTAAGCTGATATTTCGCAGCAATGCTTTGAATGAAATCTCCTAAATTATTTGATTTTGGATATGATAATACGGCGAAAGATTTACCCATAGATGTTCTGATTTAAAACTCTTTTGAATTGTGCTTTCCTTCTATTTTTTGAAAATTTTTTGATTATTCGTTCTCTTGCTTTTAAACCATGTTTAATTTTATAATCTTTTAAAAAATCAACAACCTTTTGTATATCATTTAACCCCTCGAATATTATTCCCGTATCTCCAATAGCATTAGGTATCCCAAAAACTCTATTACCCAGGGGAATGCACTCACATAGCATTGCTTCACAAAGAACGTTTGGTAATCCTTCAATTTTAGAGCCTTGAAAATAAAATTCGTTAAGCCCATATAATGTCTTAAGTTGTTGACCATTTTGTTTTCCTAAAATTTTAACGTTTCTAGGAAAAGAGTTTGTTTTCAATTGGTATTTCATGCCTGCCAATGTAAATTTATAATCGGGAAGTTGCTCTGCTAAGTATAAAAATAATGGAATCCCTTTTCTTTCAAAAGTTCTTTTGTCGGTTATATTCGCAACCGTCAAAATAGTTTTTTGTATTTTAATTTCATTGTTTTTCCAAAAATTAAAATCATAAGCAGTTGGAACTTCAAAAATTGGAGTGTTTAAATCTGGAATAAAATTCCTGATACCAGATATTGTTTCTGAATCCTTATTTGCAAAAGAACAACCTTCAGAAAGCGATTTATTAACAACCCATATTTCATCAGTTTTTTTATAATTCCATACGCCTAAAGCTCGTCTTATATTTTTATTTAAGAAAAGTCCATATTTTAAACTATTGTTCGCAACTGCATCATATCCTCCTACAATGGTTATGAAAGGTTTCTTAAAAATTCTAGAAATTGCCAGAGGAATTGTTGTGTGATAATCATTAAACCAACTAAATAGTGCATTTGCTTTTGGTATTAAAAAAAGGCATAAAAAAAACTCTCTAAACCGATTTAAAAGAAAACGAAAAGGGTCTTTATAAGCTGGGGAGTAAATAAGAAAAACGTTATAACCCATTTCCTCTAATAAACAAATATCATTGGTTATGAAGGTGTTTTTTATATTGCAAAAAATTATTACTTTTTTTGAGGTCATTTTATTTCTTAATGGTAAATTCTTTCAAAATATTAGCAATTTTTCGATTATCAGAAAGTCTCGGGATTTTGTTTTGCCCACCTAATTTTCCAATGCTTTTCATATAGTTATTAAATCCATTTTTTTTAACCTTAGTTATAATAAGTGATCGCAATATTTTCCCCTCTATTAAGTCGTTATAGTAAATATTTTTATTTTGTAAAGCACGATTTATTTTTTCTGAAAAACCATTAATATCTAACGGAGGGTTATCAAATTCAATGAACCATTCGTGATAAGGAAGTCCAATCTCAGGACTAATTTCAGGTGCAACAGTAAATTCCTTTACTCTAATATTACTGTTTTCTTGGTCAATTGCTTCTTTCAAAGATTGCTCAACTTCACTTACAATTACATGTTCTCCAAAAGCTGATATAAAATGTTTTATTCTTCCACTGACAATTATTTTAAACGGTTTAATAGATGTGAATTTTATTGTATCTCCAATGTTATATCGCCATAAACCAGAATTTGATGAAATTAACATAACATAATTAATCCCTATATTGACCTCAACTAGGCTATGAATTGTTTGTTTTTTATCAAAAAAAGTGTCGGCAACTATAAATTCATAGTAAATTCCATGATCCAATAAAAGTAATAAACCACTATCTTTTTGTTTATTTTGATAAGCGAAAAAGCCTTCTGATGCAGGATAAAATTCAATGGAATCAGGTATATGGCCAATTAGGTTTTTAAATATATTCATATAGGGCTCAAAATTTACTCCCCCATAAATAAACAATGAAAAATTTGGAAAAAGGTTTCCTATATTTTTATTTGTTTTTCTTACGAGTCTTTCAAAATACATCTGAACCCAAGATGGAATACCTCCAATAATTGTCATATTTTCTTTATACGTCTCTTCAACTATTGCATCTATTTTAGTTTCCCAATCTTCAATGCAATTGGTTTTCCAACTTGGCATTCTATTTTTTTGAAGATAATTAGGTATATAGTGCGCTACAATTCCTGAAAGACGTCCTATAGCTACTCCCTTCTTATCTTTCAAAACAGGACTACCTTGGATAAAAATGTGTTTCCCTTTTACAGAATTGGTTTTACCTGTTTCAAAGATATAGTTTAATATAGCCTCTCTGGCAGCTCTAATATGCTGAGGCATTGAACATTTTGTAATTGGTATGTATTTAATCCCTGAGGTTGTGCCGCTCGACTTAGCAAAATATAATGGCCTCCCTGGCCATAAAATGTCTGCTTCCCCGTCTAAAACTCTGTCAATATAGGGTCTTAATCCCTCATAATCTCTTATTGGTATATAATTTTGAAATGATTTTAGGTCTATTATTTTTTCGAAATTATGATCCTTTCCAAAGCATGTATTTTTTGCTTGACTTATAATTTTCTTAAGAATCTTCTGTTGAGTTGCTATTGGGTTATTAATCCATTTTTTATTCTTAATGTAAGACCAGTAGGCATAAACTTTTGCTCCCCACTCTCTAATCATTTGTTAGAAAAATTAAAGAAATTTTCAGGATTCATAGGATAATCGTCTATCCAAAGTTCAAAATGAAGATGAAATCCTGTAGTATATTCTCCAGTATTTCCTGCCGTTGCAATAACTTCTCCAGCTGACACTACTTCTCCTTGCTTTTTACTCAAAGAAGAGTTGTGTTTATATATTGATAAAAGTCCCAAATTATGTTTCACAATAATTACAAAACCAGTCTCTGCAGTCCATTCTGAAAAAACGACAATTCCATCAGCAATATTTTTTATTGGAGTATTTTCCTCAACAGCCACATCAACTGCATAATGAGATTTATTTAAATTGAAAGGTTGAGTTACTGTCCCTTTTACAGGAGGAAACAAGAATGTGTTAATTTTTAACTCTTCACTTAATATTGGGCTATATTTATCTTGTTGATATACAAAAGCTCTTAGCAGAGAATCTTCAACAATAGGTCTTTTTAATTTAGAAATCTTTTTTTTATTTTGATTTTCAATTTCTTTTTCAGAAAACTTAGATTCCTCATATGAAATATCTTCTGTCAAAACTTTTCTCACCGAGTTCAGATACCTAATATTTTGATCGTAAATTGTAATTAAAGAATCTGTAAGAAATAGATTTTGTACTGCTTTTTTCCTAAGTTCAGTTGAATCGTATCCTGGAATAAACTCTTTTAGCGGAGTATATGAAATTGTTGTAAAAATAATCCCAGATAATAAAATCAATGTAATTAAACTAACTATTATTATTTTAACTCTGGATGTACGGATTTGAGCTCTTTCTTCAAAAGTTTCCTCATTTATAACCATCAATAAATACGGGGCAAGTAGTTTTTGCCAAAGTTTATTTGATTTTTTCTCCTCTTCGTTCATAATATAACAAAGATAATGATATCTTATTCTGTAGTAATCTCCTTAGAGAGTTTTAATACCTATGTAAATAAATATTTCTGTACATTTGTTTAAAATAAGTTTAATCATGTTTTCTTTAACATTTTTAGGTATGATAGGAGCACCACAAATAATATTAATAATAGCTGTAGTTCTTTTGCTATTCGGAGGACGTAAAATTCCTGAATTAATGAGAGGTTTAGGGAGTGGAATTAAAGAATTCAAAAATGCTACTAAGGAAGAGGAAAATCCTAAAGTTGAAAAAAAGGAGGATAATTAATCTCTTACTTTTAAAGTAGTTATTATTGTATTCAGCTCAAACATATAGTCGCGTTTACTAATTGAAGGAGCAAATGCAAAACCCTCTATCACTATCCATTTTTTTAATTTCTCATTATATAACATGTAGTTTATAAAAGGCCCTGCCATAAAATCATTGGCCACTTCCCAAGTGCCTTTTGTAAGATATCCTTTATTCCCATCTATAGAAGTTTTATAAAAATGGGGTCTATAGGCCCTTTCAGTTATTAAGTAACTGCCTGGCAGTCTTCCAGGAACGTACAACTTCCCTATAGAGTCTCGAATATTAAGAATCTTATTTGATAAATTTCCTTCCAGTGCGTTTTTTGGTAAATTATATGAAATAATATTAAGATGTCCTTTTTGAACTTCCTTTTGGATCCATATAAAATTTTTCGTGTCTTTAACTGTTATATACGCAGAAGGGTATTTTAAATTATATCCAAATCGATCTTTTAAATTAGTTTCTTTTGTGAGAGATTTATTAATCCTCCTAATTTTTTCTTTACGCTCGTTTTCTAAAATAGTTTGTTTCAATAATGTTGAATTTTCTTCTAAATAAAAGCCTTGGGAATCTGGATCTTCACCAGTTATTAAACATACAATTTGTGGTTTTGCAAATTGATCTTTAACTAATTGAAAACGAGAAATAGAGTCTTTTTGAAACCATATAATATTTCGGCTTTGTCTTGCGAATCCAGAAAATACCTTCGGATTCATATATTTTAAAGAAAATTGAGGTTCATCTACAGGCAAACCTTCATAAACCGATCCAATTTCATCTCTAACCTTTTGTCCTAAAGTCCCGTTCCAATCGATAGTTGGCATAACAACAGTGATATTATTTAGGTTTCCACTTGATTGAGGAACATAGCCTTTTGATCTATCAGATTTTGAATTACAGGCACACAAAATAAAAATTAAACTTATATAAATTGATCTTACCATTTTATTAAATTAATGCGGCTATACCAGGTAATGTTTTACCTTCTAAACTTTCTAACATTGCACCACCACCTGTACTAATGTAACTCATATCGTTTTCCATCCCGAATTGTTTTACAGCAGCAACTGAGTCTCCTCCCCCTACTAGAGAAAAAGCTCCTTTTGCTGTTGCAGCACCTATTGATTTTCCAACAGAAATTGTTCCTTTTGCAAAATTTGAAAATTCAAAAACTCCCATTGGCCCATTCCAAAGAATAGTTTTACAAGTCATGATTAAATCATGAAATTTTTTCTCGCTTTTAGGTCCTGCATCCATTGCTTCCCATCCATCCATGATCTTCATTAAATCAAAGACTTTCTTATCAGTATTATTACTAAATCTCTTCCCTGCTACTACATCGATTGGGAGATGAATTGCAACCCCTTTTTGCTTTGCTTTACTTAAAATTTCTAATGCATAATCACAATAATCATGTTCACAAATCGAGTTCCCAATTTCACCTCCTAAAGCCTTAGTAAAAGTATAAACCATACCTCCTCCAATCATTAGATGATCAACTTTTTCTAATAAACTCTCTATAATTGTTATTTTTGATGACACTTTTGCTCCTCCAAGTATAGCTAGAACAGGAGACACCCCATTTTTCAATACTTTGTCAATTGAATTAATTTCTTTTTCAAGTAACGCTCCAAAGCATTTTTTATTTTTAAAAAATTTTGCAATTACAGTTGTAGATGCATGAGCTCTATGAGCTGTTCCAAAAGCATCATTTACATAAATTGTTCCTAATTTAGAAAGTTGTCTTGAAAATTTTTCATCTCCCTTTAATTCCTCACTGTGATAACGAAGATTTTCCATTAATAAAACCTCTCCTGCTTTAAGTTTTTTGGCTTTTTTTTCTGCTTCTTCTCCTACACATGTAGATGAAAACTTAACCCTGACGCCAAAAACCATAGATACTGTTTTTAAGATATTTGCTAGAGATAATTTTGGGTCCCTTCCCTTAGGTCTTCCCAAATGGGATATTAAAACGCAACTTCCTCCATTAGATAGAATATGAGATATAGTTTGCTTTGCTGCTTCAATTCTAGTTTTATCTGTGACTTCTAATTTATTATTTAATGGGACGTTAAAATCAACTCTAATAATCGCTCTTTCATTATTGAAGTTAAAGTTTTTTATTGTTTGCATTTTTGAATATGTTTTTTCAAAAATACAATAAAGCTATCCTTATCAAATTTTTTGATGTCAGATAAATTATACTTTTTGGAAAATGTATATTTACACATGAAATGGTCAGAAGTTATCGGGCAAGACGAAATAAAAACACATTTAGATCGTCTAATCACAACAAATCGTTTGCCTCACGCCCAACTCTTTACTGGAGATTCAGGTTACGGCGGCTTGCCATTAGCTATTGAATTTGCTCTAACTATTTTAAGTCATAATAACAAAGTGCATTCATCAAGAAAGCTTGGTGAAAAATGTCAAAATCCTGATCTCCATTTTATATTCCCTGTCGTTAAAAAAGGAAGTGAAAGAAATGCTTTTTCAGAAGACTATTTATCTGAGTGGTTTTCTTTTTTAGATAAAAATCCGTACAGTACATACAATGAATGGTTTGAAACCCTTGGAGTAGGGAATAAGCAGGGCATTATAGGAGTTGCACAAATAGAAAAACTTCATCAAAAAATGTTTTTAAAGGCATTTGGTGGTGAAATTAAAATATGTATTGTTTGGGGAGCAGAAAAAATGAATCTACAGGCATCAAATACATTTCTAAAACTACTTGAAGAGCCTCCTAAAAAAACATATTTTATACTTATTGCTGAAGATACACAGCTACTACTACCAACTATAATATCTCGTTGTCAAATTTTAGAAATTAAACCTATTGAGCCCGATGCTTTGATTCAAAAAATACCTGATAATACTAAAAATATGAGACAATTAGTTTCCGCTGCATGTGGTGATTATAATAAGCTTAAAAAATTAATAAAGGGAAATGAATCAAAAAATTATGAAGCGATTTTAATTTCAGGCTTAAGAAAAGCATTCAAAGCTAAACAAGATAAAAGAATGATAGGCGGCTTAATTGACTGGTGTTCAGGCATTTATGTTTTAGGGCGTGAGGATCAAAAAACATTTCTAGGATTCTGTATTCAGTTTTTTCGTGATGCTTTTTTAATTAATTATTCTTTTAACGAAATTATACATTTTGAATCGCAGAATAATTTTGATATCTCAAAATTCGCTCCATATGTTAATAGTAATAATATCATTAAAATTATATCTCTTTTTGAAGAAACCCGTTATAACATTTCAAGAAATGGTAATGAAAAAATGTTATTTACAAATCTCGCTTTAAAGTTGACAAAATTTATAAACTTACCTGCTAACTAGTTTTTACTTTAAACACATATACCAAGGAAGAATATTCATTATTGAATAAAGCTTTAATGTTTGAGATTAATCCCATAAATAAGCCCTTTATTAAAGAAAGCCGTTTTCCACAATACTTTTCTGATAAATAACTTATATAAATTGCATCAAACCACAATGGATATTTTTTTACAAATTCAAACCCAGAGGATTCAAGTGTTTTTATAATTCCCTCCGAGGTAAAGTGCCATAAATGTCTTGGGACGTCTAAAGCTGCCCAATGTCTTTCATAGTACTTTGAGTCAAAACTTTTAAAATTTGGTAAGGCAATAAAGATTTTTCCGTCTAATTCCAAGTGATTTTTTAGCCTTTTGATAATTTTCTCTGGTTGTGGAATGTGTTCTAATACATGCCATAGTGTAATACAATTAAAAAGGTATTGTTTTGGTAAATTTTCGATAGATTCATATACTTTAAGACCCTTTTTCTTCGCAATTTCCTTTGCCTTATTAAATGGTTCTATTAAATAGGTGTTGTATCCTTTATTTGACAAATAACTTGCAAACATCCCTATACCGCCCCCATAATCTAAAACCTTCTTTCCTGGATCATGTTTAATTAGAATGTTTTCTTTGTATTTAAACATTACTTTTTGTGATGCGAAATAAAGGAGGTCTATAATTCCGCTCCGCTCTTTTTTGTGTGAATCATAATTGTCGGATTGATAATAATTAAAAAGCTTGTTTTTATCTTTTACTTTCGTTTCAGCTCGTTTTCTTTCATTATCCCAATATACCTCAAAGGACTCCCCAGACACAAGATGGTCTTTTGCGCAAAATAATTTTTGTTTTTTGTTCATTTTGTTCCACGTGAAACTTATAAGGTTAACGTCCCATAGAAACTAATAAAACGCTAATATCACTTGGATTTACTCCGCTTATCCTTGAGGCCTGAGCAAGCGTTTCTGGTTTTAACTTATTAAACTTTTCTTTTGCTTCAAAAGATAGTGAGGCTAGGTTGTCGTAATTGAAATTTCTAGGGATTTTAATATTTTCTAGCCTTTTTAATTTTTCTGCATTTCTTTTTTCTTTATCAATATAACCTGAATATTTAATTTCAATTTCTGCCTGTTCAAAAATTATGTCATTCATTTCAGTGCTTTTCAAAAATTTCTTTAACGAAGGTATCGTTTTGAGGTCATTTCTTGAAATTGTTGGCCGAGACAATAGCTTTGAGTATTTGTCTGTTTGTTTAACATGGTCTTCTTTCTTTTTTGTAAGAATTTTATTAGCATCCTCAACAGAAAAGCTTGTTTTGGACAAATAGTCTATAAGTTGTTTTCTTTTTTTTATTTTCCCTTGAACTTTGATAAGTCTTTCCTCAGATGCTAACCCAAGATTATAAGATCTTTGCGTAAGTCTTTCATCTGCGTTGTCTTGCCTTAAAAGAGTTCTATATTCTGCACGTGATGTAAACATACGATAAGGCTCTTTAGTCCCTTTAAGAATTAAATCATCGATTAGGACGCCAATATAAGCTTCATCTCGGTTTAATATAAACGGTGTTTTGCTATTATGCTTTAAGTGAGCGTTTATACCTGCCATTATTCCTTGGGCTGCTGCCTCCTCATAGCCAGTTGTTCCATTAATTTGACCAGCAAAAAAAAGGTTTTGAATTCTTTTGGTTTCCAAGGAATGATATAACTGAGTTGGCGGGAAATAATCATATTCGATGGCGTATCCTGGTCTAAAAAATTTAACTGATTCAAACCCTTTTACTAATTTAAGTGCTTTATATTGTATTTCGTCTGGTAATGATGTGGAAAACCCATTAACGTAAACCTCGACAGTGTCCCACCCCTCAGGCTCTACAAAAATTTGATGTTGAGATTTGTCTTTAAAACGATTAATTTTATCTTCTATGGAAGGGCAGTATCTTGGCCCTGCGCTTTGAATTGCTCCGTTGAACATTGGAGATCTATCAAATCCTTCTCTTAAGATGTCGTGAACTTCGATATTAGTATGCGTTATATAACAGTTCCTCTGCTTTGTTAGTGGTTTAGTGAGGCTGGAATAAGAAAACTTAGAAGGTTTTTTGTCTCCTGGTTGCTCTATCATTTTAGAATAGTCAAGTGATCTTCCGTCTACACGTGGAGGGGTGCCTGTTTTCATTCTTCCTGATTTAAAGCCAAGATTTTCAAGGCTTTTTGTTAGCCCTAATGCTGCTTTTTCGCCTGCTCTTCCGCCACCAAAGTTTTTTTCTCCAATATGAATTAATCCATTTAGAAAAGTACCATTAGTCAGAATTACAGATTTACTATAAATTTTCACACCCAAAGAGGTTTCTACACCAATCACTGATTCGTTTTCAATTATTAAATCCACAACCGAGTCCTGATAGAAGTCCAATAGGGATGTGTTTTCGAGCATTTTTCGCCACTCAATAGCAAACATACTTCTATCAGACTGAACACGAGGGCTCCACATAGCCGGTCCTTTAGATCTGTTGAGCATTTTAAATTGTATAGCAGAATTGTCAGAAACAATCCCGCTATATCCCCCTAAAGCATCTATTTCTCGCACAATTTGACCTTTGGCTATTCCTCCCATAGCAGGATTACAGGACATTTGTGCTGTATTCTGCAGGTTCATTGTAACAAGCAATGTTTTAGATCCTAAATTTGCTGCTGCTGCTGCTGCTTCACAACCAGCATGCCCCGCTCCAACAACAACTACATCATATTTATTATCAAACATGGCTGTTTTGTTTCACGTGGAACAATGTAATAAATTCTTCTTCTTTATTACGCATAATTTGTGTTTGTTCTGCGGTATTATCGTTATAGCCCATGCAGTGAAGAATTCCATGAATGATAATCCTAAGTGTCTCATTTTCAATTGTTTGTTTCTCTTTTTTGGCTGATTTTTTTATTGCCCACATTGAGAGATAAAAATCTGCCTCAATAATTTTGCTGTTAGTGTAATCGAAGCTAATTATATCTGTGTGATGATTATGATTTAGAAACTCGCGGTTTATCCTTAACAACTCTTCTTTGGACACAAAATTATAAAAAGCCTTTTTCATAGAATATCCATAACTGTTTATATAACTATAAATTGAGTTATTAAGTCGCTCTAAATCAAATAGATTTGGTATGTTATTAAATTTTATGATATTTTTTTATGCAAATATAAATGTTTAACACGAGACTGAGATTAAGTGCTAACATGTTATCTTTGAAAACATGAAAATACGTGTTCGTTTTGCTCCAAGCCCTACTGGTCCATTACACATAGGAGGATTAAGAACCGCCCTATTCAACTATTTATATGCAAAAAAAAATAAAGGTCTCTTTATTTTGAGAATTGAAGACACTGATCAAAACAGATATATTGAAGGTAGTGAGGTTTACATTCAAGAATCACTTGAGTGGTGTGGATTGTTGCCTGATGAAGGACCAAATAATGGTGGTGATTTCGGGCCGTATAGGCAAAGTGAGAGAAAGCATCTTTATGAAAAGTACATACGAATATTGATAAATAATGGTAGTGCTTATTATGCGTATGATTCTCCTGAAGAACTAGCAATTGCTCGAGAGAAATCAACTAAAAAAGGTGAGACTTTTGTCTATGGTAGTCACAACAGGCATTTATTTAAAAATAGTTTGTCGAAAAACATTCTTGATCAGGATAGAATCGCGTTGGGGAAATATGTTATTCGATTAAAAGTTGAGCCTGAATGTGAAATAAATGTTTTTGACGAAATAAGAGGGAATATAAAAGTGTCTTCCAATTCAGTTGATGATAAAATTTTGATGAAAGCAGATGGTATGCCAACATACCATTTTGCAAATGTTGTTGATGACAAATTGATGAAAATCTCTACTGTAATTCGTGGTGAGGAATGGTTGCCTTCTCTTCCTTTGCATAAATTAATATATGATGCATTTGGTTGGAAGACTCCTAAATTTATGCACTTGCCATTAATACTTAAGCCGAACGGTAAAGGAAAGTTATCAAAAAGAGATGGAAACAAAGAGGGGTATCCTGTTTTCCCTATCAAATGGGACAGCGAGACCAAAGGGTTTCGAGAAAGTGGATTTTTATCAGAAGCTGTAGTAAATTATTTAGCTCTTTTAGGATGGAATAACAGTGATGAAAGAGAAATTTTTTCCTTAAGCGAGCTTATTAATTGTTTTGATTCAACTGGCATTCAAAAAGGTGGAGCGCGATTTGATTATGAAAAAGCAAAATGGATAAATCGTCAATATATAACAAAGACTAGTTCAAATGATCTTCTTCTATTGCCGGAAACACAAAAAGTATTAAGGGCGTTTGATAAGGAAAAACAATTTAAAATACTTGCTCTTGTAAAAGAAAGAATCTACACACTAGAAGATCTTAAAAGTGAAATTTCATTTGTAATAAAGCCTTTCCCTTTTGATGAAAAAAGTGTAAGAAAGCTTAAGAAAAATAATCCGGAGAGGATTTTAAATAAAGTAATTGAAATATTAAAAAACGATCCAGAATTAACAGGGTTTAAAGAAGAGCTTTTAAATTGGGCTTCTCAAAATAAAATTAACATAGGAACTTTGATGCAGTCTCTAAGACTAAGTTTTGTTGGTCGCTTAGTTGGTCCCGATGTATTCGCTATTTGTACTCTCTTAGGAAAAGATGTATCTTTAGAAAGAGTTCAACGTTTGTTAAAACATCTATCATAAAGTAAATAACCTTATTCATGAGCCTAACAACCTACGCAGTAATATTAATAATTGTCTTACTTATATTTTCGGGGATATTTGTGGTTAAACAACAAACGTCTGCGATTATAGAAAGATTTGGACGTTTTACTTCAATTAGACAATCTGGTCTTCACTTTAGAATTCCAATTATCGACAGAATTGCTGGCAGAATTAGTTTAAGAATTCTTCAATTAGATGTAATCGTAGAAACAAAAACTAAAGATGACGTCTTTGTCAAATTAAAAGTGTCAGTACAATATAAAGTTGTAAGAGAAAAAGTATATGATGCTTTCTATAAACTTGACTATCCACAAGATCAAATTACATCTTATGTTTTCGATGTTGTTCGCGCAGTTGTTCCGAAAATGAAACTTGATGATGTTTTTGAAAAAAAAGACGATATAGCGAACGCTGTTAAAGGTGAATTAAATGATGCTATGATAAATTACGGATACGACATAATTAAAGCGCTTGTTACTGACATAGATCCTGATCCCGAGGTAAAGGCTGCAATGAACCGAATTAACGCTGCTGAAAGAAAAAAAGTTGCTGCTCAATATGATGGTGATGCTGAAAGGATTTTAATTGTTGAAAAAGCAAAAGCTGAAGCAGAAAGCAAGCGTCTTCAAGGTCAGGGAATAGCTGACCAGAGGCGAGAAATTGCAAGGGGCCTCGAGGAATCTGTTGATGTATTAAATAAGGTAGGGATAAACTCACAAGAGGCTTCAGCTTTAATTGTTGTTACTCAACACTATGATACGCTTCAGGCTATAGGGGGGGAGACTAACACCAATCTTATTTTACTTCCTAATTCTCCGCAAGCAGGTAGTGAAATGTTGAACGATATGGTTGCCTCATTCACCGCAAGCAACCAAATAGGAGAGGCGATGAAAAATCAAAACACTAAATCAATAGATTCTAAAGAAAAAAAATAAATTAATCGTTGTTCTTTGACCATGTGTCTCTTAGCCCAACTGTTTTATTAAATATCAAATTTCCTTGAGTGGAATCTTTATCTAGAACAAAATAACCTATGCGTTGAAACTGAAATTGATCTCCCGGTTTTGCTTTTATTAAGCCAGGCTCCACACGGCCTGTTAATGTTTTTAATGAATTTTGATTTATGAATGATTTAAAATCTTTATCATGAATTTGGTCTGGTGAAGAAACATTAAAAAGTCGGTCGTAAATATTTACTTTGGCCGGCAAAGAATCTTTTTGAGTAACCCAGTGCAAAGTTCCCTTAACCTTTCTTTTACTTGCTTCTGTTCCTGAGCCACTTTTGCTGTCTGGGTCATATGAACATATAATTTCCGTTATGTTTCCCTTTTTGTCTTTATTGACCGATTCTCCCTTTATAATATAAGCGTTTTTTAGTCTTACTTCTTTTCCAAGAGTTAGTCGAAAGTATTTTCTGTTTGCTTTCTCTTTAAAATCTTCTCTTTCAATATATAAAGATCCTGAGAAAACAAGATCTCTATATCCTAGGCTTGGTTGTTCAGGATTGATTTCTCCTTTTAAAATTTCAGTTTTGTTTATGGGATAATTAATAATTGTTAATTTGACTGGGTTTAAAACACCCATAACTCTAGGAGCCTTTATATTTAGGTCCTCCCTAATGGAATGTTCTAGCAAAGAAAATTCTATAACATTCTCTCTTTTAGCTACTCCCGCTGTTTCAACAAAATTTCTCAGAGAAGTAGGGGTATATCCCCTTCTTCTTAATCCTGCTATAGTTGGCATACGGGGATCATCCCATCCGTTTACATATTTCATTTCTATCAACTCTGCCAGTTTTCTTTTACTGGTTACCGTATAAGATAAATTCATTCTTGCAAACTCTCTTTGTTTTGGTCTTAAACTTCCTTTGGTACAAACACTATCTAAAAACCATTCATAAAGATCTCTATGAGGTTTAAACTCTAACGAACACAAGGAGTGTGACACCTGTTCAATATAGTCTGACTGGCCATGAGTCCAATCATACAGTGGGTAAATACACCATTTGTCCTTTGTTCTATGGTGTCTTCTGTGTAAAACTCTGTAAATAACTGGATCGCGCATTAGCATATTTACAGAGGACATATCAATTTTTGCTCTTAACACATGTTCCCCCTCTTTAAATTTTCCTTCCTTCATTTGAATGAATAATTCTATATTTTGATCAATCGTTCTTTCTCTAAACGGACTGTTAATACCTGGCTTTGTTGGGGTCCCTTTTTGTTTTGCTATTTGTTCTGATGTTTGAGAGTCTACATAAGCTTTTCCTTGTGAAATTAATTTTATTGCCCAATCGAACAATTGTTCAAAATAATCTGACGCATAACATTCAGAATCCCATTTATATCCTAGCCACTCAATATTTTCTTTTATCGCGTCAACAAATTGTTGCTCTTCTTTTGTCGGATTTGTGTCATCAAACCTTAAATTGACAGGCGCTTTATACCTTAAACCCAAGTTAAAGTTTAAGCAAATTGCTTTAACATGACCAATATGAAGGAATCCATTTGGCTCAGGAGGAAATCTGAACCTCAATACGTCAGCAGAATAGCCTTGCTTGAGGTCATCATCTATTATGCTTTCTATAAAATTCCCTGAGCGTTTCATGGTAGAAAATGTCTTACAAATATAATGATTGATTTCTTTGGAAGAAAAGAAGGAAAGTGTGTTTATATTTGTTGATCTTATGGGAAAAATTTTATTAAAAAACATTCATATATATGCCTATCATGGTTGTATGATAGAAGAAGAAAAAATTGGTAGTGACTATATAGTAAATCTAACTGTTAGCGCTGATCTTAGTCTTTCTTCAGTAACGGACAAATTGGAAGATACTGTAGATTATGTTTCTCTTCTTGCAATAGTAAAGAAACAAATGTCTATAAGATCAAAGCTTTTAGAAAACGTCGTAGATCGTATTATTAATCAAGTCTTTAATGACTTGCCAAAAGTAAGTCAAGTGACCGTTAGTGTGTCTAAAAGAAATCCTCCCATTGGTGGAAATGTTGAGGAGGTTTGCGTTGAAAAGGAACTAAAAAGGTCTTCTTTAATTTCAAATTAATATTATTATTTTTGAAGAAAATTGGCATCGTGGCCGAGTGGCTAGGCAGAGCTCTGCAAAAGCTTGTACAGCGGTTCGAATCCGCTCGATGCCTCTTTATTTTTCAATATATATTTTTCCTCCTAATCTATTTTCAATTTTTTTTTTCTTTGGATTTCCAAACTCCCTGATAACACCTCCATAAATTTTTGCTTCCAGTGATGTTTTTGAATTAATGTAAGCAAAAGCCCCTGCTTTACTAATTAATATTGTTTTTTTTGTGTTTAGTTTTTCTGCTTCACAAATACTGCTTGTATTGATTTCTAATTTGTGAGTATCAACTTTTCCATTTAAACACACTCTTCCCCCTAAACTAATTTTTGTTTTTAGTTTTTCAGCAAAAAGTTCTAGACTTATATTGCCATTTGTTTTAGCTACTATAATTAGGTTTTCCTGTTTGAAAGGATATTTAGATAATAAAGAGGCACTATTGTTAACAACAATTTTCTCAATTTTACTTCTATGATAAAGGTCAATCTTTGTTATTTCATTATTTAAAATACTTCCTCCAATTAATTTTATTTTTAGTTCCCCGTTTTTTATTGACACTGTTATATTATCAGAGTTCTTTCCATATACAAGCAACATATTCGCTTCAGATTGAATTAATTTCACTTCAATGTTCGAAGAAATTTTTAATTTTTCAAAAGAACTAATAGCAAGTCTTTTACGGTCTTCTTGCTGTCCTGTTAAACTAAAAACACCAATCATAACAAACCATAAATATTTTTTATTTATTATTTTACACAGGTACATAATTATTCAGCTGGTATAAAATCTATAAATCCTTTTTGTACATTCACTTTCTTTACTATTATTGACATCGGGTCTCCCAGCCGAAATATTTTATTGGTCTTTGTCCCTCTTATTAAGTGATTTTGCAAGTCAAAATGATAAAAATCTGTGTTCATATCTACAAGTCTTACCATTCCTTCGCATTTATTATCAATAATCTCAACGTAAAGTCCTCTTTCTGTAACACCTGTAATTACACCTTTAAATCCTCTTCCTATTTTATCCTTCATATATACTGTTTGCATATATTTAACTGAATCTCTTTCTGCTTTTGTTGCTAGCTGTTCTCTGTGAGACGTGTGCTTGCAAATTTCTTCAAGTAAATCTTTATTGTCGCTTTTTTTATTACTTAAATAATTCTGTAATATACGGTGTACAATTAAATCTGGATATCTTCTGATAGGTGACGTGAAGTGGGTATAATGGGGAAAAGCCAATCCATAATGTCCGATATTTTCAGTTGTATACTCTGCTTTTGACATACTCCTTAATGTAAGTGTGTCTATCAAATTTTGTTCTTTTTTCCCATTACATTCCTCAAGTAAATTGTTGATAGCAGCATTTGTTTTTTGTGTGTTCAGTTTAAAAGCATAACCCAGTCCCTCAACTATTTTTTTAAGATTTGATAATTTATCTTCATCTGGTTTATCATGAACTCTAAATATTGAAGAAAATTTTGATTTTTTTGATATAAAAGCGGCTACTTTTTTATTTGCGAGAAGCATGAACTCTTCTACTAACTTATTTGCTTCTCTTGATTTTTTAAAATATACCTTTTCTGGATTATTTTTTTTATCCAGTTTAAATTTTACCTCAACACGATCAAAAGAAATTGCCCCTTCTTTCATTCTTTCTTTTCTTAATTTTTTAGCCACAGTATTTAACTTTTTTATTGCATTTAATACTTCATTTGGTATTTTATACTCATTTGATGTTAATGAAACTTCTCCTTTAATTAATGTTTTATTTTTCTCTAAAATATGCTGAACTTCATTGTATGAGAAACGATAATCAGAATTAATAATCGTTTTACCATACCACTCCTTTATTAGCATTCCTTCATAATTAAATGTAAACACTGCTGAAAATGTGTATTTATCTTCATTTGGTCTTAGTGAACAAAGTCCATTTGATAATATTTCTGGAAGCATTGGAACAACTCTGTCCACAAGGTAAACGGATGTTCCTCTTTGATACGCTTCTTTATCTAAATGTGTATCTGGTTTTACATAATGTGAAACATCAGCTATGTGAATTCCTATTTCAAAAGATTTATCTTTATTTAGAACATAAGACAAAGCATCATCAAAATCTTTGGCTGTATCTGGGTCAATCGTAAACGTTAAAATTCTTCTAAAGTCTTTTCTTTTTTTTATTTCTTTTTCTTTAGTTTTTCTAAATATTTTTTTTGCTTCTTCCTCTACTTGATTTGGAAATTCATAAGGTAAGCCGTATTGATGGAGAATTGCATGGACTTCCGTATCTGATTCTCCTGGATTTCCCAAGGATTTAATTATTTTCCCGTTTGGTGAATCTTTATATTCCTCCCAATTCTTTATAATAGCTACTACTTTTTCTCCTTCTTTATAACTCTTTATTTCGTTTGGTTCAATAAATAAATCAGTGTACATCTTTCCTTTTTGGCATAAGACAAAACCATAATCATTTTTTCTTTCTAAAATTCCTACATACTCTCTTTTCTTTCTTTCTATTACTTTTATAACCTCTCCTTCTTTAATATTTTTTTTAATATATACCCTAACAGCGACGATGTCTCCGTCAAGACCTTTATTTAATTTTTTCTTAGGAATTATTATTTCTTCTCCTGAATCTTGCAGTAATATTTTTCCTTTTCCTGTGGGAAGTATTATTAATTCCCTTTCATAAAGTTCTTGTTTTTTTTCAAGCATGGAAAAATATCCCTTTTTCTTTTCAACTATTTTGTTTTTAATAGTTAAAATATCTAAAACTTTAATTATATCGTTTCTTCCTTTTGTATCATTGATACCTAAGTTTGATGCAATTTGTTTATAGTTAAATGTTTTTTTACTATTTGATTTAAAAAAAGATAGAGTTTTTGTTTCTATTTTTTTAAACTTCTTTATTTTATAAGACATCTGTATAATTCAATGTAAAGTTACAA
>CACMUP010000017.1 GCA_902616905.1 uncultured Bacteroidota bacterium
CACCAGATTACATGGGTTTTAAAATATTATGTGGTGCAGAAGAAAAAATGTTTGCGGGTCAAATTATTCAATATATAGTTACACCAGTTTTTGGTATTCCAATTAAATGGGTTACTGAAATAACTCACGTTGAGGAAGACAATTATTTTGTAGATGAACAACGTTTTGGGCCATATGAATTGTGGCACCACAAACATTTTTTAAAAACTATAAAGAAAGGTGTAGAAATGGTTGATATAGTTGATTATAAGATACCATTTGGAATTTTTGGAAAGATTGCTCACCCCTTAATTGTGTCTCCAAAGCTTAAAGAAATTTTTGAATATAGAAAAAACACACTTATAGAAATATTTGGACCTTATAAATCATGATTAAAGAAAAAAACATACTAATTATAGGAGGAAGTTCAGGAATTGGATTAGCTCTTGCTGAAATATTATCACCATTAAATTCAGTTTATATAGCAAGTAGATCTAGTGAAAATCTCAAAAACATAAAAGCTACTCATATACCATATGATGCAACAACACAAAATTTAGAAATTTCTTCCATACCTGATACAATCGATGGATTCGTTTATTGCCCGGGAAGCATAAATCTTCGACCATTTAAAGGGTTAAGTTCCGAGGCATTTGAAAAAGACTTTCAAATCAATGTAATAGGTGCAATAAACTCTTTAAAGTCTGTTTTAAGTAATTTAAGTAATAGTGGTAATGGATCTGTTGTATTTTTTAGTACGGTAGCTGTTCAAACAGGAATGCCATTTCACAGCTCTGTTGCTTCCTCAAAAGGAGCCATAGAAGGACTAACAAGGTCATTAGCTGCTGAATTTGCTCCTAAAATTAGGGTAAATGCTATAGCTCCTTCCTTAGTTGACACTCCTTTGGCATCAAAATTTTTAAACAATGAAACCAAATTAGAAAAAGCAAATGAAAGGCATCCTTTAGGAAGAATTGGAAGTGCAAAAGAAATAGCACAAGCCACAGCATTTCTTCTTGGGACTGAAAGTAGTTGGATGACAGGAAAAGTTTTACAACTCGATGGAGGCATAGGAAATTTAAAAACATAAATGCGTGGAAAAATACACTTTATTTTGGTTTAGACGTGATTTAAGATTAGAAGATAACCATGGATTATACAAGGCTTTGCAAGGTGAAAGTAAAGTGATTCCCATTTTTATTTTTGATCCTTCAATTTTAAAAAAGTTACCTAAAGAAGATGCACGTGTTGAATTTATTTTGTTAGCCTTGGGTGCTATAGATGATGCTATGAAGAGGAACAGATGTAATGTCGGAATATATCATGGCACCCCTAAGGCTATTTTTAATCAAATTATTAATTATTGGAAAATAGATAAGGTAATTTGTAATGAAGATTATGAACCCTATGCAATTAAAAGAGATATAGAAATAAAAAAACTTTTAAATAAAAAGGGTATACATTTTGAAATGTATAAAGATCAAGTCATATTCGAGAAAAATGAAATAGTAAAAGACGATGGAACTCCATACAAAGTATATACCCCTTATTCAAAAAAATGGTTATTACAATTTCAATCCAAAACAATAAATAATTTCCCCTCCGAAAAACTATTAGACAATCTCTACAATGAAAGCAAACTTCAAAGTTGTTCATTAGAAGATCTGGGATTTCATAAAAGTAAGATATCCCAACCGAAGGTAGTTTTGAATAATCAAATAATTGATAATTATGAAGAGACAAGAAACTTCCCATTCTTAGACAAAACTTCAAGAATAGGAACTGCTTTAAGATTCGGTACAGTTAGTATCAGAAAGGTAATTTCAAAATCTGCAATGAGGCCGAACAAAACTTTTCTAAAAGAGTTGATTTGGAGGGAATTTTTTATGCAAATTTTATGGCATTATCCACAAACTCAAAATAAAAGCTTTAAACCACAATATGACCGTATAGAATGGATAAATAACAAAGAAGATTTTGAAAAATGGTGTACTGGTAATACAGGATATCCTTTAGTTGACGCTGGTATGAGGGAATTAAATAAAACTGGATTCATGCATAATAGAGTAAGAATGCTTGTAGGAAGTTTTTTATGTAAACATCTTTTAATAGACTGGCGTTGGGGAGAAGCTTACTTTGCAAAAAAATTATTTGATTACGAAATGTCAAGTAATATTGGAAATTGGCAATGGGTTGCAGGATGCGGTGTTGATGCAGCTCCATATTTTAGAATTTTTAATCCATCAGAACAGATAAAAAAATTTGATAAGGAATTAAATTATATAAAAAAATGGGTTCCTAATTTCCAAAAGCCCGATTATGTTCAACCTATAGTCGACCATAAAGAAGCAAGAGAGCGCTGTTTAAATACATATAAAGCAGCTTTAAACAGAGTATGAAGGGTGTTTTGAAAATAAATCTTCCACAAAAAATATGTATTAGTTGTGGATTACCTTTTAGTTGGAGAAAGAAATGGGAACGTGATTGGAATAACGTCAAATATTGTAGTAAAAAATGCAGGAGAAAAAGAGAATTGCTTTAATCTGGTTAAGAAATGATTTACGCACAAGTGATCATTATGGATTTTATAAGGCTTCCAAAGAATGCGATCAAATTTTTGCATATTATACATTTGATAAAAGCCATTTCGAAGAGACCCCTTGGGGTTTTAAAAAATCTGGAAAATTTAGAACTAAATTTTTGCTAGAAACCGTTAGGGATTTGCAAAAAGAACTTTCTAATAAAAATATTGTATTAATAATAGAACAAAATAGTGCTGATGAAGGAATTCCTAAATGGATTGAAAAATTACAAGTTACTGACTTATATTTCCAAAATGAATGGACCAGTGAAGAAAGAAATATGTCTGAAAAATTAAAAAAAAATCTTTCAGAAGAAATAAAATTTCACACATATTACAATCAATTTTTATTCCATCCTAATGATATTCCTTTTGAAATAAAAAGCTTACCCGAAATATTTACAGTCTTTAGAAAAAAATGTGAAAAATTTTGTAAAGTAAGAGCATGTTTACCTGAAATCAAATGTTTCCCATCTGAAAATAAAATGCTACAAAATTTTGAAGTTCCATCTCTAACTGATTTGGGTTTATTAAATTTCGAAATCCATCCTAACTCTGCTTTTCCATTTCAAGGAGGTAATATCAAAGCAATGCAAAGAATAGATCACTACTTTTGGAAAACAAAGAAACTCTCATTTTATAAACAAACTCGTAATGGACTAATTGGTCAAGATTATAGTTCTAAGCTATCTCCATGGCTTTCAGTTGGTGCAATATCTGTTAGAGAAGTTTTCTGGATAATTAAGAAATACGAAAAAGAAATAGAGAAAAATCAATCTACTTATTGGCTAATATTTGAACTAATTTGGAGAGATTATTTTAAATATATTTCTCTTAAACATGGAGATAAAATATTTCGAAGAGATGGTATTCTTAACAAAAATTATCTTTGGGATAATAAAAAAGAAAAACTTGATTCTTGGATAAATGGAACTACAGATGAACCATTTGTCAATGCTAATATGATTGAACTATCAAAAACAGGATGGATGAGTAATAGAGGCAGACAAAATGTGGCATCGTATTTTTCCAAAAATCTTCTAATGGATTGGAGAATTGGGGCAGCCTACTTTGAGTCTCAACTTATAGACTATGATGTTCACAGTAATTATGGTAATTGGATGTATGTTTCAGGAGTAGGTAATGATCCACGAGATCGAAAATTTGATATTAAATTTCAAGCATCTAAATACGATAGTCATGGAAAGTTTCAAAAATTATGGAATCAAAAAACACTTTTTGAATGATAATTAGATTGTTATTAGGAGACCAATTATTTGAAAAACATCCTTGGTTTAATAAAGTAGATGATAAAGTTCTATATGTTCAAATGGAACTACGACAAGAAACAGACTACTGTTTACATCATATTCAAAAGATTATTGGGTTTTTTGGTGCCATGAGGAATTTTAAAAATAAATTAGAAAAAAAAGGACATAAAGTTTACTATTTAAATCTTGACAACCCCGATAATACTCATGATTTAGAAAAAAATTTAGTATATATTTTTAATAAATTTCAGGCATCATTTTTTGAATATCAGTATCCTGACGAATACAGATTAGCAAAACAGTTGAGCGATATTTGTTTAAAACTATCAATTCCTTTTTCAAAAGTTGATACACATCATTTTATGGCAACTCATATTGAAATTAAAGATTATTTCACAGGTAAAAAACAGTACGTGTTAGAATTCTTTTATAGAAAAATGAGGAAAAAATTTGATATTTTAATGGAAGGTGAACAGCCTTTAGGAGGAAAGTGGAATTTCGATAAAAGTAATCGTAAAAAGTGGAATGGGAGCCCAAAGATTCCGAAGGTATATTCTCCTTCAAAAAAAGAGCTTAATTATCTATTTGAAATAATAAAAAAAAATAACATTAAAAGTTTAGGGAAATTTGATCCTGAAAATTTTATTTATCCAATTTCTAGAGAAGAATGTTTAGAACAATTGGAATATTTTTGTAAAAACCTTCTTAATCATTTTGGTGATTTTCAAGATGCTCTACATACGCAAGAGCTTAACCTTTTTCACTCCAGGCTTTCATTTGGTCTGAACACAAAAATGATTTCTCCCATAGAGGTGGTTAAATATGTAATTGACTACTACAAAAAAAATAAACATGAAATAGAATTATCACAAGTAGAGGGTTTTGTCAGACAAATTGTTGGATGGCGAGAATATATGAGAGGTATTTATTGGACTCAAATGCCTGGTTATAAAAAAAATAATAAGTTAAAAAATAAAAATCCCTTACCTAAATTTTATTGGAATGCAAAAACTAAAATGAATTGTTTACATAATAGTGTAAAAAATTCCTTGGATCATGCTTATGCACATCATATCCAGAGGTTGATGATACTGGGTAATTTTGCTTTATTAGCTCAAGTTAATCCAGATGAAGTAGATGATTGGTTTTTAGGTATCTATGCCGATGCAATAGAATGGGTCCAGTTACCTAATACTAGAGGGATGAGTCAATGGGCAGATGGGGGTATTGTTGCAACAAAGCCTTATGTCTCATCAGCGTCTTATATTAATAAAATGGGAGATTATTGCGAAAATTGTTCTTATGATAAGAAAAAAAGGACAGGAAAAAATGCATGTCCATTCAATAGTCTTTATTGGAATTTTTTAGAAGAAAAAAAAGAATATTTTTTCAAAAATAATAGAATGGCAATGATGCTGAGACTTTTAGAAAAAATTCCAAATAATGAGCTTGAAGAAATTAAAGAAAGAGCGAATTCAATAATCTCTAACCCAGATGCATTCTAAATACCCTCCAATTTCAATAGTTTGGTTAAAAAGGGATCTAAGATTAGAGGATCATGAAGCATTATGTTCAGCTTTAAATAGTAATAATAAAGTATTACTACTTTATGTCGCAGAAAATACTCTGAAAAAAAGCTCTCATTTTAGTGAGCGACATTTAAATTTTATTAAAGAATCCTTGAAGGACATGAATGCTAAATTGATTTTAAAAAATACTGAAATACTAGCTGTAGAAGGCGAATTAATTTCTGTTTTTGAAGAGTTAAAAAAAATATTTTTCATTAAAGGAGTTTATTCTCATTTTGAAACGGGTATTAGATTAACTTTTGAAAGAGATTTAGATTTCAAAAAATGGGTGACTTCTAAACAAATAAAATGGTTCGAGTATAGACAGCAAGGAGTATTTAGAGGTTTAAAAAATAGAGATAATTGGTCTGAACTATGGAGGAAGTTTATGCACCAACCTATAAAAATAATTCCAAGGAATGATAATTTTCTTAATAAGTCTATAATATCAAAAATAAGCACAAAATTTAAACTTTTAAATATGAATACAAGGTTTAATTCTAAAATACAAATTGGAGGGAGTTCTCAAGCCAATCGGTATTTAGAAACCTTTTTCAAAGGAAGATACTTGAATTATCAGAATCATATTTCAAAGCCAGATTTGTCAAGAAAAAGTTGTAGTCGTCTTTCTCCTTATATTTCATACGGAAACATTTCAATGCGACAGTTGATTCAAAGAGTAGAAAAGGAAAAGAATAAGGGGAAAAATGGATTTGGGATTCGTGCATTCGAATCAAGACTTAGATGGCAATCACATTTTATTCAAAAGTTTGAAATGGAATCTAGCATGGAGTTTCAGAGTATAAATAAAGGTTATCATGAAATTATAAAGCCACTAAATTATAAATACATTGATGCCTGGGAAAAAGGAAAAACTGGAATTCCCCTAGTTGATGCTTCAATGAGGTGTTTGGTTCAAACAGGATATTTAAATTTTAGAATGCGTGCATTAGTTGTTTCTTTTTTTGTTCATCATTTATGGCAGCCATGGCAAGCTTGCTCAGCTTTCCTAGCTAAACAATTTCTTGATTTTGAACCGGGAATCCATTTCCCTCAAATACAGATGCAAGCGGGAGAGACAGGAATCAATACGCTAAGAATATACAATCCAGTAAAAAATGGTTTAGAACATGATCCATTTGGTAATTTCACAAAACAGTGGATTCCTGAATTAAGAGAACTTCCAGCAAAGTTAGTTCATTCCCCATGGAATATAACCCCCTTAGAGACAGGAATATATAATTTTAAAATTGGATATAATTATCCAATTCCAATTGTGGATACAGAAAAATCAAGAAAATTTGCTTCAGAGACTCTTTGGAGAATACAAAAAAAACCAACTGTTCAAGAAGAAAGTAAAAGAATTTTAAAACAACATACTTTTAATGAAAAAAGATAAAATAGTACTTTCTATGGAACAAATAGATAGAATTATAGAAATGGCTTGGGAAGATAGAACACCTTTTGATGCAATTCATTTACAATTCGGATTAAAAGAACAGGATGTAATAAAACTAATGAGACGTGAGTTAAAAATTTCTAGTTTTAAGATGTGGCGTAGTCGTGTTCAAGGAAGAAAAACCAAGCACAATAGAATTAGAGAGGATGGTACTGATCGATTTAAATGTTCAAGGCAGAGGTTTATAAGTAATAATAAAATATCGAAAAGAGGTTTTAAATAGTTTAAAAAAAATTACTTGGTGTTTTATTTTTTAGTTTTTCACACGCTTAATTTTAGCCCCTATATTAATTAAACGATCAACTATGTTTTCATATCCTCTGTCTACTTGCTCTATATTATGAATAGTACTTTGCCCTTTTGCTGAAAGAGCTGCAATTAATAAAGATATTCCAGCACGTATATCAGGAGAGGTTAAAGTTGACGCTTTTAGTTGAGATTTAAAATCGTGCCCAATCACTGTAGCTCTGTGTGGATCACACAAAATTATTTTCGCTCCCATATCAATTAGTTTATCAACAAAAAATAGTCTACTTTCAAACATCTTTTGATGAATTAAAACACTCCCTCTAGCTTGAGTAGCAACTACCAAAACAATACTTAATAAATCAGGCGAAAATCCTGGCCATGGTGAATCAGATATCGTTAAAATTGAACCATCAATGAAATTCTGAATTTCATAACCTTTTTTATGCGGTGGTATGTAAAGATCATCATCTTTTTTTTTAATATTTATTCCCAACTTTCGGAAAACATAAGGAATTTGTCCTAAGTAATCCCACCCTACATTTTTAATTGTAATCTCACTTTTAGTTAGTGCTGCTAAACCAATCCAGCTTCCAATTTCAATCATATCCGGGAGAAGAGTATGCTCAGTTCCATTTAATGAGTTTACTCCTTCAATTTGAATTAAATTAGATCCTACACCACTAATTTTTCCTCCCATACGATTCAACATTTTACACAATTGTTGAATATAAGGCTCACATGCAGCATTGTATATGGTTGTTTTACCCCTAGCAAGTACAGCTGCCATAATAATATTTGCAGTCCCTGTGACAGATGCTTCATCGAGAACTAAGTCTTTCCCTTTTAATTCATCAGCTTCAACACTGTAAAAATTACCATCCTTGTCGTACTTGAATTTCGCACCTAGTTCTATTAATCCATCGAAGTGAGTGTCAAGTCTTCTTCTTCCAATTTTATCACCACCGGGACGAGGAATACTTCCTTTTCCGAAACGCGCTAGTAAAGGGCCAACTAACATTATAGATCCCCTAAGACCTTTGCCATCTAGTTTAAATTGTTTAGATTTTAAATAATCAAGATTTACATTATCTGCTATAAATGAATACGATCCTTTATCAATTCTTTCTACTTTGACACCGAAATTTTTGATTAAACTAATTAGTTTATTTACATCTATAATATCCGGGATATTATGAACTATAATTTTTTCTGAGGTTAGTAGTACAGCACATAAAATTTGCAATGCTTCATTTTTTGCTCCTTGAGGCGTTATTGAACCTTTTAATGGATGACCACCATTAATCACGAATGATTCCATTTTACTAATATCGTTTTCTATTCCGCTGTTTTCTTGGTTTACTGTGATTACTGCTTGGACCACTTCCATTTTTATGTTTGAAACGCATTAAATCTGAAGATTCACTCAATGGTAATTGAGAAGCCGCAACTTTTAGTTTCCCATTTGACAATTCTTCTAAATGTGATAATATAACAACATCTTCAACAGTATCTTTATTCCAACTCAGGAAATTTTTTTTCATATGGTTCGCTATTGTGAAAACAAGTACATCTTTTAACTCTCCATCTTCCCAACCAATTGCAACGTCAATCATTCTTTTTATGTTATTGCCATAAAAACGATATTTCGGGTAGTTTTGAGGGTATGGAAGTTTTTCAGGCTTCATATCTAAAAGTTCTTTTTTTGGTTTTTCGAAAGGGCATTCAACGTCAATTTCGAAATTAGCCATTATAAAAAATTGATCCCATAATTTATGTTGAAAGTCAGCTACGTCTCTAAGGTGAGGATTTAGGTTCCCCATTACACCAATGATAGCTTTAGCTTTTTTATTTCTTTCTTCAATATTGGTTTCTGATTTAGCTTCTTCAATCATTGAGTGAATATGTCTACCGTATTCAGGAATGATAAGTTGCTTTCTCTTTGTGTTATATTGTAAAGTATCCATAAGATTATAAGATGATATATGAGATTAAGCAATTCAATTATCCTGCAAATTAGTAAAATAAGGGAAACGCCAATGACTTTTTTTAAAATTAGAGTGTAATAACGCCTTTTAGCTTACTACTTTTTTTATATATGTCAATAACATCCTCTGGAGTTTTCATTACAACTTTAACACTTAAACTAGTAAAAGATTTTTTTGAAGATTTTTTTTCAGAAATTATAGCATCAGTTGATTCGAAATAGTTTTTTAATACTTTTAGATGTGGAGACTCTGATTTTACAATAAATTTAAAAAGATACTTCCCAGGCCAATTTTGTGAGTAAACTAGTTGATCATAAAAACGTGAATAAAAATCTTTAGAAGATATTTCTGAACTCATTTTGATAGGTACTTTTGTATAAATATAGTGGTTTATTATTTTAAAATTGAAAAGTATTAAAAGAGTAGTGATTAGCGGAAGTCCAGGAGGAGGTAAAACAAAAATAATTGAATTATTAAAAGAAAGGGGATTTACGGTCTATGAGGAATTTTCAAGGGATTTGATAGAAGAATTTATATCTATCAAAAAAAATAATCCATTTTTAGAAAAACCTGAAGAATTTAGTAAAAGATTATTCATTGAAAGAAGCAAGCAGTATTATGACTCATTAAATATCATAAAATCAAAAGGTAATTTTATTTTTTTTGATAGAGGAGTTCATGATATTTATGCATATCTATTAGCAATTGGAAAAGCAAATGAAATATGGAAAAAAAAAATAATCGATTTTAAATATGATTTTATTTTTTTGGTAAAACCCTGGAGAAAGATATATAAAAATGACAAACAGAGAATAGAAACATTTGAAACAGCTAAAAAATATTATTCTTTCATAAAGAAAACTTACACAATAACAAACAAAGTAATTGAAATTCCACAAAGATCTGTTGATGAGCGAACTAATTTTGTAGAATCTTATTTGTCTTACAATGGATGATTAAGAACTGCTTAAAAATATTGGATGTATTCAAATTACTATCTTTTACAGAAGGTGATTATTGATTTCATAATCACAGTGGAAAATTCAATTCAGGTCATCACTTTTCGTTAATGAAAATAATTATGTTATCGAATTTCTTCTTTAGTCTTTCTTGGAAGTGCATTGGTTAATACTCAATTCATTGTTTTGATGGAAAACCAAGTAATAGGACTTTATAAACTAGTAATTAAATCAATTCATTTGGAATTAAGTTTATTTAAAACTTGGTTCTAAATGAAGATAATTATACTTTATACTCAGTAATTTAGAGATCAGTTAAATTTTGATATTAGAAAATATAAACTTGAAATATGTGCTAAATTATGTCCATGACTCATAAATCTGTAAACGGAATAAAATTTTGAGTTACTTTGATAAAATAAAATAAATAATTCTATGGAGTACTTATCTAATTCATTTAATATTGATTAACTATGATGAAATCCATTTTTATGATTACTGATTAACAATCAAGACATAAAATTTTAATCAATAATTTAAAAACAGACAATTTTATATGTTTAATAACAAAGAAAATTTACCTTCAATTGTTTTTTTTGGAACACCGGAATTTGCAAGATTTTGTTTAGAATATTTAATCGACAAAAGATTTAATATAAAGGGAGTTGTAACAGCACCAGACAGAAAAGCAGGTAGAGGCAAAAAAGTTAAATCATCTTCAGTTAAAATATATTCTGAAAAAAAGGGATTAAAAATATTCCAACCATTAAACCTAAGTGATTCTTTTTTTATTTCACAATTACAAAACCTTAGTGCCGAAACATATGTTGTTGTCGCTTTTAGAATGTTACCTAAAAAAGTTTGGACGATTCCACCATTAGGAACAATTAATTTACACGCATCTTTATTGCCAAATTATAGAGGTGCTGCACCTATTAATTGGGTATTGATTAATGGAGAGTCTAAAACAGGTGTCACTACTTTTTTAATAAATGAAAATATTGATACGGGAGCTTTATTGATGCAAGACAAATTATACATCGAGGATAATTTTTGTGCTGGAGATATTTATGATAAACTTTTAGATATTGGAGCTCCACTGATTGTTCAAACTCTAATCAACCTAAAAAAAGGTAATTTAATTCCAAAAAAACAAAAGAAACTTGAAAAATTAAATGATGCACCAAAATTGACTTCTCAAAATACCAGAATTAATTGGAATTTAACTTTAACTCAAATAAATAATTTAATAAGAGGTTTATCTCCTTATCCTGGTGCATGGACGGAATATTCAATTGATAATGTGACAACTAGAATTAAAATATTTAAAGCAAAAATTGTAATTAAATCACATAACCATAAAATTAACACCCTTATAGTTGAAGACAATAACATTTTTATAGCTCATAAAGAAGGTCTGCTTAATTGTATTGAAATTCAGTTACCAAATAAAAAACGTATGATAGCAAAAGATTTGTTAAATGGTTATATTTTCTCTGAAAGTACTTATGTTTTATAGCACTAAACACAATCCTTATTAACAAAAACTTCTATTTATTAACAAAAGAGTGGATTTCCCTAGGTTTTTTGAGGCTTAAAAGAAAATCCGTATAAATTTGCTAAATAACTTTAATAAATAAATTATGAACAAAACAGAATTAATTGACGCTATGGCGGCTGATGCTGGCATTTCTAAAGCAGCTGCGAAAAAAGCATTAGAATCCTTCTTAGGTAGTATATCTGGTACACTTAAAAAGGGTGGACGTGTATCCTTAGTAGGATTTGGATCTTGGTCAGTATCCAGAAGAGCTGCCCGTGACGGAAGAAACCCACAAACGGGAGCTACTATTAAAATTGCAGCAAAAAATGTTGTAAAGTTCAAAGCAGGAGCTGAGTTGTCTAGTACAGTGAATTAAACTTTAAAAAATTATGATTGAAGCTCCTACTAGGAGCTTTTTTTTTAAAATAGTAATATGAAAAATGGAAATTTACTGGTTTCTACACATCATGTGTTAGGTGACCCAAATTTTCATAGAACTGTAATTCTTCTTGCTAAGTCTGAAAAAAACGGTAGTATAGGATTTATTTTGAATAAGAAATTACAATACAATCTAGACGATGTTGTTAAAAATATTGATATTAATTTCCCTCTCTATTATGGTGGTCCTGTAGAATCAGATAGTTTATTTTATGTGCATAATATAGGAAATTCTATTTCAGGAAGTATTTCAATAAAAGATTCTCTTTATTGGAATGGAGATTTTAACATTATCATTGATCTCATAAAAAAAGAAAAGATTAATAATAACAATATTCGTTTTTTTCTTGGCTATAGTGGTTGGGAAAAAGCACAGCTTGAACAAGAATTTAAAGAAAAATCGTGGGAATTATTTGACTTCGATCCAACTTCAGATATATTAAAAAGTAACCCTTCAAAAATGTGGAAAGAATGCTTAGACACTATCGGTGGAGATTATTTAATATGGTCTAATTCTCCTAGCAACCCTCAAATGAACTAAATATTAGATTCTATAAACTTTTCAAAAAGTAATTTGCTTTTCTCTTTATTATAACTGGTCTTTCTATAGTTCGTTATAATTTGAATTCCATTTTCAATTGATAAAACAAAAAATTCATTGGATTTTTGTATTTCGAAAGGGCTTAAAATAATTTCTAATAAATGGAATGATGTTTCTTCTTTTTTTAACCAATTATTAAAAGAACCTCTCATTGCAAAATCTTGACAACCGCAGTCTAGACTTGGAGTTAAAATTTTGTTATCCTGTACTAAATAAATTGTTCCAAAAGATGTCTCCACTATATTTTTATGTTCATTAATTAAAATAACATCATTTAACCCATTTTCTTCTGCATATTTAATCGCTATTCGTCTTAAACCTGTATTTGTAACAGAGAAATTAGAAAAATTACCTGACGTGATTAAGTTTTCTTTATAAAGATCAATTAAATATTTTGAATCATTAACTTTTAGTAATTCTGAAGGTAACAAGTTTATTAAAAAAAAAGTTGTTCTTGTGTCTGAAAAAAATTGAAACTCAAACAAAAAACAACAAGTTGTTTTTCCCTCGATTTCAATTAGTTTATTTATTTCATTTTCAAAAAATCCAAAAGTAAAATGTTTCGGTATATTAAACCTAAATCGTCTTAAGCTAGCTATCATTCTAAAGTAATGGTAATCCCAAAAAAGAATTTTATTGTTTTGATAACGAAGGGTCTCAAAAATAGAAAATGAATTTTTTAAAGTATGAACTAATTCTGGTTCTGCATCATTAATTTTTGATACTATTGTCCCATTAAAATTGAACATATAATGAAATTAACTTGAACCTAAAACTTGTTTTAAGCTGGAAATTAAATTATCCCAAAGCATTTTTGATTCATCAAATTCGTCTTCATCCGAAAAATCTGTTACTATTAAAGAAACATCATTTGTTATGTCGTCGACTAGAATTTTAAATTCAAAATAATATTCATTTCCTTCCAGTTCATCATTTTCCCACTGAAAGCGAATTCTTTCATTATTCTTTTTTTGAATTAATTTTGCTTTTTCTTCAGCATCTTCCCATATAAAAGTAAAGTATTCACCTCTTGAATTTACATTATCTGCAAACCATTCCCCCAAACCAGACGGTGTTGATAAGTATTGAAACAACATTTGTCTTGACGCATGGAAATCATATTCTAGAGAAAAACTTTTCTTATTGCTCATATTTAAAAATTACAAGCCCCAATATATTGAAAAATAAAGAAGAAGTGTATTTATTTTAAAATATTTTCAAAAGGTTGTAGGTAGTAGATTATGTTTTTATATTTGGGCACTTAATGGCGAGGTAGCTCAGCCGGTTAGAGCGTCGGATTCATAACCCGGAGGTCGGGAGTTCAAGTCTCCCTCTCGCTACAATTTATCACAACGGTTATACTTCTTAAAAGTGTAGCCGTTTTTGTTAATCATTCATGACTTTTTGAAAAATTATCCCTAAAGATACTGTTAAAAGGGTTCCAAATAAATTTAACCATAAAAAACCTACAATATTTTTAGTAAAAAGCAATAATATGAATATTTCAGAAACAATTGATGACCAAAAAACAGCTTTACCTTTAATTTGCTTTGTGAAAATTGCAATTAAGAAAATACCAAGGATAGTCCCATAAAAAAGTGAACCAATTATATTTACTAGCTGAATAAGGTTTTCAAATAAATTTCCAAAACTTGCAAATATTATAGCTATTAATCCCCAAAAAAATGTAAAAAATTTAGAAATATTTACATAATGAATTTCTGATTTATTTTGGACGTTTCTTTTATATATGTCTATTGTTGACGTAGTAGCAAGTGAATTTAGTTCTGAGGCTGTTGAACTCATCGCAGCTGATAAAATAACAGCAATTAACAAACCTATTAGTCCTTTTGGAAGATTTGTAAGTATAAATGAAATAAAAACAAAGTCTTTGTCATTTGATTCAATTTCAGAAAAATTATTTTTAATTAGAGTTTTAGCTTTTTTACGTTGTAATAACTCTTTTTCACGCAAATAAGTAATCTTTTCTTGATCATTTCCATTAATTAATTCGTGTTTTAGATCATTTTGTGTCTTTTGATTTTCAATTTCTAATTGATTATATCTATATGAAAAATTACTATTTTTTAGAGCTGTGATAGCTTTTGGATTAAAATTTATTGGTGCATATTCAAATTGATAAAACACAAAAACCATGACACCTATTAGGAGAATGAAAAATTGTAAAGGAACTTTAAGTATTCCATTCATGATTAACCCAATTTGACCTTCCTTAAGTGATTTACCTGACAAATATCGTTGAACCTGAGATTGATCTGTGCCGAAATAGGAGAGAGCTAAGAAAAATCCACCTGTCAAACCACTCCAAAAAGTGTACCTACTATTTAAATCTAAACTGAAGTCTAAAACTTTTAATTTACCAGCTTTACCAGCAATTTCAAGTGCGTCAGAAAAGGAAATCTCTTTTGGTAAAAGTTGTAATATATATCCGAAAGCAATAATAATTCCAATTAAAATAACAAACATTTGCTGTTTTTGAGTGATATTCACAGTTTTTGTCCCCCCAATAAGTGTGTAAAAAATTACAATTCCTCCGACTAATAGTACCATTAGCTTTAAATCCCATCCTAAGACAATACTCATTATTATTGCTGGAGCATAAATTGTTATCCCTGCTGCTAAGCCTCTCTGAATTAGAAATAATATTGAAGTTAAAGTCCTTACTCTAATATCAAAACGTGTTTCTAAATATTCGTATGCTGTATAAACCTTTAGTTTGTGGTATATTGGGATAAAAAATAAACAAATTACTAGCATTGCAAATGGAAGTCCAAAATAAAACTGTACAAATCCCATCCCGTCATGATAAGCTTGCCCTGGAGTTGATAAAAAAGTAATTGCACTTGCTTGAGTAGCCATAACAGATAGCCCTATAGTCCACCAGCGCGCCTGATTTCCTCCTCTTAGATATTCTCTGATATTGTTATGGCTTCTATTTTTCCATATTCCATAAAAAACAATCAAACTTAAGGTACCAATAAGAATTATCCAGTCAATTGATCCCATTATTGATATTGATTCATAAAGAGATAAAATACTAACCAGTATAAAATATTAATTCCAATAAGAAGAAAATAAATATAGTCTTTCATTTCCCGTATGAAATTAAGTTTAAAAATAAACGATATGCTCCAGGAACTCCTTCTGGAAGTTCACGAAAGAAACTCAAGCCAGTATATATAAATTTACCTTTCCCATAATCTGCAACTAATAAACTTCCTTTTTTTTCTTCCTCTCCTTTATCGCTCATAGATAAAACAGCTTCATATTTTTTATCCCATGATCTAGGAAAATATAATCCCCTTTCTTGCACCCATCCTTCAAAATCCTTTGAAGAAATTTTATTTGGATGGTTTAGAATAGGATGATCCTTAATTAAAAATTTTACAACTGCATTTTCATCAGTTACACGATCACGAGATAAATTAATAGGGTAGGGTGCAACTATCGAAGAATCAAGTTCTCTACTGGTATTATACTGAACAATCAAAGTTCCCCCCTTTTTTACATAATCCCATAAAATTTTATTTTTAAATTTTAGATCATTATTAACATTGAAAGCGCGAATTCCTACAATTAGTGTTGGGAAGGTTAAAATAGTCTCCAGTCTTAAATTTTGAACATCAAATTCAGTAACGTTTATACCAATATTTTTTAAGCTTTCACCTATTTTATCACCTGCCCCTTTGAGATAGGCAACTTTTTTTACTTTAGATTTAATATCTACTTTAGATACTCGTGTTTTGTTTGGAGTCAATAAATATTGTTTAGATATATGGGGATAACATATTTTATCAAGCGAAAAAATATATGATTTTTGATCTTCAGTGACTAGAGAAGAAAAAAATCCAGTCTTATTTCCATTGGGAGGATTTATATTAAAAATATATTCTTTTGTTTCTCCAATTTTTTCAATTTTTACTTCATGATTCTTTGGTGTAAATGTCCAATCAACAGGGGTTTTTAAAGTAACCAGACCATTAAATTTATTTACATGAGAAGTAACATTTACACTAACTTCTTTTGGTGTTTTATCTTTAAATAAAAGTACCTTTTTACTTAATTGTGTTGTTACCTTTGGTAATACTTGAAAGTTCTGTATTATTTCTCCATTAACTCGATCTGTAATTCTATATGTGAGTGGAACATCAAATATAATTTCATTATTATTGATGAATACTTTGAATTGAATTTTTATAGGATATGGAGTTTCAGGAAGACCCTTTAATAATTCATTTTCTACTTTGTAATTACCTAAATCTGGTTCATTTAATAGCCAATAAGGTGTTGTTTTTACATCTGGTATTTTGAAAGATTCACTTATTTCCAAAACTTGATTTTTTGATAAATTTAACTCAGATTCAATTTCAATAGATTTTGATAATATTTTAAGACTTATGGGAATCGGACTAGGATTCAATGCTTTTATTTTTACTGGAATTATCATATTTGGAACTCCAACTTCGTTTGTTGTATTAAATTGTAATCTTAGACCTAAACAATTTTTAATTATATTTTTTACTTCATTTAATTTTATTTTTTTCCAATGCTTATCTTCTAGAGTTAATATTTTTTTATGAATTTTAAGAAGATCTGGAATACTATTGTATGGTTTTTCTAATTCAAAATTATCTATAACAGACTCAAGTAATTTTTGAATTACATTGCCACCTTTAACACGATTCCAAGAAGTATCAATTCCATTAAAAGGGTTCGTATTTATTATCTTATTCCCATTTATCAACTCTAAATATTCCGTTTGACTACCAAGTCTTGGTGAGCTCCCAAAACCTTGTGATTTGTGTTGACTTCTACTTTTTGCAGCAACTTCTTCATTGGTTTTACCTAACAAAATATCGAAAGGATTACTTTCCAAAGCAATCATATCACTTTTGTCAATTTTATCAAATTTATCTTTTCCACCATAAGCCCACCATGAGAGATTATAAAACTGATACTTTGGCTGCCAAAGGCTAACAATTTTTAATTGTTTTGAAAAAGCTTTAGGGTCATTTGCTAAATGAAAAGCCTTTTCACTTAAAATTGCAGAACTTGTGTGATGACCATGAGTTGTTCCAGGTGTTCTATGGTCAAATCTATTAATTATAATGTCTGGTTTAAATTGACGAAAACGAAAAATAATTTGAGATAAAATTTCTTTTTCATTCCAAATTGAAAGTGTTTCTTCTGGATGCTTTGAAAATCCAAAGTCGTTTGCGGTTGTAAAGAATTGTTCTCCACCATCAATTTTACGAGCTTCTATTAGTTCTTGAGTTCTGATTAATCCCAGTCCCTCCCTAAGTTCAGTGCCAATTAGATTTTGTCCACCATCACCTCGAGTCAATGAAAGATATGCTGTCCGAGCATTATATTGATTTGAAAATAGAGAAATCAGACGTGTATTTTCATCATCTGGATGAGCAGCTACATAGAGTACTGATGATAGTGTATTCAATTTTTTCAGCTGTTTAAATATTTGAGCTCCTTCCTGACAAACAAGATTTGAAGAATATAAGGTCAGAAAAAATAGAATTAATTTTTTCATTTTTATTTTAAATTTAGGGAATCACGAAAGTGTTCATCTCCAATATTATTTAGTTCCCAGTAAGGAAGTTTTATCATTTTTTCTAGAACAGCACTTGATATGATTTTTTCATTTTCTAAATCGTATTCATTCCATTTTAAGATTTGGTAGGGATGATTTGGCTCATAGTAAATAGATAATTTTCTTTTTAATTCAGGGTAATATAGAGAATATATATTTAAAGTATCATTATTTTTTAAATCTAGTACAGCTTCATAAAACTTTATAGGTTTATGATTCATACGAAGGTATTCTAGTGAAGGTAAGAGTTCTTTTTTACCTTGAGGTAAAATTTTAGGCTGTGTTCTTATCCATACCCAAAGCTCTTCTTCTGTTAAGTCATTTTTTAGGGTAAACATCTCATCTGCTTCTCCCTCAAAATAAGAGTGACCTGTTATTTCAAGTGTTTTTCTTCGATTAATTTGAAGGTAAGTTTGACCACACCATTCTTGAATAGATGTAGTAATTTTAATTAAAGGTAAATTTTTTCCTAAACGTGAAAAGATACTCGTCATTATAGAATATGGATAAATTCCAGTTAAAAATTTTTTAGTTCGGTTTAACTTTAAAATATTCTGTGTGTATTCGGTTTTTTTATTTGCTTTGACTTGTTTTTTAGGTAAAAAATCTTCTGTAACATAAATCAAAACAGCACTTCCCTTTCTCATACTACCATATCTTGATTGAGTTAAATTGTATTTACTTATTTCAGCTTTTCCGTCAAACCAATAGTTTTTAAACTCTTCGCTTAAAGGAAAAGATGAATGTGAATCTAAAAAATTTGATTTATTGCAGCTTAAAAAAAGTATTAGATATAAGATGATAATTTTATTCATTAGCCGATATTTAGAATTTTATAAAGTTCACTAATTTTCAATTATAATTTCTTTTATTTTTTTTAATACTTGAGCCACTGGAAGCCCAATTATGTTTGTATAGCTGCCATTTATAGAAACTATATTTCTTATTCCAAAAGGATCTTGTATTCCATAAGATCCTGCTTTATCAAAAGGAGATCCAGTTTTTATATAGTCATTTATTTCATTCTCTGAAACTTGACCAAAAGTAACAGTGGAAACTTCGTGAATTATTTCAATTTTTTCTTTGGTTAAAAAACAAACAGCAGTTATGACTTTATGTGAGCTATTAGATAATTTTTTAAGCATTATTTTCGCCTCTATAGAATTTGATGGTTTACCAAGAGGTTTATTTTTATGCCAAACAATTGTATCTGCAGTAATTACAAGTTGATTTCTCTTTATCTTTTCAAAAAAAGCTTCTGATTTTTTATGAGCAATATGTCTTGCGGTTTCAATACCGTTTAAGCCTGGAGGGCATTTTTCTTCAAATGGAATTACTTTAACAATAAAATTGAGCTGCATTTTCTCAAAAAAAATTTTTCTTCTAGGGGAACTAGAAGCAAGAATAATTTGATTTTTTATTAAATTCATAAAACAAATTATTTATCCAGATTTAAGCTCCATTTGTCTTGAACTCTAAGTACTTGTTCTATAATTTCTCTAACACAGCCTTCACCTCCCTTTTTATGAGAAACATAATCTACTATTTCTTTTACGTCCGGAACCGCGTCTGATGGACAACAAGAAACTCCTATCTCTTTCATTACTGGTATATCAGGAATATCATCTCCTACATATAAAATCTCTTCAGGATTTAGAGAATAGTTATCCATTAAATCTTTGTACGCATCCATTTTATTGAAAGCTCCAAGATAAATATCATAAATACCAAATTCATTAAAACGTTTTCGAATTCCTTCATTCATACCTCCAGTAATTATTACAATTTTGAATCCATGCAATAAAGCACACTTCATACCGTAACCATCTTTTGTGTCCAATGCACGGTACATTTCGCCTTCAGAAGTCACAAGTACTTTTCCATCAGTTAATACTCCATCAACATCAAAAATAAATGTCTTTACTCTAGTTAAATATTCTTTATAATTTTTTTTAATCATTACATTCTTGTATTGCTGAAGTTAAGACTTTATAAATTTCTTTGAGTCTGTTTTTAGTAATCAATTTAATATGTTTTGATATGGTTTCACTATCATTTCTAATAGCAGGACCCGTTTGTGATTGTTCTGGGCTTAGATTATTTAATTTTTCAATTGTTTCTTTTAGTAATGGTTTTAAAAGATCAAATGACAAGTTATTTTGTTTACAAATTATATCAGCTTCTACAAATAGGTGATTAGTAAAATTATTTACCAACACTGCTGCTAAATGTAAGTGCTCTCTTTGGGATGAATTTATAAGAAAAGATTTAGTGCCAATTAGTTTAGTAAGTTTTTTTAAATGGATGAGATCTTGAATTTGTTTGCTTTCAATTCCAATGGGAATTTTAGAAAAATTGATATTACTTTCTTCACTAAAAGTTTGAATTGGATAAAAAACACCTGCACGATCTCGTCCTATTTCTTCAAGAGATATTGCTCCTGAAGTATGGACTACTAATGAATCATTTGGTGGTAATTTGGCTACTTCTTTGATTGAATTATCAGAGACTGCCAATAAATAAATGTCAGAGATCTCATGTTGATTAATTTTATTAGTCATTAAAATTCCTTCGGGAGTCTTGCACTCTTTTTCTGATCTTACTACCCATTCCAATAACTGAATTTGGCCAATTGAAATTAAAACTTTGTAAAAATGTTTACCAAGTTTTCCGTTCCCTATAAGTGTAATTTTCATAAGCTTTCAAAAATACAAAAACAGTTTATGTAAGTATTTATTTCTAATGTATTTTAAATGTTAACTATTCATTTGATTTTGATTTGAAAATTCGATTTTATATTTAATTAAATATGATTTTATTATTGTTTAAGAGGATTTTAAAATCATGAAAACTATTACTTATTAGCGTACTTGACCTATATTTGCATCTGATTTATGCCGATTTTGATGAAGGACTTACTTATTAAATATCTTTTTTCTACCCGCTTAACTGCCATTCTTTTCATACTTTATCCCACAGCAATGGCCTTGGGAACTTTTATAGAAACATGGTATAGTACTGATACTGCAAAAATATGGATATATAATGCATGGTGGTTTGAATTACTGATGGTTTTTATGGCAATTAATTTTTTTGGTAATATTTTTAAATACCGTCTTTTAAGGAAGGAAAAATGGGCTGTTTTATTATTACATTTATCTTTCTTATTAATACTCTTAGGAGCATTTATAACAAGGTACATTGGTTACGAGGGTGTAATGCCTATCAGAGAAGGAGTTACCGAAAATAAAATACTTTCAGAAAAAACTTATTTAACTGTTTACGTTGATGGTGAGATAGATGGTAAACCAAGAAGAAAAAAATTAGAAGATGATCTTTTACTTTCAGAACATGTAAAAAATAATTTTTCTTGGGATAATGAATTCAACGGTCAAGCTTTCAGTATATCATATGTTGATTTTATTGAAAATGCAACTGAGGATTTAGTTTTAAACGATAAAGGTGAAAGATATATTAAAATTGTCGAAGCAGGTGATGGCACTAGGCATGAACATTTCGTTAAAGAAGGTGATATAGTTAGTATTCATAACATTTTATTCACTTTAAATCGATATCAGAAAGGTGCAATTAATATTAAATTAAAAGATGGGCTGTATACCATTAACTCACCCTTTTCTGGAGAATTTATGAGGATGGCAGATCAGTTGAAAGGAGAAATTATAGCAAATACTGAAGAAACTTTACAATTTCGTTCACTTTATTCATTACCTAATTTTCAATTTGTCATCCCTGAGCCAGCTTTAAGAGGAAAATTTGATATTGTAAAATCTGACATCCAAAATGAGGTATTACAAAATGCACTAACTCTTCAAGTTACTTCTAAAGACGAAAGTGAATCAATAACTCTATTGGGTGGTAAAGGAATAACAAATGATCCAAAAAAAATTAGCTTAGGGGGATTAGATTTTTATTTGAAATTTGGATCACTAGCATTTGAACTTCCATTCGCGATAACACTTAATGACTTTATTGCCGAAAAATACCCTGGAACAGAAAAAAGCTATGCATCATTTATGAGTAAAGTAAGGGTAGAAGATAAAACACCTTTTGAATATGATATATATATGAATCATGTTTTAGATTACAAGGGGTATCGTTTTTTCCAAGCCTCATTCAATCCAGATGAAAAAGGGACTATTTTATCTGTGAATCATGACTGGTGGGGTACAAATATTACATATCTGGGTTATATTTTACTTTATTTGAGTATGATTGGAATTTTCTTTATTGGTAAAACTCGTTTTCAAGACCTATCTAAGTCTTTGGACAAAATAAAAGAGAAAAAGAAATCCCTAATACTTATTGTCTTTTTCTCTATTTTTAATTCATTTAGTGGTCAAGGCCAATCATCTGTATTTAATCAAAAAAGTGCAATAGATTTTGACTCTATAATTAAAGCAGATGCATTTTCTGAAAATCATGCGAGGAAATTTGGAGAGTTGGTGATCCAAGACTCTGGAGGACGAATGAAACCTGCCAATACTTTTTCATCCGAACTCCTAAGAAAAGTAAGTAAAAATGATACATATCAAGGATTAAATTCTGATCAAGTTCTACTTTCAATAATGAATAATCCTGCGATATGGTATAATGTCCCCCTAATTTATCTAAGAAGAGGAAATGATAGTATTCGGAAATTGATAAATATAGACTTGAGTTCAAAATATGCTCCCTTACTTTCATTTTTTGACAAAAATGGAAATTATAAATTAGCAAATAATCTGGAGGAGGCTTACAGAGCAGGGGTTCCAAATCAATTTCAAAAGGATTTTATTGAAATTGATCGACGCGTTAATTTACTTTATTCAGCCCTAGAAGGTAAGGTGATGCGTATATTTCCAATTCCAAATGATCCAAATAATAAGTGGGTGTCTTATCCTGAATTAGATGTGGCAAATTTTAGAGGAAAAGATTCTTTATACGTGAGAAATATCTTGCCATTATATTTTCAATCACTAAGGTTGGCACAAAAAGATAAAGATTATAAACAGGCTGAAAATCTCTTAGAAAGTATTAATGGTTTTCAAAAAAAGTTTGGG
>CACMUP010000018.1 GCA_902616905.1 uncultured Bacteroidota bacterium
ATCAGGGACAGTTTTTGATTCTGGTGGCCTGCCTTTACCAGGTGCAAATGTCATTATTGAAAACACAAATAAAGGAGTTTCGACAGATTTTGACGGAAATTTTGAAATTGAAGTTGAGCAAGGTCAAGTACTACAATTCAGTTTCATTGGTTACTTAACTCAATATGTCACCGTCAGTGGACAAGACACGTTGAACATATCTCTTCAGCCAGATAACCAATTAGACGAGGTTGTAGTTACTTCTTTAGGATTTACAGAAAAAAGAGATAAACAAGGATCAACATATTCAATCGTAAGTACTGGAGCTGTTGAAAGATCTGGAGAAAATACATTTGCAAACGCATTAAGTGGCAAAGCAGCAGGTGTAAGTGTTGCTAGAACCAGTGGTGATCCTGGAGCTGGGAGTAGGATTAGGATTCGTGGCGCTAATACTATTTTAGGTAGTAGCGATCCATTAATAATTGTTGATGGTTCCCCTATGAACAGCGGAATTACTAAAATTGTCAATGCTGGAAGCTCTAACACTGGTGCAGTTAATTTTGGATCAAGATTGAATGACATAAATCCATCAGACATAGCTTCCGTACAAGTCTTAAAGGGTGCGTCAGCTGCAGCTCTTTGGGGAAGTCGTGCTGCCAACGGAGTAATTGTTATTACAACAAAGCAAGGACAAAAAGGTGACGCTAAAATATCATTTTCATCGACTTATTCTTTTGATGAAATTTCTGAACGTATTCCAAGACAAAACCTTTGGGGACAGGGACGAGATGGCAAATATTCACCAACTAGTCCAGAATCATGGGGTGATTATATACCAGATCGATCAGGTGGAGCAGATTCTGTAAATACTTCAGGTGGTTTTTTTACATCGCAAGATGGTACAATTTACTATCCAATAACGACAAAGAATTCTCGTGAAACATTTATCGAAGAAAACTTTAATGCTGCTTTTCAAACAGGAACATTTTGGCAAAATGATTTGAATATGAGTGGAGGAACTGAGAGAAATACTTATTTTTTCAGTTTATCAAATGTACAACAAGAGGGTATAATTAGAGGCTCAACTTATGATAGAACAAATATTCGTTTTAACTATAATGCAGAGCTAAACGACTGGATGAGTTTATCTAATAAATTTGCTTTTGCATACACAAATTCTAACTTGACACAAGGAAACTCAAATGTTGGTGGTATTCAATTAGGCCATCTAAGAACACCTGCTGATTTCGACAATAGAGATTATATAGGTACTTACACCAACAATTCAGGGGAGGAATTTCCTAGAAGACATCGTTCGTACAGGAGATATCTTGGAAATAATGAAAATCCGATCTATAACAACCCTGTATGGACAACTGAAGAACAACTTTCTTTAAATCAGGTTAATAGAGTAATTGTAACTCCACAACTTACAATTAAACCCAATGAGTGGTTGCAATTAATTGCGAGAGCTAACGTTGATTTTGCTGATGACAGAAGAACCTTCTTTTTTCCCAGGGGTAGCGCAGGTTCATCAATAACTATAAAAAGAAGAATTGGTGAATATTTAGAAGATGAAATTGCTACTCTTAACAGTAATTACGATTTTATAGGTAGGGGTGAGTTTGACTTATCTGACAAAGTAAATTTGGTTTCTACGATCGGTTGGAGTTTGAATGATAGGGAGTATAATAGAAGCTCGGGGAGCGTGTCTGATTTTTTGGTAAATGTAACTAAAGTTACAACTTCATTAAATGGTTCCTTAGAGGCCTCTTCTTTTGAAAACGCAAAGTCATTTAGTAAATCAAATAGAGGATATGCAATTTTAAATTTTGGTATTTCAGATGAATTATTTATTAACCTAACTGGTGCACTTGAGGCATCTTCTACAATGAATGATTCTTTCTTTTATCCTGCTGCAGACGTTGCTTGGAATTTTACAAATACTGCACTAAATACAGACTTTATTTCATTTGGAAAATTACGAGCTTCCTATGGAATCGTTGGTGTACAACCTGCTCCTCATAGATTTGATACTTTAGCGGAAGGAGGATTTTCTTATTCTACATATTCAGATCCACTTGTGATCGATTCCTTTGGAGGAGGTTTTAGAATAGATAATAATTTAGGTAACCCTAATCTTAAGCCTGAATTAAAAACTGAATGGGAAATTGGGACAGATTTAAGATTCTTTAATAATGATCTAACTTTTTCATTTACATATTATAATAATAAAATTGAGGATATTTTATTGAATGTCAGTTTATCTCCGTCTTCTGGTTTTTCAACTCAGTATGGCAACTTTGGTGCAATGGAAAACCAAGGATATGAAATTGACTTAGGATGGAATGCAATACAAAAGGAGGATTTAAGTTTAAATGCTAGCCTTAATTGGTCTAAAAATGAAAATGTAGTAACTGATTTGTATGGGACAACTTTTGTAGATATGTCCGCTGGGGCCTCAGTTAAATCTGTTGCTATTGTTGGTTATCCACTTGGTACTTTGTATGGAACAGGTTCACGAACAAATGAAGATGGAAGTTTCGATCTTGATGAAAACGGTTTTCCTCAAATTACATCAGAGTTTGTAGTTTTAGGTGACCCTAACCCTGATTGGAGAGGAGCTGTAGCATTGAACTTAAGGTATAAGAAGTTTTCTCTCAATGCTATTGTAGAGCACTCTCAGGGAGGAGAATTTTCACCACGAACCCTTCATGTTCTCAAGCGTTTTGGGACAACAGAAGAAACTGCTAACAGGGTTACTTTAACCGAACCATTAGTTAATGTAAAAGGAACCACTTTTCCTGCTGGGACTACAATCAGAGGTAATATTGAAGATTTTGGAGGCGGAAATGTACTACTTGATGAGCAATGGTATCGAAGAAGTATTGGTGGCGGATTTGGTGACAATCAAGCCTATAATTTTTCGATATATGATGCGACTTGGACTAAAGTAAGAGAACTATCTTTAAGCTACTCTCTTGACTCTGATAATTTAAAATCAAGTATAGGCCTTGATAGTGTTGTTTTTACTGTAACAGGAAGAAACTTAATTAATATAAATAATATTCCTGGTATTGACCCAGAGGTAAACCAATTTGGGACAGGAAATGCTATAGGTGTTGATTATTTTACTAATCCTCAGACAAAATCAACACTTTTTGGTGTAACGTTTAATTTTTAAAATAATTAAAATGAAAAATATTTACAAATTTTTAATTCTTATCTCATTAGTGTATACTGTATTCTCATGTGAAGACATAGTTTCTGATATTAATGAAAACCCAAATGACCTGATTGTTTCAGATGTACAAGAGAAACTATTTTTAACAGGTGGCCAGCTAGCTAATATTCAACTTCAATGTGGTCACTTAAATCGGGTTAGTGGTATGTATTCTGGACAACTCATTGGTTTCGCAGCGTTGTATTCAAACATTTATGGTTATAATTTATCAACGGGAGAGTCGAATGATGAATGGAGGGCCCTTTACGGAGGTGTTATGACAAATATGAGACATATAAAAGAAAATTCAGATAGTGCTTTACTTAGAGGAATAGCCACAATAATTGAGGCTCATGCCTTTGGGACTGGGGCATCACTTTGGGGTGATATACCTTATTCTGAAGCTGGAATTTCAGAAATTGAAGATCCAATTTTTGATCCACAAGTTAATGTATATAATTCAGCTATTGCCCTATTAGATGAAGGAATCAATACACTTAACGGTGCGACTTCGGAACCAATTGATGAAGATATATATTTTAATGGCAATAAAGATAATTGGATTGCAGCTGCATATACCTTAAAAGCACGTTTTTATCTTCATCAAAAAGATTATTCCAATGCATTATCAGCTGCACAAAATGGTATTTCTTCTGCAAGTGGAGATTTAAAATTTGTCCCAGGAAATGCTGTTTCTGGAGACACAAATCTTTTTTGGACCATACTCGCAGGATCAAGATCTGGTGATTTAGGTAATAATTTAGATGGTACTGAAAGTTATCTACTTCAAATTTTAGATTCTTCAAATGCCTTGTCTCGAAACCATTCAAAAACTGATGAAACAGCTAGAAGAGCATATTATATGATTGATGCATCTGGAAGTGGAAATGAAGGGATAATTCAAGAGCGTGAGCCACAAAATATGGTAACTTTTTTTGAGAATAAACTAATTATGGCTGAGGCGGCCGGAAGAAGTGGAGGAGTTACTGCAGGATTGCCTTATCTAAATGAAGTAAGAAATTGGTTGAACAGTGGTGGAAACCTTAACGCTTCATTTATAGGAAATGCTTTCAAATATACTCCATTTGAAGTATCAGATTTTAATGACGGTGGGATTGAAAATCCTGACAATATTAGTGCTGATGATGCTTTTTTACGTGAGGTAATTGAAGAACGTTATGTATCTGGTTTTGGCATGCATATGCCTTACAATGACGCCCGTCGATTAAGAAAATCAGATAACGTAATAGCAGTTCCATACTTTATGGTTGACGCGGATAACACCCGCAAACCTGAAAGAATGCCTTATGCTCAAAATGAGTTAAACTCAAATTCAAATGCACCAGACGAGGATCCAGGAATCTTTACAAAAACTAGCGTTAACCAATAATTCTTTCGATTTTCTTAAAAGGGTTTGACTTAAATGTCAAATCCTTTTTTTTATTACTATAGAATTAATGAAATTCAATTAATTTAACTTTACCATGATTATAATTCATGAATCTTTTCATTGTGACTGTGAATGAAGAAAACTTTTGTAAAGTTTGGTAATTCCCAAAAAACGATTATTTTAAATGTGATTCAATTAATTTTAATTTCTATAAGACAATACGATAGATAATATAAATGAATTCAAAGAAAATAAGTCTTTTTTTAGCACAATTATTATTTATTCTGACAATCCTATTTTTTAAATCAGAAGGATTAACAGATAAAATTAATGCAGTTTTGTTAACAACTTTATGGATTGCTATTTTTTGGATAATGGAAGCTATTCAAAACGCTATTTTTTATGGGTATAACTATTTAAAAATACCAAATAGGTTAATTGTTGGATAGTTATGAATATTTTATCAATACTAATAATTTTCATTATGGTTTATTTCTTTCTTTCTTTCTTTCTTTCAATTTCACGGGATTTTGAAACAATTGAGATCCCTTTTTGACTAATAAAAAAATATGACTTTTTTCAGAAATATATTTGTTTATCTACTGTTTTCTAATTTCTTATATTCTCAAAAATCAATAATTGATAGTGAAGAAGTGCATCCTAAAACAATTTTATTTATTGGAAATAGTTATCTCTATTATGGTGATAGTTTGCATAATCACTTTAGACGTATTGTTGGTGAATACTTTACTGGTTATGACCCCTCTTCTGTGAAATCTGCAACAATTGGAGGATCAAGACTCAAACATCATGATGTTGAAAGATTGATAAAGCCCAAAGCAATTAGTTCAATTGAGAAATTTGATTTAATTATCCTCCAAGCTGGCAGTGCAGAAACACTCACAAAGGAAAGCAGAAAAGAGTTCTCACATTTTATAAAAAAGCATGTTCATACAATAAGAGCAAATAATTCTAGCGCTGCTTTATATATGACACAAGCGTATATACAACCTCACGAAAAATTTACAGAGAACCAAATAAAAATTATTGAGAAAACCTACACAAAAGCTGGAACCGAGAATCAGGTTTTGGTCATACCTGTTGGTGTAGCTTTTGATTTAGCATATAAAAAAAATCCTAATATTAGATTGCATAAATCTGATGGATCACACCCAAGTCTTCTTGGAACTTATCTTGCTGCATGTACAGTTTTTTCGAGTATTTATGACAAATCACCTGTTGGTATTAAGTACGATTATTTTGGAGAAATCAGTAAAGAGGATAAAATTTTTCTTCAGGAGATTGCATATGAGGCAACCTCTATATATCACAATAAATAATTATAGTTAAATCGGGCAAATTTATCATTATTGATTCAGGCAATAAAATTAATTGTAAGTCATATAAATTTGATTGACGATACTACGTTATAAATCGTGTTGGTATTTTTGTAGATTTGAAATATGCCAAATTAACTGTTATATTTTAAAAATATTAAATTCAAATTATGTTTAAAATTGAGGGACAATTAGCAATTATCACAGGAGGAGCCAATGGAATTGGAAAAGGGATTTGTGAGGTGTTTTGTAAAGCTGGAGCAAAAGTTGCTCTGTGGGACATTGATGATAAGGGTTCTGAAATAGCAAACCAAATTTCTTTAAATGGGGGAGATATATTTTTCCAAAAGGTAGACATAACATCGATTAATTCTGTGAAAAAAGCAGTTTCAAAAATAATTAATGACCACAAAAAAATTGATATACTTATTAATAATGCAGGTATTATTAAAGATCGATCTTTTATAAAGATGAAAAGAAAGGAATGGGATACTGTTCTTGAAGTTAATTTAAATTCACTATTTGTTACTTGTAAAGCTGTTGTTCCTATAATGAAAAAAAACAGATATGGAAGAATCATTTCATCTTCTTCGATAAATGCTTTCCAGGGTGCATTTGGCCAAGCAAATTATGCTGCTTCTAAAGCAGGTGTTTCGGGATTCACACGTGCATTATGTAAAGAGTTAGGAGGTGATGGAATTACAGTTAATTCAGTAGCGCCTGGTTTAATACAAACTTCAATGACTGAGTCTATACCTGATCAAATTTTTAAAAAAAAGATTACTGAAATTCCAATTGGTAGAATTGGAATTCCTGAAGATGTTGGATATGCTTGCCTTTTTTTGGCTTCCGAAGAGGCTGGATTTATTAGTGGAATTACATTACATACAAATGGAGGAGTAATGCCAACTTAATTATGTATTGCTAGTGAAAATTAAAGTTTTAAAATATAGCCAATGATAAACCTATCAATCGCTTTAGAAGATAATGCATTTAAAATACCCAACAATACAGCAATTATATCTGAGGGTAAAAAATTTTCTTATAAGGAACTTAATCAACTTTCAAATAAAGTTGCAAATATAATTCTAGATTTAGGTATCAAGCCCGGGGATTCTATTGCTTTACAATCCCCAAATATTGCTTTTTTTCCAATTATTTATTACGGTATTTTAAAAATGGGAGGTGTAGTTGTTCCAATGAGTATAATGCTTAAAAAAAAAGAAATATTACATATTTTAAATGATTCGAATGCGAAACTATATTTTTTTTACCAAGGTGACGATAATTTAAATATCGCAGGTGAAGCTATAAAGGCAATAAAGGAATATTCTAAATTAACTGATTCTATAATTATTGAAAATTTCGAAAACGCTGGTTATATTAATACCATCCCAAAAATATTAAGTTCTTTGATGGAAAATGCATCAAGTCAATTAGGATATAGAGCTTATAATTCAGATCAAACAGCTGTTATAATTTATACCTCGGGGACTACAGGAAAATCTAAAGGTGCAGAACTTACACACTCTAATTTAGCTTGGAATGCAAGTTTAACTGTAAATTTATTTGATTTTAATAAGAATGACGTTTCATTAACTGTACTCCCCTTGTTTCATATTTTTGGACAAAATTGTATTATGAATGCTTCGATTTTTGCAGGCATTCCAAATTTACTCTTGAAAAGATTTGATCCAGATAATTTGATTAAGATTATTCAGGCAAATAAAATTACCATTTTTGCAGGAGTCCCGACTATGTTTTGGAGTTTACTTAATGAGTTAAAATTTTATAATAAACAAGAATTAAGTTTATTAAAAGAGCACTGGCGGATTGCTCTTTCAGGAGGTGCAGCGATGCCTAAAGAATTATTAAATGATTTTGAAAATATTTATGGGGTAAGAATTTATGAGGGCTATGGGATGTCAGAAGCTTCTCCGCTAGTAACCTATAATCAGCCTAAGTATAAAAGAAAAATAGGTTCAGTTGGTCTTCCTTTGTGGGGTGTACAAGTAAAAATAGTCAATGATAAATTAATTGAAGTTCCTAATTATGAAATAGGTCAAATAATTTTCAGAGGTCATAATGTAATGAAAGGCTATTTCAAAAACAACAAGGCTACTAAAAAAGCAATAAAAAATGGATGGATGCATTCTGGAGATATCGGATATAAAGACAATGACGGTTATTTATTTGTTGTTGACAGAATCAATGATATGATAATTAGAGGTGGAGTTAACATTTATCCACGTGAAATTGAAGAGGTTATTATAAAACACCCTAAAATATCGTTAGTTGCTGTAATAGGTATTCCTGATCAACGAATGGGAGAAGAAATCAAAGCTTATATAGTCTTAAAAAAAGGAGAACAAATAACTGAAAATGAATTTAAAATCTGGATTAAGGCAGAATTATCAGTGAATAAATATCCTAGGAAAATTGAATTTGTAAAAAAATTACCTATGAATGCTACTGGGAAAATTCTTAAGCGTAAACTCAAATAGAAAATAAGTTTTTTTCACTAAAGAGGCATATAGGTTATCATTATCGAATAAAAAATAAAAAAGGCTATAAAGGGAATAACCAAATAGCCCATAACGTCCCGGGCTTGAATATTTGTCCCCGCGCCCATGATTGGCAGAACCAAAAGTAGATAAAAGGGCTGTAATAGATTAGTTAAGGTCTCTCCATATGCAATAGACAAGGAAGCTCGAGATATCATTAATATAATTTCTTCTTTATTCAAGCCTTCTCCAATTATTTTTACTGCTTCTAAAACACTGGGTCCAATAACTGCGAATTCACCTCCACCTGAAGGGATTGCGAAATTTACTATTCCCCCTAAAAGAAAGGAAAAAAAGGGATAGGTATTAAGTGAAGAAACTGAAACTAGTGCTTTTGACAAGGATTCTCCAAGTCCAGTATAAATCATTATTCCCATAATTCCTGCATAAAAAGGAAACTGGAACAAAATACTAGATACATTACTACTAGATCTTCTCATGGCTATACTGAAGCGTAAAGGACTTTTATGCATTACTAGTCCAATTATCAGAAAAATGAAAATCATAATATTCAAATTCAAATCAAACCCATTAATTATAAAATATCTGGTGGTGTATACAAAACCTAAAAAGAAAATGACAAGTATTAAAAAAAAACTATTATTCATCTTGTCTGAAACAGCTTTAAAGGGTAGCTTTTGGGATTCAGCTTCTTCTTCTATTGTCTTAACATCATTCTTTGAATTTTTTAATGAAATTAAATAATCCTTTAATTCTTTCCCTTCAGAAGATTTAGGTCTTATCATGATCATAACAAGTGTTCCCAAAATTAAATAAGATAGAATTACTAAAACATTTAAATAAGAAGCGAGAGTTTCAGTTGTTGAAATAGTATTTTCGATGATTCCAGCCCTTATCAAGTAATTGTCTTCAGTATTTAATAATAATGGTATAGAACTGGATAACCCAGTAACCCAACTATTATTTGAAAAGTAAGTACAAGCGATTAAAAATGGATAGTTAACTCCTTTTATTCGATCGGCTAAGGATCTTCCAAGAGCTGCTGCTGCAACAATCCAACCCCAACTAATCATTGAAACAAGAAAACCAAATAAAGTAACAACAGTATAAACTTGAATAGGGCTATTAATATATTTACAAAGCTTATCAATTTGCCTTGTAAAAAAAGGAGACAGTGCGATAGTATAACCTGTGGCAACCAGTAATACCATCTGCATTCCAAATTCGAGAAGTAACCAAAAACCCTTATACCAAGCATCTAGGATTTCAAAGAAACTAGCCTGAACAATTAGAATTGAAAAAAGAGCTACTACCATTGTCAGAACTAAAGCAAAAACAAAGGCATCAGGCATATTCTTTCTGAAAAAATGTGTGAATTTTTCTCCTAATGTTGAAATCATTGTTTTCTTAAATCAAACTTATTTTCTTAAGATATTTTTAAGTTCATTTATATTATCAATTTATAAATATAAAAGCCTATTTAAAAAAAGTTTGAGATAAATTAATGAAATTTTATTAAGACAGTAAAACATAGTTTTTTTACTAATAATTTAGTTTAATTTTAGCTTATGAGTCTTTGGAAAAAAAGAGTAGATTCTGGAGAAAACCCTTTTATAAATATTGGGACTTTCAAACTTCGATTCCCCTTTATACATTATCGATTTGAATGGCCAGATTATTTCCAGGGGCTTCTAATGTGTGCTGTTGATCTTGCTGCAATACCATTAATTGTTGAACTTTTAGGAATGCCTTTTGAAGCTGCTATGGCAATTGTTATACTAAACGGTATTTTTTATCTAATTCATCATTTATTAGGAGATCCAGTTGTACCTGGATGGATTACACCTGCAATACCTATCATTATGGTCTATATAGAAACTTTTGATATGGGCCCTGATAGAGTTAAAGCTCTCATGGCATTTCAATTATTGCTTGGGTTAATTTGTATTTTTTTAGGTTATACAAAGCTGGCAAAAAAGGTTGTTATTTTGATACCTTCAGCAATAAAATCTGGAATAATTATTGGAGCAGGAATTTCTGCAATCAATGCTGTCTTCAAAAATGGAGGCAGGTTTGATCTTTTTCCATTTTCTATAACAATTGCAGTTGGAGTTGGATTTTATTTGATTTATTCTAGACACTTTAATATGAATAAAAGAAAAAATAAAATATTGAGCCTAATTGGAAATTTAGGGATCTTGCCCATCATTCTCCTTGCTATTTTAATTGCCCCTCTTTTTAATGAAGCCAATTGGCCCGAAATAGAATGGGGTTTTTCAAAGCCTAACTTTAAAATACTAATTAGTGAATTTACAGTTTTTGGTGTTGGATTGCCCCCTTTAAATATGTTTCTAAGTGCTATACCTACTGCATTAGCGACTTATATCGTATTATTCGGAGATATCCTTCAAAGTCAAGCTATTTTGGAAGAAGCTGATAAAAAAAGGGATGATGAGAATATTGATTATAATGCAAACCGTGCTCATCTTATTTTCGGCGGAAGAAATAGCATAATGAGTTTTATCGGTCCAGATATTACAATGTGCGGTCCATTATGGGCAGCTATGCATATAGTAATTGTTGAACGTTACAAACAGGGAAAAAAAGCAATGCACTCAATTATTGGTGGAAGTGGTTCATTTAGATGGGGAACTAATACAGGTCTTTTGCTCCTTCCAATTGTTACACTAGTCAAGCCTATTTTGGGAGTTGCACTGGCTTTAACACTAATAATTCAAGGCTTTGTTAGCGTACGAATTGGATTTCTCGAATCAAAAAGTCTAAAAGATTTGGGAATTGCTGGGGTGATTGCTGGGGTATTATTGTCAAAAGGGGCCGGATGGGCATTTGCTGTTGGAATACTTTTAGTATTTTTAATATATGGAAAAAAATTCTTTAGAGAAGGTGGAGGAGATTATCCCAATGAATCTGATGCATTTAAAAAATACTGAATGAATACTACGGCAGCAGTTCTTCATCAAATGAATCTAGAGAGACCATATTCAAAATCTGCTCCTTTGAAAATTCAAAAAGTAAACCTCGATGCTCCAGGATTTGGAGAGGTTCTTGTAAAAATTAAAGCTGCTGGTCTATGCCACTCTGATTTATCGGTTATTGATGGTAACCGACCTAGGCCTTTACCCATGGTCCTTGGCCATGAAGCTGCAGGAATAGTTATAGATTTAGGAGAAGGAGTTCAAAAACTTGCTGTGGGAGATCATGTTGTTTTTGCTTTTTTACCGTCATGTGGAAATTGTAATTACTGCCAAAGCGGCAAAGCGGCACTATGTGAGCCAGGAGCTGTAGCGAATGAAAAAGGAACTTTAATTGGGGGGCATCAAAGAATCCATAGTAAAGGTGAGTATTACCATCATCATCTTGGAGTCTCCGGTTTTGCTGAATTTGCAGTAGTATCTTCTCACTCACTAATAAAGATAGATAAGGATATTCCTTTTGAGGTTGCCTCACTCTTTGGTTGTGCAGTTATGACAGGAGTTGGTGCAGTGGTGAACACTGCTCAACTAAAATTTGGGCAAAGTCTTTTGGTTGTTGGTCTTGGAGGAGTCGGACTATCAGCAATACTTGGAGCTCACTCTGCAGGGGCTTCTAAAATTATAGCTGCTGATATAAATCCTAAAAAAAGAGCAATCGCAAAACAGTTCGGTGCTCATTATATAATAGATTCATCAGAAAAAGAAGCTTTAGAAGTTTTAAAAGATTTAACAAATGGAGGGGTTGACGTAGCTTTAGAATTTGCAGGTGCAGTTTCTGCTCTTAATTTTGCGTTTAATGCAACTAAAAGAGGTGGGACTACTGTAACCGCTGCACTACCTCATCCAAATGCTAAATTGGAACTCTCCCCAGTAAAATTAGTAGCCCAGGAAAAGAGTCTTAAAGGCTCATATCTTGGGAGTTGCGTTCCTTCAAGAGATATACCAGTATATATTGAACTTTATAAGTCAGGAAGATTACCTGTTGAGAAACTAATTTCCCACAGAATAAAACTAAAGGAAATCAATAATGGTTTTGAAAGACTAGCAAAAGGCGATGCCTTAAGACAAGTAATCCTTTTTCATTAAAATATAATAAATGAGAACTAGTGATTTAATTTTTGATCGATCTTTTATAGGAGGTGAATGGAAAGCCCACGGTGAGGCTAAATTTGATATAATCAACCCAGCAAATGGGCAAATAATCAAATCTGTTAATGATGGTGGAATTGCGGTTACAGATAAAGCAGTTGATACTGCATTTTTAGCTTTTCAATCATGGCAAAAAAAAACTGCCAAATACAGAGCAAAAATTTTGGAAAAGTGGCATGATCTGATTATTGATAATTCAGATGCTTTAGCTGAGATAATGACGTTGGAATGCGGTAAACCTTTAAAAGAAAGTAAAGGGGAAGTTTCTTATGGAGCTGCTTTTGTTAAATGGTTTGCCGAAGAAGGAAAACGCACATATGGTGATATTATTCCAACCTATTCTGAGGACCGAAGACTAATAGTAATAAAGCAAGCTGTAGGTGTTGTAGGTGCAATTACTCCCTGGAACTTCCCCCTTGCAATGATTACTCGTAAGGTGGCTCCTGCGCTAGCAGCTGGATGTACTGTTGTTATTCGACCTACTGAGGAAGCACCTTTAACCGCATTAGCTATTGCACATTTAAGTAATGTTGCAGGTTTTCCTCCAGGAGTAATTAATGTCGTAATTGGAAAAGATGCTCCGGGGATGGGTAAATTTTTATGTGAGAGTAAAAAGGTAAAAAAAATATCTTTTACAGGTTCTACAAGAGTAGGGAAAATATTAATGTCTCAAAGTTCATCAACACTCAAAAAACTTAGTTTGGAATTGGGAGGAAACGCTCCCTTCATCGTGTTTGATGATGCAGACATTGATAAAGCTATAGACGGAGTAATTGTTTCCAAATTTAGAAATTCTGGTCAAACCTGTGTCTGTGCAAATCGTATTTTGATTCATGAAAAGATTTACGATCAATTTTCACAAAAATTAGTAAAAATTATTTCAAAATTAAAAGTTGGCAACGGCATGGATAAAGATGTCAATATTGGACCAATGATTAATATTAATGCCATAAAAAAAATTAAAGGTTTTTTAGAGGATTCGATAAACAAAGGAGGAAAAATTTTAATAGGTGGGAAAATAATTGGAAAATATTTTTTTGAACCTACTGTTATTTCAAATGCAAGCTTAGAAATGAATTTTTCCAAAGAAGAAATTTTTGGACCTATTGTTCCTCTTTTTAAATTTTCATCAGATAAGCAAGCTGTCAATATGGCCAATGACACTAGTTATGGCCTTGCTTCATATTTTTATTCTCAGAATGTATCTCGATGTTGGAAAGTAGCTGAAGAATTAGAGTATGGAATGGTTGGAATTAATGAAGGATTAATTTCAACTGAGCTTGCTCCTTTTGGAGGGGTCAAGTTTTCTGGTATTGGGAGAGAAGGATCTAGATATGGAATAGAAGATTATTTAGATATAAAATATATGTGTTTTGGAAATATATTGTAAGTTTATTTGTGGCTGATTTAAAATTTACCAAAAGGTTGTATTATAAAAAGTTTTATCCTATTACCACTAGATGGATGGATAATGACATTTTTGGACATGTTAATAACGTAAATTATTACTCATTTTTCGATACTGCTATAAATCTTTTTTTGATCGAATCAGGGCATGCTAATCTAACCCATAAAGAAGCGGCTTTTTATGTAGTTCATTCCAATTGTAATTTTGTATCAAGTATTGCATATCCTGATGTGATAGAGGCAGGTTTAGTTACTAAAAAACTAGGTAAAACTTCAGTAACCTATGGAATTGGAATATTTAAAAAAGAAAATGACACTGTATCTGCATATGGAGAGTTTGTTCACGTATGCGTTAATAAAGCTCTTAACAAACCAAAAGTTATACCAAAAAAAATACGGCGGTCAATTGAGTTAATTTCTAATTAGGTTTAGAAAACTTTTAGCTAGAATTCCAAATTTACTTATTATAATATTAAAAATAAACTTACTATGAATTTGAAGGGGTATAAAAGATTAAATAGTTGACTTGAATCTTTGTTTTTATTATTAAAAATCCAGTCGAATCCAAAGAGATTATTGAGTTTTCAGTTTTATAAAGGTTTATAGCGTTATACTAATGAAATCTCAAAATTTTTTTAATTGAGATTTTATTACCTGAATATTTTTTGGAAAAACATCTAAACCTTTAAAAGTTGTTTTAACAATTCGTAATGAGTAATTAAATCTGTACCCACTTTAAATATTTCAAGCATAATAGTAACTTATTATTTTTATGAAAAAAGAATTCGGTTGAAAGACAAAAAAGCACAAAAAATGTAATCTATTCCTATTTAAAAGAAAATCTCTAGGAGACAAAAATTAAATTTGACCTATATCAAATAGGTTTTTAAAAGTAAATAGTTATTGGTTCAATATAGTTTTATCTTTCAGACATCCATTGATTAATATTAAAGATTTTTCCATCTTTTATATATATTCTGTCGATTAAACCTATAGATTCTTCTTTACCACTTTTATAATATCTTTTTTCATTAAAGGTAACTATAACCTTAGTGAAATCGTCGCCTTCCTTAATAAGTGGTACTGCATTCCATATAAGTCTTTTTAAAGAATCGTAAGGTTCGTGGAGCAATTTAACAATTTCATCTATTTGTTCAGATGAAGCCATTATGGGCTTAGACCCTTGAGGTGGCATATATCTTACTGAATCAGCCATAGATGAGGCCATAGTTTCAGTATCTTTTTTTGCAAAAGCAAGAATAAGATCCACGGCGATTTTGGCATCCTCATCAGAACCGAAAGAGAATTTTTTCCCTTTACTATCTCCTTGATATGCCATCCCTCCTTTTGAATTTACCTCCACCTCTACAGTTTTTGTATCACAAGAGATAAATAGGATTAAAGTTAAAAATAGAATTATCTTGTGATTCATCTTAATTGATTTACGATTTATATTATCTAATATACAAAAAACTTACAATCTAGTGGGATTATATTACTATCAATCAATTATTAGGTTGACAAAAAGACAAATTTCCAAGCTATTCTAGAATGACACAACTCGGTTAGTTTCTCCTTGGGGTTGAGACAATTAGTCCTGATCAATATATTTTTCTTTAGCAATATGAATGTTTCTGAGCAAGAAACAGAAAGATTTTTCAGCCAAGAAAATGCACTAAATATTTTATCAGATGAAGAAACAACATTAAGAAAAAAACTGGCATTTTTAACTAATGATTACGAATTATGGTTTAATGAAACAGAATACAACAATCAATTAGAAGAAAATAATCAAGAGGCATATCATTTTGAAAGATTTTTTCAAAGTGATTCAATATCTGAAATACGGTATTTTTAAGTTATATGACAGTCAATGCTGGACTGATTTTTACAGCTCAGATATTGGAATAGGCAAAATTGAGTTTTATGATTCTCCATTTGAAGTTGGCTTAATCCCAACAGATACTGATGGGGGAGGCCAAGAGCTTTCATTAGAAGAGGGGGTTTTATATCACAGAAGTGTATGTACGTGTCCTAATCAAGATTTTACTGGTTTAGCTAAAAGGGATATAGCTGTTTACAAACTAATTATGAATGAGCAATTTCAATTGATGAATGATTGGATGTCGAGTTTACTTCCATGTGACTAATTTAAGATTGGCAAGCATTATAAGGTTGGTACACTAAAAATTTTCCAAAAAAACCCATCATTATTCATATTATAGATTTTTATTTAGAGAAAAATCCTTGTCAATAACAAAGGGTATAAGAGGGGGTTATCCATTATCTCTTTTTAATTATATTTGAGCTCCTATTTAATAGGTGGATAGAGTGCTTTACTTTTAAGATTTATGCAAAATGACTACTCGAAAAAAGTAGTCAGATTTTAAAAAACCTCTGCAAGCCCTTTTAAACGGTACAATGGTCGCGTAGCTCAGCTGGATAGAGCATCTGCCTTCTAAGCAGACGGTCATAGGTTCGAATCCTATCGCGATCACAAAGTAAATTAAATAATTAAAGCAAACCTGAGCTACTCAGGCTTGCTTTTTTCAGTTTTATATTAAACAAAATCAATAACAAATATTTAACTTCGAATAAAAAGTAAATGAAAATAGGTGTTCCTAAAGAGATTAAACCCCAAGAAGCAAGAGTGGGACTTACACCAGCTGGAGCTTTATCTATTATAGAAGCCGGACATGAGGTTAGAATTCAAAACAACGCTGGTCTTTTAAGTGGTTTTACTAATGAATCATATCAGCAAGTTGGTTGTTTGATTGAGGACGATATATCAGCTATCTATGAATTTGCTGAAATGATAATTAAGGTAAAGGAACCAATTAGTGAGGAATATAAATTAGTAAAACCCAATCAATTACTTTTTACCTATTTTCATTTTGCATCCAGTAAAAAACTTACTGAAGCAATGATCAAGTCCAAGGCAATTTGTATAGCTTACGAAACAGTTGAAGATAACGGGAAATTGCCATTATTAATTCCAATGTCTGAGGTAGCTGGAAGAATGGCAACTCAAGAGGGTGCTAAATACTTAGAAAAGCCACAAGGTGGATTCGGTATTCTTTTAGGAGGGGTTACAGGTGTTAAGCCAGCTAATATCATGGTTATAGGTGGTGGTGTCTCAGGAACCGAAGCTGCACTAATGGGGGCTGGTTTGGGAGCTAATGTTACAATTTTTGACACGAGCCTTGATCGTTTAAGATATTTAGAAAGTAATATGCCGGCGAATGTAACTCCAATTTTTTCCAATCAATATTCTTTAGAACAAGAAATAAAAAGATCACACTTAATTATTGGAACTGTTCTAATTCCAGGTTCAAAAGCCCCAAAACTAATTAAAAAAGAAATGCTTTCTAAAATGATGCGTGGTACAGTATTGGTCGATGTTGCAATTGACCAAGGAGGGTGCTTTGAAACCAGTGAACCAACAACACATGAAAAACCTATCGTTATTAAAGAAGGGATTATACATTATGCTGTGACAAATATGCCAGGAGCGGTTCCTAATACATCAACTATAGCACTAACAAATGCAACACTTAGTTACGTATTACAACTGGCAAACAAAGGATGGAAAAAGGCTTGTGAAGATAATTATGCTTTGGCAAGGGGATTAAATATTATATGCGGAGAAGTTGTTTATAAAGAAGTTGCAGATGCTTTTGATTTAGAATATGTTAAATTAGAATCAATTCTATAAATTATGTCACTTACTCCTAAGGGTATTAATACATTTATATTTTTCAACTTACCTTCTGCCTGGTGGACTGGTGTTCGTGTTGTTAAAATTACCTCAGGTTGTTGTGAAGTAAAAGTTCGTTTACAATGGATAAATAAAAATCCATTTAAATCAATGTTTTGGGCTATCCAAGGTATGGCAGCTGAACTTTCAACAGGTGTTTTATTAATGAAAGAAGCCAAAGATCTTGGCATCAAAATTTCTATGTTGGTGATAAACAATAAAGCAAGCTTTACAAAAAAGGCAACAGGAAAACTAGTCTATTCTTGCAGACCAAGTAACTCGATAAGAAGCACTTTTCAAAATTTATTAAAAACAAAAAATCCTCAAAAATTATGGCTTCAATCCGAAGGAACTGATGAAAAAGGGGATACAGTTTCTACTTTTGATTTTGAATGGACATTACTATTAAAATAATGATTTATGAAACCTGACTTTATAGATAAATTAGAACTTCCCGTATTAGCAGCTCCAATGTTTTTAATTTCTGGACCACAGCTAGTTATTGAATGTTGTAAAAACGGGATAATTGGAACCTTCCCAGCCTTAAATCAAAAAACTACTGACGGTTTTGAAAGCTGGATAATAGAAATAAAAGAGAGTTTAGAAAAATTTAAAATTCAAACAGGAAAAATCCCTGCACCATTTGGGGTTAATTTAATAGTTCACCCAACTAACCCAAGAGTTATATCCGATCTAGAAATTTGTGTTAAACATAAGGTTCCACTAATTATTACCTCTTTAGGAGCAGTATCAGACTTGGTAAAAAAGGTTCATAGTTATGGAGGTTTAGTTTTTCACGATATAATAAAAAGAAGGCACGCTGAAAAAGCTAAAGAGGCTGGAGTAGATGGACTTATATTAGTAGCTGCTGGTGCAGGGGGTCATGCTGGGACAATAAATCCATTTGCATTAATTAACGAAATTAAGTCTTTTTTTGACAAAACAATTTTACTTTCGGGATGTATTAGTAATGGTAGAGATATCGCTACTGTTTTACAGATGGGAGCAGATTTAGCTTATATGGGAACTCGATTTATCAATGTAAAAGAAAGTTTAGCTGACCCAGAATATCAAAATATGATTATGTCTAGTAAAGCAGAGGATATTGTATATACAGCAGCTGTATCAGGAGTTCATGCAAGTTTTTTAAAACAAAGTCTTGAAGCTATGGGAATTACCGAAGATTTATGGAAAATGAGTAAAAAAATTGATTTTGGAAGTGAACTTGATGCAGCCCAAGCTGAAGCTAAGGCATGGAAAACAATTTGGTCTGCAGGCCAAGGTGCTACCTCTATAAAAGATGTAAAATCAATTTCAAACTTGACAAAACAACTTAAAAATGAATTTTTAGATGCCTTAAAATCTCAAGAAAGAAATCTAAAAAAATACCTCAAAAAACAATTTTAGAAATTTTAATTTAATAAATCTAAAAGTCCTTAGTTAATGACTTTACTATTTTGTTATCAGATAAAAACTCCTGTGCTATTACTTTTAAAGAAGTGTATATGGGGATTCCTATGATCATTCCAACTGGCCCTAACATGATACCAGAAGCTAGAATTACTATAAAAATTTCTAGGGGATGAGATTTCACACTATTTGAGAATATAATTGGTTGACTAAAGAAATTGTCAACTAATTGTCCAATAAGAAAACCTATCATCACATAAATTGTTTTTGGAAGAATAACTTCGCTAAAATCAGCTCCTATAAAGCTACTCATTGTTAATAGAGTCATTAATATTGCTCCAATAATTGGTCCTAGGTAAGGTATTAGATTAAGTAAGGCACATAAAAAAGCAATAATGAATGCATTTTCTATATTAAACATAGCTAAATCAATACTGTAAATAATTAATAGGATTGTAATTTGAAATAGTAAGCCTAAAAAGTATCTAGATAAAAGATTTTTAATTTTGTTGATAGATTTTTCTACCCGATCAGTTAGCTTATCATTGACTAGAACTAAAATAATTTTTTGTTGTAAATAACTATCCTTGAGAAAAAAGAATAATATAAAAACCACTGAAAAAAGACCGATAGTAAAGCCTCCTAATAATTCTAATGTTTGATTTAGAAATTCTGGAATAATACCCAAGTTTACATTTTGAAAAAGATTATCAACAGAAATTTGTTGCTGCCAAAAGCTGTTATCCAATTGAAAGTATATACTTATTTCATTTACAAGGGTTTCAATATTTTGTTTTAGAAGATCAACATCCAATAAGGATAAATTTTCTCCCTGTCTAACAAGTAAAGGCACAAAAAGCGAAAATAAACTTATTAAAAAACCTAATAGAATTAAAATACTAATGCTTGTTGCTAATACAGGCTTAATCTTAATTCGATTTATAAGAAGTTGATTTATTGGTCTACCTATTAAACTAATCACACCAGCAATTATCATGTAAATTATTAGGGTCTTTAACTGAAAAAGTAACCAAATTAAAATACACAAGCCAGTTAGCTGCAAAACTGCCCAAAAAATTCCCTTAGTGATTTCTTTAGAGTTCATATGTTAAATATAGGAAACATCTCTGATTAAGCTATTCATATTCTGTTTATTCAATTTGAAGGACTCTACCATAAAAATAAAACAGAAACTGAACATTTAAGTTTGCATGATAATAATTAGTCATTCTTTGAGTAATAAAATATTACAACCTAAAAGACCGGCAGTTTCAGTTCTGAACCTTTGTTGGCCGAGACTAACAGGCTTTAATTTAGCTGATATTGCATCTTTAATTTCATTTAAGCTAAAATCTCCTTCTGGACCAATTAATAGATGAACTTGGTCACTTTCCCAACTATAGTTTTTCAGTTCTATTTTTGAAGACTTTCCACAATGTGCTATTAATCCATGATGACTAATATTTTTTATATATTTTTTAAAGGTCACCATTGGATTTATTTCAGGAAGAAAAAATTGCTGTGATTGTTTAAGGGCAGAAATTGCGATTTTGATTAATCGCTCCTTTTTAATAATTTTTCTTTCTGAACGATCACATAGAATTGGAGTTATGGAAGAAATCCCTAGTTCAGTTATTTTTTCAATCAACCACTCCATCCGATCGTTACTTTTTGGAGGAGCTATAGCCAGATGTACATGTTTTTTTTTGTAAGAATGCTTTAAAGAACTTATTTTCCTCGCTACAACCTTTTGGTTTAAAATTGATGTAATTACTCCGTTCCACTCCAATCCTTTACCATTTGTTATTGTTATTTCTGTACCAATGTTTTTTCTTAAAACTTTTGTTATATGTCGACTTTCTGATTTGTCAAAAGTGAAATCTTGAAAATTTTCCCCTATGTCAAAATCAAAAAATAATAACATTTTATTCTTTTAATCGTGGTTGTGAAATTTCAGTGAGTTCTCCAAATTTTTTATTCCTCAACTTATAATAAGCTGCTATACCAATCATTGCAGCATTATCAGTTGTATATTCAAGTGGTGGCAAAAAAAGATTCCATTTTTTTATGCTAGATAGGTTTTTTAATTGCTTTCTTAACTCTGAATTTGCAGAGACACCTCCACCAATAACAATTTTATTTACATTAAAATCAGATGCAATTTCTTCTATTTTTATTAAAATTATTTTGGTTAATGTATATTGCAGACTAGCACATATGTCATTTAAATTCTCTTTTATAAAATTTGGAGACTTATTTTCTTTATTTTGAATAAAATTTAAAAACGCAGTTTTAACCCCGCTATAGCTTAAATTGTAACCACTTAAATTTGAAATTGGAAAAGAAAATTTTTTTGAATCTCCAGTTTTAGCTAATTCATCTATTTGTTGACCTGCTGGGTATGATAGTCCTATTCGTTTTCCACATTTATCAAATGCCTCTCCAATTGCGTCATCAAGCGTATTACCAATAATTTTCATGTCAAAGTAATCGTTCACATAAAGTATTTGTGTATGCCCACCTGAAACGGTTATCCCAATGAATGGGAATTTAGGAGGTTCATAATTGTTATTTTCTATAAAATGAGCTAAAATATGTCCATGCATGTGGTTTATAGGTATTATAGGAATTTTAAGAGCTAAGGACATTGATTTAGCAAAAGAACTTCCAATCAAAAGGGAACCTAATAAACCAGGTCCTTGTGTGTATGCAATTGCATTTAGATCTTTTTTATCGATATTTGCTTCATATAAAGCTTGATTAACAATAGGTGTAATTTTTGATTGATGAGCTCTGGAAGCAAGCTCAGGAACTATACCGCCGTAGGGGATATGTATTGTGTTTTGATTATGTATACAATTCGATAGTACTCTCCTATTATTGAGTACAGCAGCAGCAGTGTCATCACAAGATGATTCTATAGCAAGTATTAAGTTGTTTTTGATAAGTGTTAATCTATTGTGATTGTAGCAAAAATAAATGATTAGAATCAAAAAAAAACAAAAATTATTTTTAATCCTTTTTGGAGGAGTTTTTATCTTTATTTCATTAATCGTTTTATTAATCTCATCATCACTCTTTCAGAATAAAATTATTCTTCAACTTACTCAAAAATTTATAGAAAACACTAACCAAAAAGTTTCGATTGAAAAAATAAATTTGAATTGGAATGGTTCAATAGAGTTCAAAAATTTTTATCTCGAGGATCACCATAATGATACTTTAATTTATATAAGTAAACTCAATACTTCCATGAAAAATTTAAAAAACATAAAAAACAGGAGTTTTGAATTTTCAGATTTACTTGCAAAAGGGCTTTTTTTAAACGTAAAAAAATATCAAGGTGAAAAAACTCATTCACTCAAAATTCTTTTAGACAAATTAAAAGAGATCAAAAAATCTTTTTGTCATAAATAAAATGTTCCTGGATAAAATGACATTTGTTTATTCAGATGAAAACAGTGAAAATCAAAACCCTTTAAAATTTAATTCTTTAGAAATTGAAGTTGAGAACTTTAATTTAAAGAATGATGAATTTACGCTCTCCTTAAAAAAAATTGAAGGTTTGATAGATAGTTCATTTAATAAAAAAATAAAAGGATCAGCTTTTGTAGAATATAAGCCAGGGTTCATAAAGTTAGAAAATATGAAATTATCATCTGGGAAAAATATTCTTAATGGAAATCTAATAGTAGAGGGTAAAAATAATAGTTTAATTGATTTTAAATCTAATGCAATAATTTCTATGGAGATTTCACAAAGTAAATTGGATTTAGCTTCATTTAATTTTTATAACAATAGATTTCAAGATATACCATTAACTGATTTAAATTTTAATTTAAATGGGACTTTAGAGAGCTTTATAGTCAACAATTTTCATCTAACAAACACTTTTTTAGATTTTGAAGGAAAATTAATTGCAAAAAAAATAT
>CACMUP010000019.1 GCA_902616905.1 uncultured Bacteroidota bacterium
TAAAGAGATTTGGTGCTTTAGGGCTAATACCTTTTAGTCAAAGTTTAAAATATGATACACTTGAAAAAACCGAAAATTTATTTAATGTTGAGAATATTTCTGATAGTGATTTATGGAAATTAATTAGGAGTCATTACGACTTGCACCCAGATTTTATAAATCTTGAAAGTGGTTATTACAATATTATTCCAAAACCCACTTTGGAAAAACAAATTAAACATATCAAACGTGTTAATTTAGAAGGTTCTTTTTATATGAGAAAATCTAGATTTAAAGATAAAGACAAAATAACATCTGAACTAGCCAATTTTGTAGGCTGTAAAAATAAAAACTTAGTCATAACTAGGAATACTACCGAATCATTGGATTTAATTATTAGTGGATTTCCATGGAAAAATGGGGATGAGGCAATATATGCTTATCAAGACTATGGTGCCATGCAAGATATGTTTGAACAAATTAGCAAAAGACATGGTGTAGTTTTGAAAAAAGTATCGGTTCCTAATCACCCAAAAAATGATAAGGAATTAATTTCTCTTTATGAAAGTCAAATTTCAAGTAAGACTAGATTAATTATGATCAGCCATATGGTTAACATAACTGGTCAAATTTTACCAGTTAAAAAGATTTGTGATATGGCACATAGTCATGGAGTTGAAGTTTTAGTTGATGGTGCGCACTGCGTTGGTCATTTTGATTTTAAAATTGATGACCTAAATTGTGATTATTATGGATCCAGTTTACACAAATGGCTAGCAACCCCTTTGGGAGCGGGTTTACTCTATATTAATTCTAAACATATTCCGAAAATCTGGCCTCTTATTGCAGATCATGAAAAAAATCAAAATAAAATTCAAAGACTTAGTCATACTGGCACCCATCCTGTTTCAACAGATTTGACGATTCTTGATGCAATTGAATATCTGAACTGGATTGGAATAAAGAAAAAAGAGTCCCGTTTAAGGTTTTTAAAAACCTATTGGCAGAACGCTCTAAAAGACCAATCAAATATTGTCATCAATACACCATTTGATTCTAGAAGAAGCTGTGGTATTGGTAATGTGGGTCTGAAAAATATGAAGCCAGAAACTTTAGCAAATAGACTTTATGAAGAATATGGAATTTTTACTGTTCCTATTGATTATGCAAATGTTAAAGGGTGTAGAATATCTCCTAATGTGTTTACTAATGAAAATGAATTAGATTCATTTATTTATGCGATGAAATCACTTGCTAATTTGTAAATTAATGTTTGAAAATAAATTCAGCTATCCTATTTTAATTTTTTTTTTTAAATTCATTGTACTTTTGCGACAACAAAGAAATAGAATCAGAAAATGTATGTATTGATGAGTCTCTAATAGATGACTTTGCAAATTGTTACATGATTTATGAACCTGTATGTGGATGTGATGGTAATATTTATTCTAATGACTGTATTGCAAACAACAATGGTGTTTTGAATTATACAAAAGGTACGTGTCAATAGAAATAATTAAATTTTTTTATGAATGCTTTAGATGAAAAAGAAATATTAGATAATTTATTAAAGATCACTAAGTGGGTGTATAAAAATGGTTCTTTAGAACGTAAAATTGAGTTTTCAAAATATATAGAATCTATTGATTTCATTTATAAAATAGCTATAATCGCTGAAAAACAAGGTCATCATCCAAAACTAACAAGTGATTATAAATCATTATTTATACAACTAACTACACATGATGTCAGGGGAGTTTCTCAAAAAGACTTCCAACTAGCTAAGGCTATTGATGCTATAGAGTTATAATTGAGTAATAAGGAGATTTCTCCAACGTACTTTAATTCCACCTCCATCGTGAATTTGCAGAGCTATCGAGCCTTTACCTTGACCTATTTTTTTATCCTTTAAGCTTATCATCTGAGTTCCATTCAACCAGCTTTTTATTTTATCACCTTTCACTCTAACACGCATGTTATTCCATTCACCCATTTTTAGTGCCTTATCCTTTTCTTTTTCTGGTTTTATCAACCATCCTCTTCCATAGGATTCATAAATTCCTCCAGTATTATTGCCAGGTGGAGCAACTTCAACCTGCCAACCACTAACTTTTGTTCCCTCAACCGTTGATCGAATAAATACACCACTATTCCCATCAGCTTCTTGTTTAAATTCCAAGGTTAATTCAAAATCATCATAAAACTCCTCTGTAGACAAATACCCATATTCTTTATCAGGACCACTCTCACATACTAAAAGGCCCTCTTCGACATACCAAAGTTCAGTTCCATGAATCTTCCATCCATCTAAATTTTTACCGTTAAAAAGTTCAATTTGACCAGAAATATTGTTTATACTTGAAATAAAAATCAAATTCAGTAACACCTTTTTCATTTATATAAGAATTAAAAATTTAATATAAAGATTTTTCTTTTTGGTCTAACTTTATATTAGAATAAAAATAATACCTTGAAATAAAATTTAAGTGAAAAATTTTCTTGTTCTATCTATTATCGGAGTATTAAAATTATTCCCATTATTTTCGCAGATAAAGCCAGATAAAATTGATATTGTTAGAGACAAATATGGTGTTCCACACATTTTTGCTAAGACTGATGCAGAAGTTGCTTATGGTTTAGCTTGGGCACATGCTGAAGATGATTTTAAAACAATTCAAATTGGGTTTTTAGCAGGGAATGGAATGCTATCAAAATATATTGGGAATAAAGGCATTGGTGTAGATTTCTTGTCACAATTTATTGGATCAGAGAAATTATTTGAAAAAAAATATGAATCAGAAATTAGTCCAGAATACAAACTTATTATAACTGCATACGCGTCAGGGATAAATCGCTACGCAGCTGAACATCCTGAAGAAATTCTAGTGACCGATCTTTTCCCTTTGACTGAAAAAAAAATGATTCAATATGCACAACTTCAATTATATATTTCATCAAAAGGAGATCAGTGGGTTTCAAGAATTATTAACAATAAACTTTCGATTGCTAAACCAAATGAAGAACAATACAAAGGATCAAATACTTTTGCATTTAATAGTTCCAAAACCAAAGATGGTGATACTTACCTCGCTATAAACACACATCAACCTCTAGACGGACCGGTTTCATGGTATGAAGCTCATTTATGTAGCGATGAAGGAACTAATATAATTGGCGCACTTTTTGCAGGTAGTCCAAATATTTTGATAGGAGCAAATGAAAATTTAGCATGGGCACATACAGTCAATCAACCAGACAAGACAGATGTTTTTGTGCTAGAAATGCATCCAAATAAAAAATTACATTATCGTATTGATAATGAATATTTGATATTAAAAAAACAAAAGGCAAATTTGAGATTTAAAATTCTTGGAATGTCTATCCCAATAAAAAAGAAATTTTATCAAAGTATATACGGCCCAACACTAAAAAATAATTCTGGCTATTTTGCTATAAGAACACCAGCACTTTTTGAAATTCGTGCATTAAATCAGTGGTGGTTAATGAATAAAGCAAAAAATTTTAGTGAGTTTTACAAGATACTAAAAATGAAAGCACTGCCGGGCTATAATATTGGTTATGCAGATAAAAATGATACTATTTTTTATATATCAAATGGATTAATTCCCATAAGAAATAAAGGTTACGATTGGGAGAATGTTGTACCAGGTAATACAAGAAAAACTTTATGGACTGAAAATTATGAAATCGAAGATCTTCCACAAGTATTGCAGCCTAAATCAGGTTACATTTACAATGCGAATCATTCACCTTTTAAATCTTCAGGAAAAGAGGATAATCCTGTAGCTTCAAATTTTAACTCTGATATGGGCTTTGAAAACTTTGACAATAATAGATCAACGCGTTTAGAAAAACTAATTGAACAATATGATAAAATTGACTATGAATCCTTTAAAAAAATCAAATATGATAATAAATATCCTAAACCATACAAATTTAGTTGGATGAATATTGATCATCTTGATAAATTGGATCCTAATAAATATCCTGATATATCTGTTTTAATAAAAAGACTACAAGAATGGAATCGAAAAGCTGAACCAAATTCTATCGGAGCAGGAACATTTGCTGTGTTGTATGATCAATTGCGCCCAATCTATAAAAAACTTCCAGATCCAAAAGTTTTTCCACCTTCTTTTATAATAGAAGCTATACGAAAAACAAAAAAATATCTAATAAAATATTTTAAGACTATTGACATTACCCTTGGTGATTATCAAAAATTAGTTAGAGGAAAAAAGGAAATTCCGATTTTTGGATTACCAGATGTAATTACAGCAATGTCATCTAAATACTATAAAAACGGGAAAGTAAGAGTAGTTAGTGGTGAATCTTATATAGAACTTGTAAAATTCACCTCTGAGGGTCCAAAAATTGAGTCCATAATTTCATATGGGAGCTCAGATCATGAAGATTCTCCACATTTTTCTGATCAAATGGACTTATATGCTCAATTTAAAAGTAAAAAAATGACATTTGATAGAAAGTTAATATATGAGGAAGCAAAAAGAATTTATCATCCAAAATGAGAATTCTAATCTAATATTGTATAGAGGCAACTGCGTCAACATAAACACTCTCATATTGATTTACAATTTTTTCTAAATTGAATACTTCTGCTTGAATTCTGGATTGCTTTTTAAATTTTTGATGTAATTTTTCATCTTTTAATAAAGTTAAAGCGTTTAAAGTCATATCCTTTATATCTCCTATATTTGAAACAAAACCTGTTTTGTTATTAATATTTACCTCTGTTATACCACCAGCATTAGAAGAAATAACTGGAACACCGTTGGCCATAGCTTCCAAAGCAGAAAGACCAAAGCTTTCTTTTTCAGAAGGCAAAAGAAATAAATCTGAATAACATAAAATCTTGTCTATTTCATTACTATTCCCTAAAAACAATACTTTATCCTCTAGATTTTTTTCTTTCACATATTGAATTGCCTTAATTTTTTCTGGTCCCTCACCTACCATCATCAACTTTGACTTCACTTTTTTTACAATACCTTCATAAATGGAAATAACATCAAATATTCTTTTTAAGGGTCTAAAATTACTTATGTGTGTTAAAATCTTTTCTTCTTTTTTTGCCAGAAGACTTCTTTCACAGGGTTTTTCTTTATTTTTTATTTTATTAATGTCAACAAAATTTGGAATTACATCAATTTTCTTTTTAATATCAAACAAGTTAAGAGTATCATTTTTAAGACTTTCAGAGACAGCAGTGACTCTATCAGAATGATTTATACTAAACGTTACTGCGGGATTATAAAAAGGATGACTGCCAACTAAAGTAATATCTGTTCCATGCAATGTTGTAACAATAGGAATTTGAATCCCAATATCAATTAACATTTTTTTGGCCATATAAGCTGCATAAGCGTGAGGTATAGCATAATGAACATGAAGAATGTCAATAGCATTAGATCTAACAACATCAACTAATCTACTAGAAAGTGCTAATTCATAAGGCTGATATTTAAATAAAGGATAGTCAGGAACTGATACCTCATGAAAATGAATTTTAGGATCATTCAAAGCCTCTAAACGTACGGGAATGTTATATGTAATAAAATGGATGTTATGACCTCTTTTAGCTAAAGCCAGTCCAAGCTCAGTCGCTACCACTCCACTTCCACCAAAGGTGGGATAACATACAATTGCAATGTTCAAATTATAAGAATTAATTTATTAAAGCCTCATATACATATTCTTGAATGCGAGTACGAATATTTTTTTCACTGAAAGTTTTGTCATCATTAGGATAAGTTCTATTTGCTAAAATAACAATTATAATTTCCTTGTCAGGGTCTGCCCACGCATATGTTCCGGTATAACCAGAGTGACCAAAACTTTTTTTTGAAACACAGCCACATGTAGATTTATGATTTCCATATAGTTGTGGTTTGTCAAAACCGACACCTCTTCTATTTCCTTTGGATGTAAAATAAGATTTATTAAATGCATCTATAACTTCGCTATTTAATAGTTTTAAACCATTATAGTTTCCATCCTGAAGATACATTAACATTATCGCTGCAACATCATAAGCATTACCAAATAAGCCAGCATGTCCACCAACTCCAGATTGCATTGCTGCTCCCATATCATGGACATAACCTTGTAATTTTGTTTTCCGAAAATAATTATCAACTTCTGAAGGAGCAATATTTTCTTTTTCAAAATATTTTAAGGGTTGGTAACGTAAATTATTCAAACCTAATGGATTAAAAATATTCTTGTAAACTATATTTTCAAATTTATCGCCATATTTTTTTTCAAAGTAAAGTTTAAGAATGTAATAGGGTAAATCTGAATATTTTGACACATCTTCTTCTAATAAAGTGCTTTCTTTAATTTGTTTATACATTTCCTTCTCAAAATCAGTTTTTAAATACAAATTTGATACAACAGGTAGTGAATATTTTTTTGAAAATTTGGACTGATAAATAGATTTTTTTGGGTAACCCTTAGAGTTTAGAGTTTTTTCGTAAAAAGGAATCCAAGGAAAAAGATATGCTTGGTGCGAAAGCATTTTTTTTAAACTGATATCTGATTTGTTTGTATTTTTCCAATCAGGTAAAAGATCACTAACTGTAGTATCAAAATTTATTTCTCCATTTGAAAAAGATTTAATCACAAGTGGTAATGTGGCTAATATTTTTGTCAGTGAAGCCAAATCATAAATATCACTCTTCAACACATGGCGTTTTTTTTCATAGGTATGATATCCAAAGTTTTTATCATAAACAATTTTCCCTTTTCGGGAAACTAGCACCCTGATACCAGGTGTCATCAAAGAGTCAATTGCAACTTTTGATAAATAGTCAATCTTGTCCATTTTTTTTGGATCAAAACCTAATTCTGAGGGAAAGGCAAAACCAAAATTATTGATGTATTTTATTTCAATACCGTCGCCCTCTCTAAATGAAGGAGATACATTAACTGGTAATTCACCAACTAATTGTTGTGTTCCAAATATTGCGTCTGCACTAAGTTTTTGGGATATATCACTATTCTGATAACTAACAATTAATGCATCTATTCCAATTATGTCTTCTAATGCTTCAAGAGCATAGGGCTTTACAAAAACATCTAGTATTAAAGTTTTATGTTTTCCGAGAATTGAAACTAATTCTATTTCTTCTTTTGAGAAATTTGAAGGCATCCATGGATTTTTATTTGAACGATGGAAACTAACAATAATTGTATCTATTTTAGCGGTCTTATTTAATATATTGGCGGTATTAAATTCTTCAACACTTATGATATTTGCATAATTACTAATCCGATTTTTAAAGCTATTTCCAAAATCATCTCCTAAACTTAAATGTCCATAATTCAGGTTTTTTTTAAGAGGAAGTAGATCGTTCTTATTTTTTAACAAAGTCAAAGATTTACCTGTAGCCTCATAAATAAGATAATCATCCTCGACTGTATTTAGATCTCGAATCAAATTTTTTGTATTAACTGAACTAAATCTATTTAATCCAGCCTTATATTTCGCCTTAAGAATTTTTTTTACTGAATGAGACAACCTTGTATCCGTTAAAGTACCTTTATTATATGAGTCTTTAATTGCCTTTATACCTTCAGAAATATTATTTGATATTATTATTATATCGTTTCCTGCTAAAAAAGCAGTTAAATCAATATTTTGATCTTTAGAATATTCAGTAACACCTTTCATATTCATTGCATCGGTAACTACTAAACCTTTAAACTCAAGTTCTTTTATTAAGATTTTTTGGATTACCTCTTTTGATAATGAAGTAGGTAATCCCTCCCTTGAAATACTTGGTATATCAAGATGAGCTACCATAACTGAAGATAGTCCTTCAGAAATTAATTTTCTATATGGAGCTAATTCAACAGTTTTAATTCGTTCTGAGCTGAAATTAACTGCTGGTAATGTTTTATGAGAATCTTTAGATGTGTCCCCGTGCCCAGGAAAATGTTTCCCAGAAGTCAAGATTCCAACTTCATGATGGCCTTTCATTATTGCTAAGGCTTTGTTAGATACGCGATTTGAAGAAGAACCATAAGACCGGTTACCAATAATAGGGTTTTTTGGATTAGTATTTATGTCTAATATCGGGCCAAAACTATAATGAATCCCTAAACGCTTTTCTTGTCTACCCATCCGATTGCCTATCTTTCTTAAAAGTAATGTATCCTTAATTGCCCCTAAAGTCATTGGCCATGGAAAAGGATCGACAGAGTCAAGTCTCATAGCTACTCCCCATTCTGCATCCATAGCAACGAGAAGCGGGGTTGAGGAAGCTTTTTGAAATTTATTAAGCCATTGAGATTGAACAACGGGTCCACCTAATGAAAAAACTAATCCTCCTACTTTATATTTTTTAATTAATTCATATGTATAATTATAATGAGAACTATCACGTTCAGTAAATACCATTGGCATAAATAATTGACCAATTTTTTCATCTAAAGTGAGTTGTTTGTAAATACTATCCACCCATTTTTGCTGACCTAAAAAATCATTATCTAATAATGGATCAATTTGACCCAGCAATGTGATTGGAATTAAAAAATAAATTTTTAATAATTTTTTTATCATTTTTGGATAATTATATTTTAATTCATAAATCTATTATGCCAACTATCTTTTGCAGGAACCTCCCATTGATCTTTATATTCTCTGATGGTGTTGACCAGGTTGTTAAAAACAATTGTGTTTTGTGTAACTGAATTACTTTTATACATGCTAATAAATTCATTCAATTTTTTATGAAATAAATGTTTGTCTTTTTTATAAATAACATTCATTTTATCAAATAAATCAACCTGATATTTATTTTCTAATTTTTTCATAAAACGAACAGAGTTATCTATTGAACAACCACTAGTATTATTAATTTGTTGATTTACTGCTATAATAATAAATCGGTCATATCTTAACTCAAATGCAGTTTCCAAATTTTGATTATGAGAAGTCCAGTTAGATAAAAAATATTCTAAATCTTTTCGTATTGAGATTATTTCTTTTTGGGTAAACTTTCTATCAGATGCATAAACCCAAACCCTAGAACTTAGAGGTAATTTATCAAAGGATAACAACATAATTTATAATTCTTTAGCATTAGCAATAAGTTCGGCTATATCCATAAGTGCTACATTATTTTCCATTTTTTTATTTTTAATTCCGTCTGATAGCATTGTATTACAAAAAGGGCATGCAGCAGCTATTATTTCAGTATTTGTTTCCAATGCTTGTTCAGTTCTTGTGATATTAATCTCTTTATCTCCTTTTTCAGCCTCTTTAAACATTTGTGCACCTCCAGCTCCGCAACATAAACCTTTAGATTTACAATCTTTCATTTCAACCAGCTCAGCTTTGAGTTTTTTAATTAAGTTTCTTGGTGATTCATAAACTTGGTTAGCACGACCCAGATAACACGGGTCATGATATGTTATTCTTTTTCCTTTGTAAAAATTGTTATTTAAAGTTAGTTTTTGATTCTTAATCAATTCATCCAAAAATTGTGAATGATGAACTACTTCATAAGTGCCGCCTAATTCAGGATATTCATTTTTTAGAGTATTAAAACAATGTGGACAGGTTGTTATAATTTTTTTTACTCCGTATTTATCAAGGGTAGAGATATTTTGCATAGCCTGCATTTGAAATAAAAATTCATTGCCTGACCTTTTTGCTGGATCTCCAGTACAGATTTCCTCCTTTCCTAAAACAGCAAAACTTATTTTAGAGTCAACTAAAATTTTAGCAAAGGCTTTTGTGATTTTTTTAGCTCTATCATCAAAACTTCCCGCACAACCAACCCAAAAAACTATTTCAGCTTTTTTATTTTTTTCTTTAAGCTCTGCTAATGTTGGAATTTCTATTTTCATTTTTAGGAATGTGACTGACCATCATCAAAAACTTCAATAGTTACTTCTTTTTCTATAAGATCGGTAAATTTACCATTGTATCTTGTCGCTTTTACTAGATGATTATCAATCCAATGATAATTTCCACCTCTAGGTTTTCCCATCAATAAACTATGATACTTAAATCCATTATCTTTTAGCCATTTCTCAGTAACTTCTCTGTGAGACTCGATTCTAGCAGTAAAAAAACAAATTAAATGTCCTTGATCAAACCATTTATTTAGGGTCTTAAGAGCGTCAGGATATAATTTTGCAGTAGCCATTCTCTCAGGTTCTTCATTGGGAATATCGTCACAAATTGTTCCATCTATATCAACAAGATAGTTTTTTATCCCTTCAGAAAGTACTGGACTGATTTGTTTACCATCTTCTACTTTTTTATGTAAATAACTTTCTGCCTCTTCTCGTAGCATATCATTTTTGTTTTATTATTCGTTTGTCCACTGTAAACGATCTTGGTTGTTAAATGGCCATGGAGCCCCATTATTTTCAATATTTGTCATCATGGAATTAAGTTCTTGAGGTGCCGCTGATTTTTCTAAAATTAAATATTGTCTCATATCCATAATTATTGAAAGTGGGTCTATTTCAATTGGGCAAGCCTCAACACAAGCATTACAAGTTGTACAAGCCCACAATTCTTCTGTACTAATATAATCATTTAAGAGTTCTTTTCCGTCATTTTGAAAACTGCCTTTGTTTTTTAAAATATTACTACTAACCTCTTCAACACGATCTCTGGTTTTCATCATTATTGCGCGAGGAGATAACTTTTTTCCTGTTTGACTAGCAGGGCATACACTACTGCAACGTCCACACTCTGTACAACTGTAAGCATTCATTAGTTGCACTCTGTTTAAATCAAAAATATCACTAGCACCAAATTTATCAATTGTTTCAGATTTTATTTCTTCAATAGCTTCTTCTGGGAATAGTATCTTTTGAACTTCATTTTTTATCTTATTGTCTACATCAAATTTTCCAATTTTTTCGAGGTTAGAATAGTAAACATTAGGAAAAGATAAAAGAATGTGTAAATGTTTTGAATAATATAAATAATTTAAAAAAATTAAGATGCCAATTATATGTAGCCACCAAAAAGTTCTTTCGAATATAATCAGTGAATCAACACTAGTTCCATGAAAAAGGGGTCTAATAAATTGTGATATAGGAAAACTTCCAGCTTTTATATAGCTTTCTACTTGTGCCTCTTGAAGTAAACTGTCAGTAGAGTTCATTGCTAAAAATAAAATCATCAATATTACTTCAAAATATAGAATATTATCAGCATCCTTCTTTGGCCAACCTTTCATCTCAGACATCCAAAACCTCTTTATCTTTAAAATATTTCTTCTTGACCAAAAAATAATTACTGTCACTAAAACAAGAAATGCTAGAATTTCAAAGGATGCTATCATAAAATTATAAAATGATCCCAAATAGGGTGCAAATATTCTATGAGATCCAATAATTCCATCTATTATGATCTCGAAAAGTTCAATATTTATTAATATGAAACCAACATAAACAATTAGGTGAAGAATACCCGAAATAGGTTTGCTTACCAACTTAGATTGACCAAAGGCTATTTTTAACATTCTTTTAAATCTAATTGATGAATTATCATTCCTTTTGATTTTTTTTCCCAAATTAATATTATGGAATAATCGCCTTATGTTTTTTATAAAAAACCAAACACTAAAAATTAGAATAGAAAGAAAAATGATATTTGGCAAATAGGCCATTAAATTTATTTGTTGTCGTTATTTTTTTCTTTTCTCCCAAAAATTGAAAAATGAACATATTTTTTGGGGTGACTTTTCAAATCTGATAAGAGGGCTTCAAGTGCTTCTGAAGAGTTGACTAAATTATCATATAATTTGTTATCATTTAGAATCATTCCTGCAGATCCCTCCCCTGAATTTAAGCGTTCAATTATTTGTTTTAGTTGAGACGATGTATCTTCAAAATTTTTAACCGTCGTGGAGAGAGGTACTTGTTTTAAAGAATCAGTTATTTTGTAAAGATTTCCTGAAACTTTATTTAAATTTTTCAATGTTAACTCTAGCTCTTTTTCATTTGCATCTAGAATTTTATTAATATTTGAGGAAAGGATATTTACGTTTTCAATAGTTGAAGCCAGACCTTGAAGAGTCATTTTTAAATTATTTTGAGTTTCGTAATTCATAACGTTACTTATCCCTGCGAATAAAGAATCAGCGGAAGTTAACAATCCCTCAATTTTGTCTTGTAAAGGAGCAATTTGTTGATTAACTAATTCTGTTAATCCAGGTTTTATATCAGAAAAGAGAGTGTCTCCATTTTTTATAATATTTGATGTATCATATTTAGGAATAATAGCTATGGCCTTACCTCCTATAAGCCCAGCCTCATAAAGTTGTGCGATACTTTTATTAGAAAAAGTTAAATCATCTCGAATGCTGAATGTTACTTTAATTTTCTCAAAATCATCACCAAAATCAATCATTTTAACTTTTCCTACGTTCAAACCTCTTATAGTTACGTTAGCTCCTACGACTAAACCTTCAACCTCATCATAAAGTGCATGGACTGTTTTTTCATTACTTAACAAAGAAGTTCCTTTTAAATAATTAAAACCGAAAATGAAAATTATAATGCATCCAATGATTAGGAATGCTGTTTTTATTTCACGAGTTAGCTTCAAAATAAGATGCCTTTAAAAAGTACAAATTTAGAAATATTTTCAATAACTAAACTATTTTAAAAGTTGTTGTGCCTTTGTTGTTGAAATTATTTTATCACCATCGAATGCAACAATAAATGCATTTGAAAATCCCTTACTTTTAGCTTCATCTAATTTATTTAAAGCTTTTTTGTATGTTGAGGTTTCATCATAGTAATAACGATATAATTTTCCTGATTTTGATCTAGTGATTGATTTAAGTCCTTTAAAATTGTAAGGTTTTAATTCAAGTTTATTTTTGCTAGCTGCAATCTGTACTTTAAATTTTATTTTAGTTTTGGGTAAATCATTAACTTGGATTTTAGCATCTTTATTTACAAGCGTAATGGTTTCTTCAATTACACTAGCATCACGGATCCTCCTGTAATTTACAATCGCTTTCGATAAAGCATTTGCCATACTTTCTTGTCCTTTTATTGAATTCAAATAAGCACCCTCTGACGGGTTTGTTAAAAATCCTGTTTCCACTAGAACGCTTGGCATATATGTATACTTAAGTACAATAAACCCTGCTTGTTTTACTTTTCTGTCTTTTCTTTTAAGATTATCTACAAAACTTTTCTGAAATGAACTTGCAGCAGCTATACTTTGGTTTAAATAAGTCTGTTGCATTAAAAGTAAACTAATTACAGATTGTGGATCATTTGGATTAAATCCATCATATTTTTTTTCAAAATCCTTTTCTAGAAAAATTACTGAATTTTCCTTTTGTGCAACTTTAAAATTTCTTTCGTTTTCGTGAAGTCCGAGAACAAATGTTCCCGCCCCATAGGCCTTAGATGATGTGAAAGCGTCACAATGTATTGAAATAAAAAGGTCTGCGTCAACTCTGTTAGCAATATTTGCTCTTTCAATTAAATCAACAAACACATCCGTTTTTCTTGTATAAATAACTTTTAAGTCTTTTATTTTTTCTAGTTTCTTTCCTGTTTTTAAGGCTATATTTAAAGCAATTTTTTTTTCGTAGTAGCCGTTTCCCCTATTTCCAGTATCGTGACCACCATGACCAGCATCAAGAACAACGACAAAAGGTTTCTCTTGTGAATTAAGATTATTTGGCAAACAAAAAAATGATACTAGTATTAATATCGTATTTACAATTGTGTTTTTGATTGTCAGCATAGAGGTAATATAAGGTTGAAATTCTTTATGCTTACTTAAAATTATCATTAATTTTGATTACTTAAACCAATATCAACAAATTTAGGGTTTATAGCATTGCGAACAAAGTTTTACCATATAGCTTGTTTCTTCCTTTTCATCGGAATATTCTCCCATGGTCAGGAAAAGGGAAAAATAACTTCAGAAGAGAGAATCTTAGATAGTTTAAATAAAAATATAAAAAAACCAATACTCTTAGCTAATGTAAAATATACCGCTAAGGATTGTGTTTACATAAACAGGAAAAATAATAAGCTTATTTTATATAATGAAGCAGAGCTTTATTATCAAGACATAGAATTACGAGCAGGTATTATAATACTTGACTACAAAACTAATGAAGTTAATGCCGGCCGTATTGAAATTGATTCAACCCTTGTTCAATTTCCTTACTTCAAACAAGCAGATAATGAAGTTAATCCTGACTCAATCCGATTTAATTTTGATACTCAAAAAGCATTAATATGGAATTCCAAATCGGGACAAAATGGCATGGATGTTTATGCTGCAATTACAAAAAAACAGAACGATTCTGTATATTTCATAAAAGACGCTAGAGTTAGTACAGCAGGAGAACTAATTGGAGGAGAAGAAGGTGAAGGTATAGATTATTATTTCAAAGTAAGGAAAGGAAAAATAGTACCCGGCGGAAAAATTATTACTGGATTTACAAATATGTTTATTGCAGATGTCCCTACTCCAGTAGCTATACCATTTGCTTTTTTTCCTACGACTCAAGACAAAGAATCTGGTTTTATTATACCTTCTATAAATGACAGTAATTTAAGGGGTTACGCGGTTCAAAATGGTGGATATTATCTTGCATTATCTGAGTACTTTGACTTATCATTATTAGGAGACTATTATACAAATGGTAGTTACGGATTTAGAGGTGATTCTAAATACAGAAGACGCTATAAATATAACGGGAGTTTTAGTTTTAGATATGAAAATCTTATAGATAATGCACGAGGTTTACCAGAATATTCAAAATCTACAGTATTTAATGTCAGATGGAACCATTCTAAAGACCCTAAATCTAGTCCAAATTCAACATTTTCTGCTTCTGTTAATTTTGGTAGTAGTGACTATTTCAGGCAATCTATTAATCAATTAAATACTCCAAACTTTTTAAATAATAATCTAAGTTCTTCTATTTCATATTCGAAATCTTTCCCGGAGTATCCAAGAGTAAATGTCTCTTTAACAACAGCCATGTCTCAAAATTCACAATCAAAAGCTGTTAATCTCACACTTCCAACTTTTCAAGCGAATATGGAAAGAATTTTTCCCTTTGCTCCAAAAATTGGAGCAAAAAAAGGTTTATTTCAAAATATAAATTTTCAATACGCTGGTCGTGCTGAAAATAGAATAATAACAACAGAAGACAAATTATTTGGCCCAATGATGTTTGATAATGCTAAATATGGAATGAAACATACAATTCCATTAAGTACAAATTTTAAATTACTAAAGTATTTAAGTGTTACTGCTAGTACTAATTACAGTGAGGTTTGGACACAAAACATGATAAAATATGATGATTTTAATGTAGAAACAAATTCTATAAAAAAAGATACAATTAATAAGATTGGTGCTTTCAGAGAATATAGTTTTAGTGCATCTATGGGTACAACAATTTATGGAACTGTTAATTTCGGTGAAAACAAAAAAATACAATCAATTAGACACACATTACGACCAAATATTGGTTACTCAAACCGTCCAAGCTTTGAACAATATTACGACACTTATATTATTGATGCTGAGGGTAATACAGCTGAATATACAAGATATCAAAATAGCTTATTTGGTGTTCCAGGTAGAAATTTATCAAATAGTATGTCTATAGGATTAAGTAATAATTTTGAAGCTAAAGTTCGTAATGATAAAGATTCCACCTCTAATGAACTTAAGAAAGTAGTCTTATTGAATAATTTCAATATTTCAACAGCTCATAATTTTGCAGCAGATTCTCTTAGGTGGTCTCCAATTAGGATGGGGTCGGGGTTTTCATTACTTAAAGATAAAATGAGTGTAAATTTTGGTGCAACTTTTGATCCGTATGCATTAGATGAAAATAATGTTAGAATAAATACATATAATATTTTAAATGGCGATGGTCTGTTAAGACTAACGAGTTCAAACATCAATATGAATTATTCAATTACTAGCAAAGAGCTAAAAGGTAAAGAGAAAAAAGATAATGAAGAGGATAATGAAGAAAATTCTCAGAGTTATAATATGATTGAATCCACATCAAGCGGTGGAAGAGATGATGATTTATTTGGAAGAGCGGAAGATTTTTCAGATAGAAGAATGAATGCAGAAAATGGTGAACCCATCCCTGAGTATCCTAGCTACAGAACGAAGATTCCATGGGACTTAACATTTGCATATTCATTAACATACAATAATAATAGAAGACAGAGAGATTTTACTAATAATTCTTTAATGTTTTCGGGAAATATAGAACTGACACCCAAATGGAAGGTAGGACTCTCTTCTGGATATGATTTTAAAGGTAAAGGTTTTACTTATACACAACTTAGATTCAATAGAGATTTGAATAGTTGGCGTCTAAATTTTAGTTGGGTGCCATTTAGTGATAGGTCCTCATGGAACTTTTTTATTGGAATAAAATCTGGTCTTTTAAGTGATATTAAATATGAAAAACAAAGCTTACCAAATAGAACTTATTAACTCAATTTTTATCATTACATTTAATTAAAATTAATAAGTGAAAAAAGAAATAATAACTACCCTTAATGCACCTGCACCGATAGGACCTTACAATCAAGCAGTTAAAGCTGGAAACACACTTTTTATTTCTGGACAAATACCACTCGTAGCTGGCACAATGGAGCTTCTAAATGGATCCATTAAGGAAGAGACTCAATTAGTTATGGAAAATCTACAATCAATTTTAGATGCAGCAGGAATGACTTTTGAAAACGTCGTTAAGAGTTCTATTTTTATTGACGATATGAAAAATTTTGGTGAGGTTAATCAAGTTTATGGAGCATATTTTGACAATGATACTGCACCTGCAAGAGAAACAGTGGCCGTTAAAACTTTACCAAAATCTGTAAGAATTGAAATTTCAATGATTGCGGTAAAATAACTGACTCTAAGTTTCTAATAGTTTTATATGATAAGTAACTAATTCATCTATTGGTCTTTGAACTATTCTTCCCATTTTAAGATTCTCTATTTTTAAAGCATCTTTAATTTCCTTTTCAAGAAAAAAAGCTATAGAACCTATAAAATGAATTGGTATTTCGTGTGCATTTTCAAATTGAAGGATTTGATGGTTAATAAAACGTTCTAAACCATTTTTAATTATTTTTTGGAATGGTTTGTTATCCTTATTCTTTATCAAAAATTTAGAAAAACTTGCTAAATAGGTATTTGGATTTTCTCTGCGATAAATATTTTCTTTAATAGTATCTGGGCTTAAGTCGTATTCCTGTTCAAACTCTCTGGATAAATCACTTGGCATTTCGTTAAAATAGTAACTTCTAATTAATTGTTTACCGAAGAAATTTCCACTTGCTTCGTCCATTAATACATATCCCAATGAATCAACACGTTGTTCAATGTTTTTTCCATCAAAATACGTGCAATTTGATCCTGTACCTAATATACAAACAATTGACTTTTCACCTGGTTTTGAAGCGGCATAAACTGCAGCATAAGTGTCTTCTTTTATTGAAATATTAGCATTATTGAAAACTTCGTTAAATACTTTACGAATTCTAAGCTGCGGTGATTCAACACCACAACCTGCACCATAAAAATATAAGCTGGTTACTTCCTCCCTATTTTGATAAAGATCGAAATTATTTATAATTCTTTCTTTTAAAATAGCACTAGATAAAACCTGCGGATTTAATCCTAAAGTTTGAGTAGAAAACAAAATTTTCCCGTCATTGTCAACTGAAATCCAGTCTGTCTTTGTAGACCCGCTATCTACAATTAAAATCATTCTTGGAAAATTTATATTTTATTAATATGTTTCACCAGATCAATTAATTTATTTGAATAACCACATTCATTGTCATACCATGAAATAATTTTAAAAAATCCTGAATTTAATTCCATGCCTGCCCCAGCATCAAAAATAGAAGTTCGAATGTCACCAATAAAGTCCTGGGATACAACTGCTTCTTCAGTATATCCAAGTATATTTTTTAAATCAGTTTCAGAGTGTTTTAGCATAACAGATTTAATTTCTTCGTATGATGTTTGCTTTTTTAAACGTACAGTTAAATCTACCACAGAAACATTTGCAGTGGGTACGCGAAATGCCATACCTGTCAGCTTACCAACAAGTGACGGTATAACTTTAGTTACAGCCTTAGCTGCACCAGTGGATGCTGGAATTATGTTAAGTAAAGAGCTTCTACCTCCCCTAAAATCTTTTTTAGAGGGCCCATCAACAGTGAATTGTGTGGCTGTAGTAGCGTGAACAGTTGTCATTAAACCCTCTTCAATCCCAAAATTATCATTCAAAACTTTAGCTACTGGTGCTAGACAATTTGTTGTACAAGAGGCATTTGAAACAATCGTTTGATTAGTTTTCACATCTCGATGATTTACTCCCATAACAAACATTGGTGCATCCGCAGATGGTGCAGAAATTACAACTTTTTTTGCACCACCTTCAATATGGGAATGTGCTTTTTCCAAATTTGTAAAAATTCCTGTACACTCAGCTACAACATCAGTATTTAAATTTCCCCAACCAATAGCTTTAGGATCTCTTTCAGCTGTTATACGAATAATTTTCCCATCAACAACTAAGTTACTTCCTTCAACCTCAACAGTACCTTGATAATTCCCATGAACTGAATCGTATTTTAATAGGTATGCTAAATGATTTACATCGAGCAAATCATTTATTCCTACTATTGTAATATCGCTTTGTTTAATTGCGGCACGAAAAACTAATCTTCCAATTCTACCAAATCCATTAATTCCTATTCTAATTGACATAATTATTTAAATTTAATTTTACAAAGAGAGTATATCTGATACTCTTACAAGGTCTTTATTTATTGATGACTTTCCCTTTATTGCTTTATCTAAGGGTGTTAAAATTATTTCATCTTCTTTTAATCCTACCATGAAATTTGTCTTATCTCCAACCAAAGATTCCACAGCTTTTACAGCCATTCTAGATGCAAGAACTCTATCAAAACAACTAGGTCTTCCTCCTCGTTGCATGTGACCTAAAACTGAGACACGAACTTCATAATTAGGCATGTTTTTTTCAATATATTCTGCAATTTGGAAAACATTTTTACCGGTTTTGTCTCCCTCCGCAATAACTACAATACTAGAAGATTTTCCAGATTTCTCGCTCCTGCTCAAAGATTCTAATAATCGTTTAAGACCCATATTCTCTTCAGGAATTAATATTTCTTCTGCACCTGCGCCTATACCAGTATTTAATGCAATATGCCCTGCATCTCTTCCCATAACTTCCACAAAGAAAAGTCGATTGTGTGAAATAGCTGTATCTCTTATTTTATCAATAGCATCAATTACTGTATTTAAAGCAGTGTCATAACCTATTGTATGTGAAGTTCCAAAAATATCGTTATCTATAGTTCCTGGGATTCCAATTACAGGAAAATCAAATTCAGATTGAAAAATCATTGCACCAGTAAACGAACCGTCTCCTCCAATAACCACTAAAGCATCTATTTCATTTTTAACAATAGTTTCATAAGCTTTTTTTCTTCCTTCAGGACTATGAAACTCTAAACATCTTGCAGATTTTAAAATAGTTCCCCCTTTATTGATAATATTATTAACACTTCTAGGGTTCATCATTTTTATATCATTATCTATTAACCCTTGGTAACCTTTGAAAATTGCAGCAGCCTCTATTTTGTAATAAGCAGCCGTTCTAACAACTCCCCTAACAGCTGCATTCATGCCTGGAGCATCACCTCCAGAAGTTAAGACACCTATTCTTTTTATTAAATTATTCATATTTTGGTTTCATGACAAATTTAAATATTAAATCAAAAGTATACTAACCAGTTTTGATAATTTATATAAATACTTGGGAAGTAGAGATTTAGTTTTTGTTTATAAACTCTACAAGATTTTCATTATCCTCATAATTATTTTTATTTATATCAGATTGAGAAGTTTCTTTTGGAGATATAATTTTTCTAATCAATTGTTTAAATGTATTGAAATCCACATCATAGGAAAGACCAACCCCCTGAGTATACCCTAATTCATCTCCAATATAACGAAACTCATTTTCTTTATTAAACACTTTTGCTCTTAGAGAACCTTCATCATTTAAAATAAAATCTATTTGTACATTACCAACAATTAAAGTTTGTTCGACTCCTCCAACGGGAACTCCAATTTTTCCATTCAGTAATATTTTTTCACTTAATTGAGTTGATAATGTAAATCCTAATCTGTCTTCTGTTGCAATATCAATTAATGTACTTTTATCCCCCCGTAAATAATCAATTCCTACTTTTAATTTATCATCCTCTTCACCAATTAAATTACTAATTACATCTGAGGCTTTTTGATATAAATTATTTGTTATTCCCTGCATAGAAACACTAACTTCATTAATAAATATTCCCTGGGATAGTAAAGAAAGTGCTTGTAATTGACTTCTTTGAGGGTCTGCTAGACGGTAATTTATTTCTGAAGCAACAATTCCACTTGTGTTTGGGAAATTTATTTCAAAAATTGGGTTATCAGGTTTTAGCAGATTACCCTCTAATTTTATTAACACTTCGGTAGGAATATTTTTGTTGAAATCTGGATTATCAAGTAGAATTGACGGGTTAGCACCACCAGGAACTTCATATACTGCTTGTAAATTCATTTTTGCATCTATTGGATTTCCTTCCCAAATAATTGTTCCACCTGGTTTAAGGTTAAATTTTTTATCTATTACTCCAAGATTTTTAAAATTATAGATACCATCATATGTTGAAAATTCTCCCCACATATTGAATTTACCTTTTGTATCAATCTCCATAAGTAAATTTCCAGCTCCACTTCCGCTTAGATAACTTCCAGTTTCTTGATCAATTACAATTTCAATCTTAGCCTTGTTATTCACATCTAGCCTAAAATCCATTTCTAATCCCTTTACCTCCTCAAAGCCTTCAATTTCTATCTCTTTTTCAAAATTATTTTTACTTTTTTTGTCAACAAATTTGACAAATGAAATATCGGATAAACCATAATTTTCTGTCCATGGAATTTTTATAGAGGTTCCTGACTCAGTAGAACCATTTAAAGATATATTTAAGTTTTTTGTGAAACCTTCTAAATGAACTTTACCATCAAAAAAACCCTTTCCAAAAAATAATGATTCTGGTTTTTGAACCGTATTTAGTAACAACATACGATCAGAATTAATAGTCAGATTTGTATTCCAATTTTTGAAAATAGAATGAGAAAATCTTCCATTTACCAAAGCTGATGTATTTTCATTAATATCTTTGATTAAAATAGAATTAAACAAAAAGCTATCATCCCTTAAATCAATTTTTGATTCTTCAATTACATAATTGAGGTTTAAGACAGGAACTGAAAATCCTCCATTGCTAAGTGACAGTCTTCCATCATGTTTTAAATTATTTAAATCTCCCCAAAGACTAGCTTTACCATTAACTAAACCTTTTATATTATTTAAAGCCTTTTTTCCTAATGGTGATAGAAAATCTAATGCTAGATCTTTAAACACTATATTAAAATCGAGCTTTGGTGATTCTAATCCTTGCCAAACTCCTTTAAGTGCAATATTTTTTTTTCTCCCCTTTTTTAGTGATAATTCTGTATTAAATGCGTTTATTTTTGTATTTCCATACGAAGAAAACTCTAAGTCACCCATTTGTTGATTATTTATTACTATATCTGAAACTGCAGCTTTAATTTTTAATTGATTATCTTTTGGAGAACGGCTTATTTTTGAAAAAATATTTGCTATGCCATTTAAACTGAATGATGGTATTTTTGGAATTACATCTTCAATTGTTATATTCTTTAGATCTAAAACTAATTCAAAGTCTTTTTTACTTGAATACTTACCTGTAATAGAAAATGATTGAGATTCAGATAATGCTGTAATTGATGGCATTATCATTATTTTTTCTTTTTGATTATAAATAATTTTTTGAAAAGTTTGATTCTGCGGGTTGACTGTCCATATATTACTACCAATCGGAAAGGTAGACCTTTTTATTCCAAAATTTGACATACCCAGTGAATCCTTATTAAAATAAAAATTCAGTTCAAATTTATTATATGTTTTTAAAGTATTTTTAAAATTAGATTGAAAAAAAATAGTGTCTTTTATTTTTTTGCTTGTAAGATTAAATTCGGTGCACTTAAAAAATGGATGTGATAGTTTATCAACACTAAATTTGCTGTTATTTGTATTATTATTAGGATTGATTCTAAAGTTTAAATTTTCAAATTGAAAGTCATTATAGTTGATATAAGGGGTTTTTAGAGTTAGTTGACTATCTCTTAAATTTGAGGTAATCTCACCATATAAATTAATGTTTTCGGTTAACGAAAAGTCAGGATATAGAGCATCAAGTAGTTTTTTAAATATTTTTATGTTAATCTTAAGGGATTGATTTTTTGTTACCCTCTTTTTAGGGATGAATGGATATGATTGATGAATTACATTTTGAAATAAAGATCCTAACTCTGATGTTCTATAATTTCCTTCAATTAAACCATTGATACAATCTGCATTTATTACTTCTAAAAAACTTTTTTGACCGTCAAAATATTTTTTTAAAACTATAGGATTAAATTTAACAGTATTGTCTTTGTTACTAATCGAGAAAGATGAGATTTTAATTTCTCCTTCTAAATCATTTAATTTTTTTCCTTTAAGATTTGAGGAAATAATTCCTTTGAATTCTTGTTTATTATTTCCAAATTTAAAACCTAATTTATTTAAATCCCATCTGTTTATATTTGCCAAAAATGTTGTATTTGGAATATCCTTACTAAAATCATAAAGTAAATCACTTTTTAGTTCAAGGGAACGTGAGTTTATACTTAAAGTGTTTCTAAACTTTTGTT
>CACMUP010000020.1 GCA_902616905.1 uncultured Bacteroidota bacterium
TGACGGTGATTACCTAGACCACTTCATAGGTAAATCTACTCCTGATTGGACTGGTTCATTCGGTGGGTCTTTAAGTTACAAGAACTTCACGCTTAGTACAACTTTCGAGTACAAAGCTGGAAACTTTGTAATAAACAACTTAACAGATGCATTCCGCCAAGCTAACGGTGCGATTGGTAGGAACTTACCAACTTCAGCAAAAGTAGTTAGAGATTATGTTACTGGTGGTGTAGACGCTAGCTTTAACCCATTAAACGATCCTAACGTTAGAGTTGATGCTTTAGATGATTGGCTTAATAGTACTTTAGCACTAGCACCATTCTCAGGATTAAATACTTTGGAAGCTGCTGACTTTATCAGTTGGAACGAGTTAAGTTTAAATTATCAAATAACAGGTAGTATTTTAGATACATTTAATATTGAAACAGCATCACTTGGAGTTTCAGGTAGAAATATAGCTCTTTTCACTAATTATTCTGGGGTTGACCCAAGAATAAACTACGTTGGTAGAGGTAGTGGAAGTACCTTAGATCAAAACTTTGGACAAGGTATTGCTGCATTTGGATGGCCAATTCCGAGACAGGCAATCATAACACTTAAAGTAGGATTTTAAATAATGGAAATAATGAAAAAATTTAATACAATGAAAAAAACATTTATTTTAATCTCTTCCATAATTATGTTCCTAGGATGTAGCTTGGATGCTAACAACCCAAACAACTTATTGGAAGAGCAACTAGGGGTGAGTGCATTTACTCCTATGGTAAACGGGCTTGAGGGTGTTACCGTGAGAGCCTATGGCAATATTCTTGCACCCTATTCAGTTGCAAGTGATGAAATGATCTGGATTGGATCTCGTGATGCATGGCAACAGTTAAATTTTGGAAACGTAGACAACATAAATAATGAATTTGTTGATGCTGCCTTTTTCTATGTTGCTGAGGCTCGTTATTGGGCTGATGATGTAATAAGAAGAGGAGAAGAATTTAGTACTTCTAATGCCTTTTCTTCTGCTAACAGGACTGATCTTGCTCGAGCTTATTGGTATGGTGCTGTAACTTATATGGTTATTGCTGATATGTTTGATGATTTTGTAGTTGGATCTGCGAAAACTGAAGCAGCTCCTCCAGTTGGTGCTTCAAACATGGGGTCTTTGTATGATACTGCTATTAGTTACTTAAATAAGGCAATAGCCTTAAATGCAGGTCTTACATCTGAATTAAAAGCTACAAAAGCAAGAGCTGAATTTTCTAAAGGTGTATGGTCAAAAGTAAACCCTGTAAATACATCATCTCCATTAGTGAGTGCTGCATCTGCTGCAACTTTAGCTGCTGAAGCACTAGCGGCATTAGGAGATGATTTCTCAGTAACTTTAGATACTTCTGGATCTGCCCCTGATACTATTGGAGGATTAGATATTGCTGGTGAAGTTAACGGGCGTCTTGAAATGAGGCTTTCTGATGCTTATGTAATCTCGTCTGATGCAAAAAGACCTGATGCATACACAGATGGCAATCCGGCAACGACAATTTCACTTTTAGATCCTATAGATAATATTCCTGACCCAGCATTATATAAGCATGTTGCAAGTTTCACTACTGCACAGCTCTATCCAAAATATCCTATTGTCTCTGGAAGAGAAATGCATTTGATTATTGCTGAGAATGCTTTAGCAAATGGAGATAATGCTACTTTTACAGCTCACATTAATAAAATAAGAGCTCTAGATGGATTGACTGATTATTCTGGTCAAATTGGTGCTGAAGATATGCTTGAACATACTAGAAGAGTAAATCTATATCTTCAAGGAAGAAGAATTGCTGACCATTATAGATTTGCAAGTCCTTCAGAATATTGGATAAATACGTCACCTGCAATTAGCACACCAGGTGCCTTTTTCCCAATTACAATTTCAGAAATTCAAGCAAACGAAAATATTAATTAATATTTTTTGTTGCTATAAAAAACCCTCACTATTAGTGAGGGTTTTTTATTTAACACGATTGAATGTTAGTTCAACTCTTTAATTAAATCTTCCATCTTTATCCCTAAAGAATTAATGGCTTTTGAGTACCTTAAGTCCCACTCCTCAAAACTATCTTTTTTCATTAATGCAATTTCGTATTCAATACCAGGTAATATCCATGCAGCATAACCACTAAATGGATCTGATGAGGCATACAGTGATTTATACCAAGAACCAAAATACATGCCCTTTTCTGAAATAAAGCTTTTTTCTAATGCGATTAATTGTTGATTTAGAATTTTTAAATCTTTCTTACTGAATTTCTCTTGTCCTAGATAGTTATTTATACTCTCATCTAACTTAGAGGAGATTAAAAATAAATTTTTAATTTCTTTTTCAGTTTTTTTAAATCCTTCAAAATCTCTATGGTATTTCATTATCTTTTTGGAAGCATTATTAAAATGCAATCTTAAATCAAGTGGATATCTTTTAACATCATATGGGATTAATTCAGCATTTGCCATTGTAAGAGCCAATAGACCTGCAAAATGTTCAATCATTGGTCCCATTTTAAACTCTGGGTCGACAAATTTTTCATAGAAATTAAAACTATCGTAATTGGAATGATATAAGTTCGGACCACTAGCACCTCCACTTAAAGACGGTATACCTACATGCATATAAAACGCAATATGATCTGATCCTCCACCAAGACTTCCTATTTTAGGTTCAATTTCATTTTCACTATTCCAAAAATCGTATAAATTCTGGTCATTATATGGATAATTTACTTTTTTAGAAATTTCAATTAATAACTTTTTCAGTGTTGGTGCTGATGAGGCACCAAAATTTTTGCCAGAGACACCTCCATCAAAGTTCATATATACCACACCTTTTGCATTTAATTGATTTTTCATTTGTTCTACCCATTCGGTGGATCCAATTACACCATGTTCTTCCGCATCCCAGTGACCTATTAGAATAGATCTTTTAGGTGTATAACCCTTCATTTTTAATTTTCCAAGAGTTTCACTTAAACTTAACAACATTGCAGTACCACTATTCGGATCAGTAGCACCAAATCCCCATGCATCAAAGTGGCATCCTAAAATGATCCATTCATCTGGAGCCACATTTCCTCTTAAAGTACCGATAACATTCGCAGCTCTAACAAAATCAATTTTTTGATCTACTTTTAAACGGACAATTAATTCATCTCCACCCTCTAATCTATATGTAAATGGCAATCCACCTTGCCAATCTGTAGGAACAACTGAACCTTTCATTTTTCCAAGTATTTTTTGAGCCTCGCCATACGATACAGGTGTAACAGGAATTGTATGCAGTTGAGCTTTTTTAGGATCTAAGCGCTCAATCTTCTTCTTACCATTTAGTGGTAATGCTGGTTGAAAAGGGGTTAAAGGATCTCCTGTAAAATTTGTAGTCAGTAATGACCCTCTCTGTATAGTTGATTTATTATAATATGGTCCTTCAGGATATACTAACCCTTTAGTAAAGCCATTATCAATAGGATCTGTATATATTATTAAACCAGAGGCCCCATAATATTCTGCAAATTTTGCTTTAAAACCTCTAAAATTACCTCCGTATCTAGCTATCACAATTTTTCCTTTAACCTCTATTCCTAACTCTTTTAGTTTTTCAAAATCTTCTTTACGTCCATAATTGGCATAGACAACATTTGATGTGACATCTCCACTACCAGAAAATGCGTTCCATCCTTTCCAAAGTAAAGGATCATTGGAATAAGGGTCTGAATTAATAATATCTTCTTTTTGATTTAATATCTGACGTGATGGAGTGACTATCTCAATTAAGGAACTTCCAGGCTTGTTAGGTAAATAAACATCATAAGGATAGGTTTTAACTTCAAAACCTGCATTTTTCATAACATTAGCCATATAACTTTGAACTTTTTCATTTTCCTTACTACCAACTACGTGGGGTCTTTCTGTAAGTTTTTTTAAATGCTTTTTAAATGAGTTCGAATTAATTTGACCCAAAAATTCTTTTTCTATTTCAATTTGTTTTTTCCGATTTTTTGTAGAAAATCCTTCATATTGCGCTAAAGAAGATTGATGGATACCTATGGAAATTAAAAAACACAATAAGACTTTTGAATTCATAATTTAGTATTATTTGATTTAAAAGCCTAATATAGACTATTATAATAAGATTATTTTTGATTTTGTCTTATTAATGAATTTAGATTTCAAAAATTCTTGTAATAATTAATTAAGAAGAAAGATATTTCTTAACCAAAGAAGCTATTAACTTTCCTTCAGCTTTTCCTTCTAATTTTTTAGTGGCTAATCCCATCACTTTGCCCATGTCCTTCATCCCATTTGCTTTAGTCTCTGTAATTATATCAGTAATATATTTTTCTACTTGGTCATCTGAAAGTTGTTCAGGTAAAAAAGAGGAAATAATCGAAGCTTGAGCTTTTTCATTATCAGCAAGATCATTACGTCCTTTATCATAAAAGATAGATGCACTTTCTTTTCTTTGTTTAACTAACCGCTGTAATATTTTAATTTCCTCCTCATAACTCGGATTTTTACCTCCACCCTTACCTGTTTGATGGAGTAAAACAGCAGCTTTTATAGCACGAAGTGACTCTAGTTTAAGATTGTCTTTAGATTTCATTGCGGTTTTTATCTCATCGTTAAGGTTGGAAAGTAAACTCATATTAATCTACATTATCGTGTAAGAATGAATTATTTGATCTAATTTGTAAGTCATCATTATTATCAATATCTAATGAGGCTCTAGAAGGAGAATTTTGTATATCAGAATTTACGTCTAAACCTTTTCTTTTATATGCAGGTTCTTTTTCCATCTCATCTATCTTATGAAATTGGTGAGCAAATTTATGATTAAATGCTTCTAAATGAGATTTTCTTTTTTCTGATTGTGATGCAATTGTCTGTTCAAACGGATTTTTTTCATCTTCATAGTTTGAAATTTTTTCTATAGTATCTTCAACTTTATTTTTTCCAGTATCATCTTTTGAAGAATTTTTTAGCTCAAACTCAACATCAATTGGCAATTCTTGAAAATCATTTTTGTCAAAATTATTGTCTTCAGTAACTACATCTCCCTCTTTATTTATATTATTTGATATTTCTTTTTCATCTAGTTTTTTATCTGAAAATGGTAATCCAAAGTCCAATACAATCTGATTTTCACCTAAAACCTCTTCAGGTTCAACAACTTCCATTTCAAAAACAGACTCCGTGATATCATTAAAAACAAAATCATTTGATTCTGATGCATTCTCTTCATCTAATTTATGATTTGCAGATGATTCCTCAATCTGTTCTTCGGTTTCATAAATATTATCAAATTCTGGTTTGAGAAATGATTCATCTAAATTTTTATTTGTATTCTTTATTCCCGCGTCATAATCTTGTTTCTCTTTTGAAATATTCGCCTTGTTGATTGATGAATTATCAATAGCAAAAAAATCAGGGTTTCCTTCCCCCGAATTTATATTATTTTCAATATATTTTTTGTTTTTTTCAGTGACTTCTTCTGCTTCTACTTCAATTTCACTCAAAATTTCATTCATAGGAACTAATGGTTCCTGATCTCCAATCACTTCTTTTTTACTCCCTCTATCATTCTGAGAGAAAATATCATCTGATTGATTAAAATTTAAGTTAATTTCTTGATCTTCACTTAAATTGTGGACAATTCTTTGTTCGTCTTCTAATGAATGAATTATTTTTTTTACATCAGTGTTTGAAATTTCATTTTGTTGTTCTTGTCCAAAACCGGTAGCAATAACTGTTACTGAAATCTCATTTCCCAAATTTTCGTCTTCACCAACACCCATGATTATATTTGTATGATTTCCTGCTTCTGTTTGGATGTAATCATTAATTTCTCCAATTTCATCAATTGTAATTTCGTCTGAACCAGATACAATTAAAAGTAAAACATTTTTACAGCCTGATATTTTATTATCATTAAGTAGAGGAGAATCTAATGCTTTTACTATAGCTTCTTGCGCTCTATTGCTACCTGATGACGAAGCTGAACCCATTATTGCTGTACCGGAATTAGTAAGTACAGTTTTGGCATCCTTCAAATCTATATTTTGTGTATAATGATGAGTGATTACTTCGGCTATACCACGAGCAGCAGTAGCCAATACTTCATCTGCTTTTGCAAAACCAGCTTTAAATCCAAGATTTCCATAAACTTCTCTTAACTTATTATTATTTATAACAATTAGTGCATCAACCGATTCTTTTATTCTTTCTAACCCTTTTTGAGCTTGTTCCAATCTCAATCGTCCTTCAAATTGAAATGGCATAGTTACAATTCCAACTGTTAGTATATCCATTGATTTTGCCATTTCTGCTATAACAGGTGCTGCTCCTGTACCTGTTCCTCCTCCCATTCCAGCAGTAATAAATATCATTTTGGTTTGACTAGATAATATTACTTCGATTTCATTTTGACTTTCTTTTGCAGCCCTAGCGCCAACCTCAGGATTAGCCCCTGCCCCAAGTCCTTCAGTTAAACTTGCTCCTAACTGAATTTTTGTTGGCACACCACTTTCTGATAAGGCTTGCGAGTCAGTATTTGTAATGACAAAATCTACACCTTTGATTCCTTGTTTAAACATGTAATTTATAGCATTACTTCCTCCACCACCAACACCAATAACCTTAATTACGTTACTTCTATTTTTTGGTAGGTCAAATTTAATTCCCTTAGTTTCTTCTTGATTCATCTTTTAATTGATTAAGCATTATCTAAAAATTCCTTTAGTTTTTCCCCAAATCGGTCCAAAATTGATTTTCGCTTGTTTGAAAAATCTGTTGGAGATTTTTCGTTTTCTGAGATTGATGTCTCTCCAATTTCAACTTCTTCATCGTCATTAATTATTTTTGCCTCTAAAGCATTCATAAGTAAACCTACAGAAGTTGCAAACATTGGACTAGAAACAGTTTCTTGAGTGTTTCCAGCCAGATGTTCACTCGGATACCCTACTCTTGTATCCATCCCAGTAATATATTCTACTAGTTGTTTTAGGTGTTTTAATTGGCTTCCACCACCGGTTAATACAATACCTGCAATTAATTTTTTCTTTAGATCATTATGTCCATAATTTTTAATTTCTAAAAAGGTCTGCTCTATAATTTCAACAACGCGTGCGTTTATTATTTTAGAAAGTGTTTTTAGTGAAATTTCTTTTGGATCTCTGCCTCTAAGACCAGGAATAGAAACAATTTCAGTATCTCTATTTTCACCTGGCCACGCTGATCCAAATTTGATTTTTAATAATTCAGCTTGCTTTTCAATGATTGAACAACCCTCTTTTATGTCTTCTGTTATAACATTGCCACCAAATGGGATTACAGCAGTATGACGAATTATACCATCTTTAAAAATTGCCAAATCAGTTGTTCCACCCCCTATATCGATCAGAGCAACTCCAGCTTCTTTTTCTTCAAAACTTAATACAGCTTCTGAAGAGGCTAGAGGTTCTAAAGTAATATTTGCCATATTAAGCCCTGCACTTTTAATACAACGTCCAATATTTTTAATCGAAGAAACTTGACCAACTACAACATGGAAATTTGCTTCTAGTCTTCCCCCATGCATTCCTATAGGCTCCTTTACCTCGCCCTGACCATCAACCTTAAATTCTTGTGGTAGTACATGTATGATTTCTTCTCCGGGTAACATTACTAACTTATATACTTGTTTAATTAACTTTTGGATATCCTCTTCACTAATGACAGATTCTGGTTTTTCACGGGTGATATAGTCGCTATGTTGAATACTTCTAATATGCTGTCCTGCTATTCCTACAACCACATCATTAATTTGGTTACCTGAATTTGTATTTGCATCACCAACGGCTTGCTGAATTGATTGAATTGTTTGTGTAATATTGTTGACTACACCTCTATGCACACCTAAACTTTTTGATTTCCCTACACCAAGGATTTCAACCTTATTGAATTCGTTTTTTCTACCTACTAGGGCAACAATTTTTGTAGTCCCTATATCAAGTCCAACTGAAAAATTTGTTTGTTCCATAATATTATAGTGTTGATGCCACAACTTGGTCGTTATAGCTTAAATTTATTTTTTTATATTTTTTTGTACTGTCTTTAATATTTTTATATGCGCAAAAGACTTTTAATTTTTTAATTTTCTCACTTACATTAGTGGGCTTACCAAATATTACTTGAAAATTATACGATGTTAAATAAAATATGTATTGGTTATCCCGTTTGTAAATCGATTTTATTTCTCTTGATAAAAAAGAATCTTTAAAAAGTTTTTCAATTAATATTGCAGTGCTTTCTAAAGAATTACTACTTGAATTACTTAAAAATTGAGGAAAACTGAGGGAATCAAATTTTTTATAAGGAAATAAAACACCATTAATGTCAGAAAAAAACAGTCCATCTCTTATTACTTTAAATAAGGGCTTTCTTTCAGTAAGTTTAAGTACCAATTCTCTTTCAGGGGAAACAAAAATTTCAACTTTCTCAAGCTCAGGGACAGTTTTTAATTGGTATTCAAGCATATTCAAATCTAAACTATCTTCATAAAGGATAAACTTAGCCCCAAGTTTTTGTGTTAACAATTTATTAACCAATGAATCATTTAATAAAATTGGTTTTTTAGTGAATTCAACTTTAACCGTTACTTTATTTTGCTTTCTATACCGATAGCTTGAAAAACAAATTAGGCCAACTAAAATCAAAATATTAAAAAACAAATAAAATATCGATCTATTAAAATTCATAAGATTGTCAATTCTGATTTTAATTTAGTTATTTCTTTGCCTATATCACCTGCACCTAGAAATGTAAATACTTCAGCTTCGCTTGATTCTAAAACTGATTTTATTTCCTTTTTTTCTATTAATCTTTTTTGATCATTTTTTATACCCTCAAGTAAAGCATTTGCATTTATATTTTCTATAGCTTCCTCTCTTGCTGGAAAAATATCTAGAAGAACTATTTCATCAAAATTATTTAATACTGAACAAAATTCTTTCATGAAATCTTTTGTCCTTGAAAATAAATGAGGTTGAAAAATGACACAATTCTTTTTATTTGGATAAAAAACTCTAATAGTATTTAAAACACTTTCAATTTCCTTAGGATGATGTGCATAGTCATCAATTATAATAGAGTTTCTCCAACTATAGACGTTCATTCTTCTGTAGATTCCTGGAAAATTATCTAGTGTTGGAAGTATTTTTTTAATATCAATTCCAGATTGATTTGCTAATGCAATTGCACCTATTGCATTTAATAAGTTATGGCTTCCAAGTTGATTAAAATTTATTCCCTTAAAAATTCCGTTTGGAGAAATTAAATCAAATCTATATCCTTTATTAGTTAAAATGAGATTACGTGCCACATAGTCTGCTTCAACATCAATTCCATACGTTATTCCTGAAATAGGAAGCCCAAAAGCTACTATCAATTTATTACCAACTTGTTTAGAAAACTTTTTAAAAGCTTCTAAAAATGCTTCTTTTGTGTCATATATATCTAAATGATCAGGATCAACAGAAGTAATGCATGCTATTGTTGGATGTAGTTTTAAAAATGATCTATCATATTCATCAGCTTCAACTATAAAATTATCAAATCCCGTTTTAAAAAAATTTGAACATTCATCTTTAAAAAACCCTCCCATAAATGATGTGAAAGATTGGTTAGTCATGGAAAAAATATGTGTTAATATAGAAGTAGTTGTAGTTTTCCCGTGAGTCCCTGCTATTGCTATAGTTTTTTTGTTTTCACAAATTTTTGATAAAAATTCAGCTCTTTTTAAAATTTGATTTCCTTGCTTACTATAAAATTTTAATTGAGGATGATTCAATCTTATTGCAGGGGTGTATATTATTTTTACCTCTTTTGAAAGTAATTTTTTTGATAGAGCTTTAATTGAAGAATCATATGTTATACTAATTCCAAGATCAGTCAAGTTTTTAGTCGTAGCTGAAAATACTTTATCATATCCATAAACTTGATGTCCATTACTTAAGCAAAATCTAGCTAGTGATGACATTCCTACGCCTCCTATACCAATAAAGTAGTATATATCTGGATTTTTTTTAATCATTTTAATTTCATGATTTGATTTATTATCTCATCAGTTGCAAAAGGTTTAGCAAATTTTTTTAAGTTGTCTTTTAAGTGTTTTTGTTTTGAAATATTAGAAATTAGTAATATGAATTTTTTGTTAAAATCTTTATCTAATTCATTTTCCCTTATCATTATTGCAGCTTTTGCTTCAAATAAAGCTTTCGCATTTTTTAATTGATGATCAGCTGTAACATTTGGTGATGGTATTAAAATTAATGGTTTTCCAACACAACTTAATTCAGAAATACTTACTGCGCCTGCTCTTGAAATTATAAAATCTGCTGCCGCGTATACATTTTCCATTTTATCAAAATAAGGCCTTACCACAATTCCAGGTGATTCAAAATTTTTGTACTCATTATAATATAATGATCCACATTGCCACAAGATTTGTATACCAGATTTTAAAATAAATTCCTTCTGTTTTTCAATTAATTGATTGATTCTTTTAGATCCTAGGCTACCCCCAATTATCAATAGTGTTTTCATTTTAGGGTTAATCCCAAAGAGTAATTTAGCCTTAGAACTAATTTTAATTTTTGTTAAACTTTCCCTTATAGGGTTGCCCGTAATTATTATTTTTTTCTTTGGAAAATAGCGCTCCAAACCTTCATAAGCAACACATATTTTATTTGCATTCTTACTAAGTATTCTATTTGTAATTCCTGGATATGAGTTTTGTTCTTGAATTAAAGTAGGTAAACCTAATAATTGAGCCACCTTAAGTATTGGACCGCTCGCAAAACCTCCTGTACCTACAACAATATCTGGTTTGAATTTTTTTAAAATTCTTAAAGAATGTACAATACTAAAAATAGTTTTAATTGGAAAAAGTAAATTTTGAATTGAAAATGATCTTTTAAAACCACTTACCCATAGACCAATAATTTTAAATCCTTCTTTAGGAACTTTTTCCATTTCCATTTTACCTTTAGCGCCAACAAATAATATATTAGTCCCAGAATATTTTTTTTTCAACCCTTTTGCAATTGCTAATGCAGGATAAATATGTCCTCCTGTCCCCCCCCCTGATATTATAAGTCTAAATTGTTTCACTTAATACATTTAAAGGATTCTTTTCATCTAAATTTTCTTCATCTAGTATTTCATTATTAGCACTAACACTTAAAATCATTCCCATCGCTATACATGTCATCCAAGCTGACGTGCCCCCACTGCTAATCATTGGTAGATTTTGACCAGTAACTGGTAATACTTGAAGTGATACACCTATATTAATAAAAGCTTGAAAAATAATAGGAATACCAAGTCCAATTACTGTTAATTTCCCAAATACACTTGTTGCTTTATATGAAATAACAACAATCCTGTACAATAACAATAGATAAATTAAAATAAGCATTATTCCTCCTACAAGTCCAAATTCTTCTACAATTATCGCATAGATAAAATCTGAGGAACTTTGTGGCAAAAAATTTTTCATTCTACTTTTTCCAGCACCTAGTCCAAATATTTTACCACTAACAACTGCAGTTTTAGCTCTTGCTAATTGGTAATTATTGTCTTTACTTTTTCCTGTTTGAAAATTTTCAATGCGATTAACCCAGGTATCAACTCTATTAGGAAACGTATTAGGATATACTTTTATTAATAAAAAGAAAATTATTACCATTACAGAGGCACCAAATATTATATTTAACAAATATTTTAGTGAGTATCCCGCTATAAAAGATATAATTAAAACAGTTGAAAAAAGAATTACTGCTGTAGACAAATTTGAAGGAAAAATCAAACAAACAATAATAATTACAGGTAACCAAAAACGAAATAATGAGCTTTTAAAAGTTGGTTTTTCATAACTTAATTTTGAGAGATAAGTCGCCACATAAGTCATTAGAACAACTGAGGCTAAGGTTGACGTTTGAAAACTTAATCCTATAATTGGTATTTTAATCCATCGACTTGCATCTGCGCCTCCAATTATTGTTCCTTGAGATGCTGTATAAATGAGAAGTAAAATAACTATTGGAAGCATAAGAATAGAAATTCCCTTAAAATAACGAAATGGTATTTTATGAATGGAAAACATTAATATGAAACCCACTGTTAAAATGACAAAATGTTTTATGAAATATCCCCAAGGAGTACCTTTACCAACAACATATACAAGATTGGAGCTAGCACTAAAAATTGGTAAAAAAGAAAAAACAGCCAATAATGCTAGAATTCCCCATAATACCCTGTCCCCTTTAAGTGCTTCAAACATAATTATAAGTTTCTAATTGCATTTTTAAATTGATTGCCTCTATCTTCATAATTTTTAAATAAATCAAAACTTGCACAAGCAGGAGAAAGCAGAACAGTGTCTTTTTGTTTAGCTACTTTGTGAGCAATTTTCACCGCCTCACTCATAGATTGGGTTTCAATAAAAACTTCCGAGATATTCTCAAACGTATCTATTAATTTCTGATTATTAACTCCTAAACAGATAATCGCCTTTACTTTTTTTCTTACTAGAGGCAGTAAAATTTCATAATCATTCCCTTTATCTACGCCTCCTACTATCCAAACTAAAGGAGTATCTATACTCTCTAAAGCAAAAAAAGTTGCATTTATATTAGTTGCTTTTGAGTCGTTTATATACAACACCTTTTGAATTGTAAGAACTTTCTCCATTCGATGTGGTGCTCCTTTAAAATCAGATAAACTATCTCTTATAGATTCTTTACTAATTTCTAAAACGCTTGCAATAGTTGAGGCTGCCATTGCATTTAGAAGATTGTGTCTTCCTGAAAGAGGAAAATTTCCTGTATTTATCATAATTCTTTTGTTTTTTATATTTATCGTGATGTTGTTTTTTTCAGTTAATTGGCCTATCGAGGTTTTATTAGCTGTTAGTGATATTTTGATTGCCTTAATTTTTTGTTTTTTCAAATATTTTTTTAAAATCGGATCTTCTGAATTGAATAGAAAAAAATCTTTTTTTGATTGATTCTTAAAAATTTTTAGTTTTGATTTTATATAACTTTCAAAGTTGTAATTATAGCGATCTAGGTGGTCTGGAGAAATATTAGTAATTACTGAAATTTTTGGAGCAAAATCGATTATATCATCGAGTTGGAAGCTGCTTATTTCAAGCACATAAAAATCATAATTCATTTGTGCCACCTGAAAAGCAAAACTCTTACCAATATTTCCTGCAATTCCAACATTAAGTCCAGCATCTTTTAAAATCTTGTAGGTTAACAGAGTGGTGGTTGTTTTCCCATTTGTGCCTGTAATTCCAATTAAAGTTGCCGAAGTATGTCTCGCTGCAAATTCTATTTCTGAAATAATTTTTTTTCCTTGACTTTTCAATAAAGAAATTAAAGGAAGATCTGATGGGATACCTGGACTCTTTACAATGAAGTCCGCTGTTTCAATCTTTGATAAAGAGTGTTTTCCCGACTCCCAACTTATATTATTTTCATCTAAAATTTTTTGTAGTTTTTTACCTATATTCTCATTATCTGAAAGAAATACATCATAACCTTTCTTTATACCCAAAAACGCTGCACCTATACCACTTTCACCCGCACCTAATATGACAAGTTTTTTATTCATCATCTTAATTTGAGTGTTACTATAGAGAGTACTGCAAGAACTATCCCCAAAATCCAAAAACGTGCTACAATTTTACTCTCGTGAAAACCTAATTTTTGATAATGGTGATGCAATGGGGCCATTTTAAATATACGTTTACCTACTCCTTTTTTTATACGGGTATATTTAAAATAAGTGACTTGTAAAATTACTGATAGAGTTTCAACGAAGAATACGCCACAAAGAAGAGGTATGATTAATTCTTTTCTCACTATAACTGCTATAACAGATATTAATGCTCCGATGGTTAAACTTCCTGTATCACCCATAAATACGTCAGCTGGATATACATTAAACCATAAAAATCCAATAAGGGCACCTAAAAATGCAGAAATGAAAACAACTACTTCACCAACATTAGGTATGTACATAATATTGAGATAAGATGCAAAATTTATGTTACCTGAAACAAATGAAAAAATTGCTAAGGTAAATACAATTATTGCTGAAATTCCTGCTGCCAATCCGTCAACTCCGTCAGTAAGATTTGCTCCATTTGATACTGCAGTAATAATAAATACAACAATGGGTATAAAAATTAACCAAGTGTACTTAGAATTTACTCTGAACCATTTTAAAAATAAATAATAATTGAATTCATTATTCTTTAAAAGAGGTATAGTCGTTATAGTCGCTTTAATATCATTTGAGATGTTTTTATTCTCTGTAGAATTTTGTATTGGACTCGAAATTGGTTCAACATCAGTTCTAACTTTAACATCAGGATGAAAAAAAAGAATAGTCCCAACAAAGACACCTAGAACAATTTGTCCAAATAATTTAAATTTTCCTTTTAATCCTTTTTTATTTTTTTTAAAAACTTTTATGTAATCGTCTAACCATCCAATGAAACCCATCCAAATCATTGTAGTCATTAATAAAATGATGTATATATTATTTAAACGCGCTAGTAATATAACAGGTAATAAAGTACTCAATATGATAATTAATCCACCCATTGTAGGTGTTCCTTCTTTTTCTTTTTGTCCGTCAAGTCCTAAATCTCTTATAGTTTCTCCAATTTGTTGCTTTCTCAAAAAATTGATTATCCTTCTTCCAAAAAACAAAGAGAAACCCATTGAGAAAATTGTTGCAATAGCTGCTCTAAATGAAATATATTGAAATACACTTGCCCCAGTAAGTTGATATTTCATTTCTAAGAATTCAAATAAATAATAGAGCATTCTATTCCGTATTTAAAAATATTTTATGTGCAACTTCTATATCATTAAATGGATGTCGCTTTCCATTTATTTCTTGATATCTTTCGTGACCTTTACCTGCAATTACAACTATATCCCCTTTTTTAGATAATTCTCCAGCCAATGCAATAGCTTCATCTCTTAATGTAACTTTAATGAATTTTTTATAGTTTTCAGCTTCAACACCCTCAATCATTTGAGAAATGATTTGTGATGGATCTTCGTCTCTAGGATTATCGGATGTAAAAATAACTTTGTCACAAAGATCAGTAGCAATTTTACCCATTAGAGGTCTTTTTTGCTTATCTCTATTTCCTCCGCATCCTATTATCAAGTAAAGTATTTCATTATGTGTTCTAATGCTATTTATTGTTTTTAAAATATTTTTTAATGCATCAGGTGTGTGTGCATAATCTACAACAATGGTTATATTTTCTTTTGTCTGAAAACTTTGAAAACGACCATCCGCACTCGTCAACTTACTTATATATTTTAAAATATTAAGTGTTGGAATTTTAAACAAATCAGCTATAGCAAAAACTGCTAAAAGATTCTGTGAATTAAAATGGCCTAGTAAGCTTGACCAAACTTCATGATTTTGAATTTTTAATAACATCCCGGAAAATTGACATTCTAAAATCTTTGCCATATAATCTGCATGAAATTTAGTCGCATACGTGTATTTTTTAGCTTTAGTATTTAGTAGCATAAATGATCCATTTTTATCATCAATGTTTGTTAATGCAAAAGCTGAATGAGGAAGATTGTCAAAAAATTGTTTTTTGGTATCCCTATAATTTTTGAAATTTCCATGATAGTCTAAATGATCATGTGTAAGATTTGTGAAAACTCCTGCTTTGAATGAAAGACCATAAATACGATCCTGAGTTATTCCGTGAGAAGATACTTCCATAAAACAAAAATTTACATCTTCTTTCACCATTTCATTTAGTAATTTGTTTGTTGTAATTATATCTGGTGTAGTTCTACTATTATGAAATTCTCTATCTAAGTATTTAATTTTTACTGTAGAAATCAATCCACATCTTAAAGAATGAGTTGTAAATAACTGATATAAGCAAAAAGCAACAGAGGTTTTTCCGTTAGTACCTGTTATACCAATTAGATTTAGTTTTTCTGATGGATTGTCATAAAAATTAGAAGCTAAAATTCCTAATGCTTTAGGTGTATCATTTACAATTATGTAAGTAATACCTTCAATTAATTCTTCTGGAAGCTTATCACAAACTATAGCTAAAGCTCCTTTTTCTATTGATATTTTTATATAATCGTTTCCATCCAGATTAATACCTTTTTTTGCTACATAAAGACTATTTTTCTTAATGTCCCGGCTATCAAAACTTATTGAAGATATCGTCACAAGGGTACTCCCAAAAACACCCTCTGTTGATACTTTATACAATAATTCTTTTAGAGTTTTCAAGATGATTCTATTATAATTTTTGTTGTTTCTTAATTTTAGTACCTGGTTTTATTGATTGTGATTTAACAATTCCCTCACCTTTGACTTTTACGGTAATTCCTTTATTTTTTAATTTATTAATTGCTTCATTTTGATCAAGACCCTCAACATTTGGAACTGTGTTGTTATATAAATCTGTGTATTCAGAATAGCTTATTTCTATCTTTTTTGGTATATCATTAAAAATTTTCTTTGCTATTGTCTTAAATACAGGAGCAGCTACTGTAGACCCATAATATCCAATAGATTTATTTGGTCTATGGATTACAACTATACACGAGTATTCTGGCTTCTCTACTGGATAATACCCTACAAAGCTTGATATGTATTGAACCTCATCAGAAGTGTAATCAACTTGACAAGTTCCTGTTTTTCCTGCCATTGATAGTAATTCATCCTTTATACTAAATGCTGTACCCCATTTTTTGTCCACAACATTAAAGAGCATTTTTTGTACTTTATTTAATGTTTCTTTTGAACAAACAGAAGGATTTAAAGTTTGCTTTGAAAATACTTTAGTCGGTAAATTTCCAAAATTGCTAATTTGACTTATAAATCTTGGCTTTACCATTTCTCCATCATTAGCTATTGCATTATAAAAAGCTAAAGTCTGAAGTGGAGTAATAGCTACCCCATAGCCGTATGCCATCCAAGGTAAATCTAATCCATCCCAATTTGAATCAGTTGGATAAGGAATTTTCGGGATTCCTTCTCCTTTTATAGGTAAACCAAGAGTTTTATTTAGACCTAAGTTGTAGAGGCGATCAATAAATTTTTTAGGGTTATCTTTATAGTTATCATATATAATTTTTACAAGACCTACATTTGACGAAACTTCAAAAGCTTTTGATGCAGTAATTATGCCATGTCCTCCTCTTTTTGAATCTTTAACTTTATATTTACCAAAGAATTTTAATTCTCCTTTACCAGTATCAATTAAAGAATTATAATCAATTACTTTGTCCTCTAATGCAGCAATCATTCCCATCAATTTAAATGTTGATCCAGGTTCATGTGCCTCTCCAACCGCATAGTTTAATTTTTCATAATATTTCCCCTCATCTGTTCTTCCTAAATTTGCAATGGCCTTAATTTCTCCTGTTTTTACTTCCATGACTACAGCTGTTCCATGCTCTGCTTCAAATTTTTCTAACTGTCCTAAAAGAGTATTATGAACAATTTCTTGAATATTAACATCTAATGTTGTAAATAAATCAAATCCTTCAGTAGGCTCTTTTTCATTTGAGTCACTTATAGGTTTCCATTGTCCGTTTGCAATTTTTTGTTTTAATCGTATACCAGGATTCCCTCTTAAATATTCTGAGAATGCACCCTCAAGTCCAACTCTATAATATGAACCATTATTACCTAGTTTTTCATAACCTATGATTCTTTCAGCAATCTTCCCCAATGGATGTTCTCGCTTTATTTCTTGTTCAACTATTAATCCTCCCCGATAAACATTTTGATTAAAAATTGGAAATGACTTATATCTTTGGTAGTCTGAATATGAGAGGTTCTTGGCAATTAATAAGTACCGATTTTTATTTTTTTTGGCTTTTTCGAGTTTTATGAGCAAAGATTTAGAAGACACACTAGTTAATGATGAAATTGAATCAGCAAGTTTTTTCTTTTCAGTTTCGAATAAATAATCATCTGTTGTAACAGAATCCCAATGTAATTCATAACGGGGAATAGATGTCGCTAATATATTTCCATCTGAAGCATATATATTTCCTCTACTGGGTTCTAAAATTACATTTTTAACAATACTCTCTGGCTCAATACCTAACCCTGTTTCATTTTCATAAAATTGAATATGAATCAATTTAAAAATTAAAATGAAAGAAAATATCAAAATAAGGGTCACTAATAAGTAAAACCTTTGCATCAATTTTTTCAAAAATTTTTGTTCTTCACTCATTTATCAATACAATTTTTATAGGAGGTGAGGATGCAGGACCTACATCTTTTTCTCCCAGTTTACCAATAATTGAAGACTCTTTTTTTAATCTTAAAAGTTCTTTTTTTCCCTCAATAAAATCACTTTTTAATTTTTTAATTTCACCATTAAGGAATGCTATTTTAAAGATTTTTTTATCTGCACTATGTCCTGATGAAATCATTACTACAGCCAAAAAAGAAAGGAATAAAATCATTCTCCAATTCTTTACAGCATTTTCTCTAACAAGAAAATCAATATTTAAAATTGATCTTAGATTATTCATATTTTCTCAGCTATTCTCATTTTAGCACTTCGTGCTCTTTTGTTTATTTTAATTTCTTTTTCAGATGGGACAACCACTCTACCAATGTTTCTTAGGACCCTTAAAGAATTTCCATAAAAATCTTTTTCATCATTCCCTTCAAAATTTCCAAATCGAATGTACCTTTTAACACAACGATCCTCAAGAGAATGATATGATATGCAAACTATCCTACCTCCCGTCTTTAAGCTTTTTGTTGCTTGTTCTAGAAAAGATTTTAAAACTTCTATTTCATTATTTACTTCGATACGAATAGCTTGAAAAATTTGAGCCAAAAATTTTTCTTGATACCTGAATGGCGCTAAAGGTTTTAATAATTCTACCAGATCACTGGTTGTATTTATATCTCTCTTTTTTCTTGAACTTAAAATTTGTTTTGAGATTTTTTTTGAGTTTCTTACTTCCCCATAGTTAAAAAAAAGATTGTTTAAATCTTTTTCTTCATAATTATTTATTATGTAGTGTGCATCAAGCTTTTGGTTTTGATTCATTCTCATATCTAACCTCCCTGATTTACGAATAGAAAATCCTCTAGATGCTACATCAAAATGATGAGATGAAACGCCAAAGTCAGCCAAAACTCCGTCAACGGATTCTATACCATAATATTTCAAATACTGGGAAAGATGATTGAAATTTGCAGAAATAAATTCAAATCTAGTATCATTAATCTTATTTTCATAGGTGTCTTCATCTTGATCAAAGCTTAATAAGCGGCCTTCTTTATTTAACACATCCAAAATTGCCCTGGAATGACCCCCTCCGCCAAAAGTCGCATCAATATAAACTCCTTTTGGACTAATTTTTAGTCCATGAATTGCTTCATCTAGTAAAACAGGACTATGAAATTGTGTCATCATATTTGTCTCCCATAACTTCTTCAGCTAACTCACCAAAATCAAGAGTAGCTTCATTAATAGCATTTTCATAAAGTGATTTATCCCAAATTTCAAGAATATTGATTGCTGACGAAATGACAATATGCTTATTAATCTTTGCATGATTAATTAAGTCTTTAGGAATCAAAAGTCTTCCCGAAGCATCCATCTCTATTGTTTTAACTCCAGCATTAAATCTTCTTATAAAGTCATTGTTTATTTTATTAAAACGATTTAAAGCATTAACTTTTTGCATCAAATGTTTCCATTCTTTAATAGGATAAAGCTCTAAACAAGGATTAAAAACAGCACGTTTTAAAACAAAACTATCGTCCCCAACTTTAGATAGTTGTTTTTTTATTGCAACTGGCATCATAATTCTGCCTTTAGTATCTACCTTACATTCGTGTGTTCCAATCAAATGTTGCATTTATACTTTATTATATATATCAAATATAAACGATATTTACCACAATTTACCACAATTTACCACAATGTTAATAAGTTTTGACACATATATTATTTTTTCATTTAGTTAGTTTGAAAAAAAAATAAAACGTAAGCTAAAATGTAAATGTCTATATTTGGAGCAAATAAGTCGGTTAAGGGTGTTTAATAAAATTATCCAAAAAGAAGAGTTTCGTTATCTAGAATCTGGTAAAGGGCAGCCCCTGATAATTCTTCACGGATTAATGGGTGGGTTAAGTAATTTTAAAGGAGTTTTGGATTATTTTTCAAAAAAAGACTATCAAATTATTATTCCTGAACTCCCTGTGTATTCCCTTCCAGTACTAAATACCTCAGTTAAATCTCTATCTGATTTTTTGCATAAATTCATAAATTTTAAAGAATTAAATGATTTTGTTCTCCTTGGTAATTCCTTAGGTGGACATGTTGGCTTGCTTTATACAAATAAATATCCAAAACTTGTAAAGGGTCTTGTACTCACTGGAAGTTCAGGGTTATATGAAAATAATTTAGGAGACGGATATCCAAAAAGAGGAGACTATGAATACATAAAGAAAAAAAGTGAAGCAGTCTTCTACGACCCAAAAATTGCAACTAAAGAAATAGTTGATGAGGTTTTTGAATCTGTAAATGATAGAAATAAATTAGTGCGTACACTAGCCCTTGCAAAAAGTGCAATAAGACACAATATGTCCAAAGAATTGCCTAAAATGGAGACCCCTACAGCTATTATTTGGGGCAAACAGGATACTGTGACTCCCCCTAATGTAGCTGAAGAATTTTATGAATTACTTCCTAATTCAGACTTATACTGGATAGACAAATGCGGTCATGCTCCTATGATGGAACACCCCGATAAATTTAATACTATCCTACAAAAATGGCTAAACTATAAAAATTTCTAAAAAATCATGTTTGTCAAATCTGCAAGCTTTGTTATTAGTAATACCGATATAGAAAAATGTCCAAATAATAACCTTCCTGAATACGCTTTTATTGGTAGATCAAATGTGGGAAAATCTTCATTAATTAATTCTATTAGTAAGAGAAAAGGACTTGCCAAAACCTCATCAAAACCAGGAAAAACTCAATTAATAAACCATTATTTAATAAATAACAAATGGTATTTGGTTGACTTACCTGGATATGGATATGCTAATACTTCCAAAACAAAAAAGCAAATATTTCAATCATTTATCAAAACCTATTTTATTAAGCGTAAACAATTAATTAATGCTTTTTTACTTATTGATATTCGTCACGATCCACAGCGTATTGATATAAATTTTATGAGATGGTTGGTAAAAAACCAAATTCCTATTTCAATAATTTTCACAAAATCTGACAAGCTTAAAACTCATGCAATGAATAAAAAAATAAATTCTTACAAACAAATTATGATACGCGAAGTTTGGGAATCACTTCCTCCAATTTTTGTCACATCGTCTTTAAAAAATAGAGGTGGTGATGATATATTAAATTATATTGAAAATTTAAATTCTGAATTAGGTTAATGCTTAAACATTATCATGCTTAAGATTTAATTTTTCTGCAAAATAATCGCAAAAATCCTTCATTGTTTCAGTCATTTTTTCGTCTTGAGTAGCTCTGTAAAAAGTATCACTAAGTGAAACTAAAGTTTGATAAAAAAATAATTGCATTTGATCTAAAGGCATTTCTTTTACCCATAAATCTATTTTTAATGTCTCTTTTTTATTCGAATCCCATAATGAAAGTAAAATTGCTTTAGTATCCATTTGTGAAACACCTCCATCAGGGGCATTCCATTTCATCTCTAGTGGAATATTATTTTCATCTAAATTGACATCAATTGAAATGTTTGTTTTTTTATGTATTGACATTATCTTTTTGGTTTATATTTTGATAAATTAAAAAGCTCTTGGGGTGAGGTTTTTATTAATTTTTTTAAAGAAATTTCTGGATTATTTTTGTGGTAAGATTTAACAATCTGCCACCCTATCCAACGACCAACTTTTCCTGGCGACTCATTATCTAATTGCAAATAAAATTTTGAAAATGGTGCTGGTTCTAAAAAACGATCTATAAATTCAGGATCTGTTTTATAAAGTATTTGTTTTTCAATGAAATATTGCCATATGTAGGTTTCATTTTCTTTAACCCATTCAATTTCATTTTCTGTGTATGCAATTTTTATTTTATCTTCTTCATTAGGTAAAATTAGATCTTGTAAATACAATTTTTTACCCTCGTATACCATATTTGATAGGAAGGTTCTGTTTTCATTGGGAGGGATAACA
>CACMUP010000021.1 GCA_902616905.1 uncultured Bacteroidota bacterium
GAATATTTGTTGTAAGTAGCCCTAGAGGTATACCGATCAAAAAAAACAACTTAAATACTTCAAAATTAATTGCAATTTCAGAATTTGACATTGCAAAAAAGCTACCCAAGGTTAACAAAGGACCAAATGTTAAAAATATAGTTAGTTCCCCTAAACCTTTTCTCGCAGATAATCTCAAAGGTTCAGCAGTATAAAAATAAGCAAGAAGGGAGCCTATAATTCCAATTATTATTATTGCATAAATATTATTTAAAGAACCTGTCTGCAAGAAAATATTTGTGGAAAGAATTATTACACAAAACAGGGCACTAGCAATCATAATAGTCCCTAATTTTTTTGTGTTTTTTAAAGTTATAAGTCCAAGCTCAATTGCTCTACTTCCTCCTGAAATTTGGGCTCCTCTTAATATTAGTGATTTATCCCCGACATTAAAATATTCGTTGTTGTTTTCATCTGTCCCTGACTTTACATCAAAATAATCATTATATAGATTCCCAAAAATGTGAACACATATTACACCTATAATAGAGATTATACTATTGAAAATGGATAAAGAGTTATATTGACTTAATATTACAGACACGATTACCATTGGAAGAATTGATGCTAAAGTGAAACCTCCTCTAGTTATTGCAATACCTTTTATGATTTTAGTAGTTAAATTAATAGGAATATTTACTTCTTCACTAATTTCTTTAGTAATACCACAATAACCAGTTTGAGGTTTATCTTTTCCATTCGCAAAATTTGGAGTAATTAATATCTCAGCATTGAACTTTGAACCATCTTTTTTAATAAAATTTGTTTTAACTAAAGATTTCCCCTTCTTGTTAGCTACTTCCAACCATCCTAAAACATTTTGGATTACAATTTCCCCTGGGGAAAAAATAGATACTCTCTTTTTTCCAATTAGTTCTTTTTTTGTATAACCAAACATCTCTAGAGCTCCTTTATTCATTTCCTGAATAACGCCCTCCATATCACAAATTATAACGCTCTTCATCTAAATTGATTTAATTCACAAATATATTTTAAAATAAAATATTCTTAAGCATTTTTTATAAATGTTGTTAACTTACAAATCGAGATCATATTATCATCTTCATCGGTTACACGTATTTCCCACAATTGTATCCTTTTTCCATTGTTAATCGGTTTGGCTGTAGCATATACATATCCTTTGGAAATACTTTTTAAATGATTTGCAGTGATTTCAATTCCCCTAACAACTGCCTTTGGATTTTTATTTAATACGAAAACAGCTGCACTTCCAACACTCTCAGCAAGTGCTGCTGTTGCTCCTCCATGTAATATCCCGTCTGGTTGAAATACTCTTTTATTTACAGGCATTCGAGCTTGTAAAAAATTTTCTCCAACATCTACGTATTCGATTTGTAAAGTTTCCATTAAGGTGTTTTTACAGATTTCATTTACAATTGCTAATGTTTGTTTTTTTTTCATTACATCATCTAATAGTTATAAAATCATTTTCTCTGATGATACATAAATCAAAAACCTTCCGTGATAATTATCGAACAGAAGGTTTAATTAGTAGTTTTATTTTAATTTGACTTAAAGCTTTATTCTTTCACCTCTTCAAAATCTACGTCTTGCACATCATCTCCTTCTTTTTTTGATTCTTTTGTATTTTTTGGTTCAGTTCCATCAGGATTTGAATTATTAGCTTCGGCTTGGGCTTTATACATTTCCTCAGACGCATTTTTCCAAGCGTTGTTTATCTTTTCTAAAGCTTTATCAATTTGATCTAAATTCTTTGACCCGTGAGCTTTTCTAAGCTCTTCTAATGCACTTTGAATTGGAGCTTTTTTGTCATCTGAGAGTTTATCTCCAAATTCTTTTAGTTGCTTTTCAGTTTGAAAAATCATTTGATCAGCACTATTCATTTTTTCAGCCTCCTCTTTGACTTTTTTGTCTGCGTCGGCATTTGCCTCAGCCTCTTTTTTCATTTTTTCAATTTCTTCTTCTGTCAAACCTGAAGAAGCTTCTATACGTATGTCTTGAGATTTATTTGTGGCTTTATCTAAAGCACTAACTTTAATAATTCCGTTAGCATCAATATCAAAAGTTACTTCAATTTGAGGAGTTCCTCTTTGTGCTGGTGGGATTCCATCAAGATGAAACCGGCCAATGGTTTTATTATCATTTGCCATTGAACGTTCACCTTGTAAAACATGAATTTCAACAGAAGGTTGATTATCTGCTGCAGTTGAAAAAATTTGAGATTTTTTTGTGGGAATTGTTGTATTTGAGTCTATTAATTTTGTCATTACACCACCCATTGTTTCAATTCCCAGAGACAAAGGAGTTACATCTAATAATAATACATCTTTCACATCTCCAGTTAAAACTCCCCCTTGGATCGCAGCTCCAATTGCCACGACTTCATCAGGATTTACACCTTTTGATGGCTTTTTAGAAAAAAACTTTTCAACTTCTTCCTGAATAACAGGTATACGAGTTGAACCGCCTACTAAGATAACTTCGTCAATATCTCCTGTTGATAAGCCTGCATCGTCAAGAGCTTTTTTTACAGGAGTCATTGATCTTTTTACTAAATCGTCTGATAGCTTTTCAAAATTAGCACGTGTGAGAGAAGTTACTAAATGTTTTGGTCCCGACTCAGTGGCAGTTACGTATGGTAAATTAATTTCTGTCTGGGTAGAAGAAGATAATTCTATTTTTGCTTTTTCAGCAGCTTCTTTAAGACGTTGTAATGCCATTGGATCTTTTCTTAAGTCAATAGATTCTTCTTTCTGAAAAGTTTCTGCTAAAAAATTTATTATCACTTGATCAAAATCATCACCACCTAGATGTGTATCTCCGTTCGTAGAAAGAACTTCAAAGACACCATCTCCAAGCTCTAAGATAGAAATATCAAAAGTGCCTCCACCAAGATCATAAACTGCTATTTTTCTATCAGAACCTTTTTTGTCCAGTCCATATGCAAGTGCAGCTGCAGTTGGTTCATTAATAATTCTTTGAACTTTGAGACCGGCTATCTCTCCCGCTTCTTTTGTAGCTTGTCGTTGTGAATCATTGAAATAAGCAGGCACTGTGATAACAGCTTCAGTAACATCCTGACCAAGATAGTCTTCTGCAGTTTTTTTCATTTTTTGCAACGTCATAGCAGAGAGCTCCTGAGGACTATACATTCTTCCATCTATATCAACCCTTGGTGTATTATTGTCACCTTTAACTACTTTGTATGCAACCGATTGGATATCATTTTTTGACTCAGAAAATTTATTTCCCATAAAACGTTTGATTGAAGCTATTGTTTTTGTTGGATTTGTAACGGCTTGTCTCTTTGCTGGATCTCCAACTTTAATTTCACCACCTTCAACAAAAGCAATTACAGAAGGTGTCGTTCTTTTTCCTTCCGCATTTGGGATAACTACTGGCTCGTTACCTTCCATAACGGAAACACAAGAGTTTGTTGTTCCTAAATCAATACCTATTATTTTGCTCATGATTTTATATTTTTTCAATTCATATCGTCCAATCACTATGCCAGAAGATTTAACCTGACAGCATGACAGGTTAGTAATAAAAAAATAATTTTCATGATTTTGTAATCATTTCTAAAAACAAAACATGTTATTTTTACAAAATATAGAAGACATGACTGACAAAAAATATAGTAGAGTTACGACCAAATCATTGCAGGAAATGAAACAAAATGGTCAAAAAATAGCAATGCTTACAGCGTATGACTATTCATTTGCAGGACTAGTTGATAATGCTGGAATTGATATTATATTAGTAGGTGATTCTGCCTCAAATGTTATGGCAGGTCATGAAACTACTCTCCCTATAACATTAGACCAAATGATTTATCATGCGAGTGGGGTTGTAAGGGCTGCAAAAAGATCTTTAGTCGTAGTTGATTTGCCTTTCGGTACATATCAGTCCGATTCAAAAGAAGCTCTAAGATCAGCTATTCGCATAATGAAAGAATCGGGTGCTCATGCTGTAAAGGTTGAAGGAGGAGAGCAAGTTAAAGACTCTGTAGAAAGAATTATACAGGCTGGTATTCCCGTTATGGGGCACCTGGGACTTACACCTCAATCAATTTATAAATTTGGTTCTTATACAGTTCGTGCGAAAGAAAAAAAGGAGGCCGAACAATTACTTCATGAAGTAAAACTAATAGAAAAAATTGGTTGTTTTGGGCTTGTTTTAGAAAAAATACCTGCTTTACTGGCTAAAAAAGCAACTGATTCCATAAAAATCCCTACCATTGGAATTGGTGCAGGTGTTAATGTGGATGGACAAGTTCTAGTATTGCACGATATGTTAGGGATGAATAAAGAGTTTAGTCCTCGTTTTCTAAGAAGATATTGTGATCTAGATAAAATTATTCATCAAGCATTAACTAAATATGGAAAAGATGTAAAATCCAAAAATTTTCCAAATGAAAGTGAACAATATTAATTTTGGAAATAGAAAACCGTATTATTTTTGAAGACAATCATATTATTGTTGTAAATAAAAAATCTGGTGAGCTGTCACAAGGTGATAAAACTAATGATGTTACACTTCCAGATCTAATCAAATCCTATTTGAAAATAAAATACAATAAGCCAGGAAATGTGTATTTGGGTGTTGTACACAGGTTAGATCGCCCAACTAGTGGATTGCTAGTTTTTGCAAAAACTTCAAAAGCATTAAGTAGGTTAAACTATCAATTTAAATTAAGAACAACAAAAAAAGTTTACTGGGCAATTGTAGAAAAATTATTTCCAGAAGAAGAAGGAACGTTAATACATTGGATGACTAGAGATAAAAAAAAAAACAGATCAAAAGCTCATAACAAAGAGGTTCTAAATAGTAAAAAAGCTATACTACATTTTAAGTGTATCCAATATTTTAATAAATACACTTTACTTGAAATATCCCTTGAAACTGGTCGTCACCATCAAATTCGTTCACAACTTAGTAGTTACGGATATCCAATCCAAGGAGATCTTAAATATGGTGCTGCAAGAAGTAATAAGAATGGAGGTATTAGTTTAATGGCCAAAATGATTGAAATAAATCATCCAATAAAGAATGACAAACTCCTTTTTAACGTAAATCCTGAGAAAGTGGGGATATGGAGGAACGTTCTTTACGATTAATTGATGATGCTTTTTTACTAATTATATTTGCTATGGGCTCGTTTTTAATTTTGCTTTCTAGCCAAGAAAGTATATCTAAATAAAGAAATGATCTTCTTTCATATGGATCATTTTCATATTGTATTAATTCCTTATATAATGTTTCAAATGCTGTTTTTAATTCGTGAGGATATATATCTCCTAGACCCCTTACAAATCTTATCATTGCTTTTTGTACCTCATGTAAATCATTCATTTTTATTAAAAATTTATACGTGTCACGAAGATGAGTTTCTAAATGATAATCAAACCCTGCTTCATAATGAGCAAAAATATTTAGCACTCTTGAAAAACAAAGTAAATCCTCTCGCATTTTTAATTTTTTGTTACTAATAATTTTATCTAAAAAAACTATGCAATTTTCGTAATCCTCTGAACCAAAATAAATACAAGCAATTTTGTAATAGAACATCATTATATGATGTGGATCAATTTGATTACTAAAATCTTTTATTCCTTTTTTAATTTCAGGTATTAAAATTAGTCCTCTTTCAAAACTGCCATCTAAAAAATGAATATTTAACTTGTTGTTATAATAAAATTGAAAACTAAGTGCTTTAAGATTATCATTTTTTGGAAAACTATCATGATTTGTCCAATATTGCATTTGATTTAAAACATCTTTGAATTTTGAAGGATATTTTATTAAGGCTAAACTTTCCATTAGATAATTGTTCCCTTTGAGGTAAAAAACAGGATGTATGCTTATCATTGACGGAGATTTCTCAAACATTTCTACCCATTTTGAAGCATATCTGTAGGTTGACAAAAAATCTTGAGTTAGAAAACTATACCAAACATGAGCCTTATAATACCATAATTTTTCTCTGAAACCTAGGCTATCATAGTCAAATTTTGGTAAGTTTCCGTAAAAAAATTGTGTTATTTCTCTGAATTCTTGATCACTTTTAGCATATCCAGCTTTTATAAGTCTTTCATAAAGTTGAAGAGAAAGATTGGATAGTTTAGTAGTAAGATTGTTTTGAATACGAAGTTCTTCTGATTCTTGGATAAGAGTATCAGTACGATTACTCAAACTTCTTGTAATATATTGTGATTCAATAACTTTTTCTAACTCTACAATATCATATGCAACATTTTTTTCTTCATGTTTCCTTGCTAATATTTTGGCTTTCTCTAAAACTTTTAAGCTTTGTTTATATAATCCTTTTTGATACAAGATAGTTGCAAAGTCCAACTGTTCTCTAATCTGGATACGAATATTTTTGTGCATAGGATTCATCCTTAAACTAATTAAAATTTGTTTGTAAAGGTGTGCTTTTAGATTCGAAAGCTGTTGCTTAGTTACTATGCCCTTATTTAAAATGATTTTTTCATCATAGCGATTCATTTTATCTAGTAAATGAAAGAGATTAAGAAATTTAGAGTTTTCATTCGAATCCATTCGCCCTACATAAAGTGTAAATTGTCTTTTTTCAGATTTCGTTAAAGATTTAACTAAAACAAACAAATTATCTTTCTGGTCATTTGTCATTGTAATCTATTTAATATAAGTTATTAAAAGTTAGATGATTAGCCTAATGTTTATATAATCGAATATTGTAATACAAAAATAGGTATTTTTATCTTAGTCAAATTCATAAATTACTTTAGTATATTAAACAAAAATTTTTTTTAAAACCAAAAATGGAGTTTGTTGAAATTTTTGATACTACTTTACGAGATGGAGAGCAAGTTCCAGGATGTAAATTAGACTCTGAAACAAAACTAAAAATTGCAGAGAAATTAGATAACCTTGGTGTGGATGTTTTAGAAGCTGGTTTTCCTATTTCAAGTCCAGGGGATTTCAAATCCGTCGAAAACATTTCGAAACTAGTTAAAAATGCACGTGTTTGCGGATTGACAAGAGCCGTAAAAAAAGATATTGATGTTGCTGCCCAAGCTTTAAAATCGGCAAGAAGACCAAGAATCCACACAGGAATAGGTACTTCCGAAAGCCATATACGCTATAAATTTAGATCAACCCCAGAAAAAATTATAGAAAGAGCTGTAGCTGCTGTTTCTTATGCAAAAAGTTATGTTGATGATGTTGAATTTTATGCAGAAGACGCGGGAAGAACTGAAAATAAATACCTTGCTCGTATTTGCGAGGAGGTTATCAAAGTTGGAGCTACGGTTCTAAATATCCCAGACACAACTGGATACTGTTTGCCTGAGGAATACGGGGCAAAAATAAAATATTTAAAAGATAATGTTAAAGATATACACAAAGCAACTCTGTCTTGCCACTGCCATAACGACTTGGGTCTTGCCACCGCAAATTCTATTGCTGGTATTCAAAATGGTGCACGACAAATAGAATGTACAATTAATGGAATAGGCGAACGTGCTGGAAATACTTCTTTAGAAGAAGTAGTCATGATATTACGTCAACATCCTAATTTGAATCTTGACACAAAAATTCATTCAAAAAAATTATATGAAATTAGCCAGTTAGTGTCTGATAGCATGGCAATGCCTGTTCAACCAAATAAAGCAATTGTAGGAGCAAATGCTTTTGCTCATTCTTCAGGAATTCATCAAGATGGTGTAATTAAAAAAAGAGAAACTTATGAAATTATTGATCCAAAAGACGTGGGAGTAACAGAGTCATCAATTGTATTAACTGCTCGTTCAGGAAGAGCAGCACTAGCATACCGTGCTAAAAAAATTGGATATGAATTGGATAAATTACAATTGGATAAGGTTTACCAGCAATTTCTGATTACAGCTGATCGACAAAAAGAAATAAGTGATAAAGACCTACCGAAGATTATAGAAAATAGTAACCTTTGAATTAAAACTTAATTTTAAATGAAAAAAACTCTTTTTGACAAAGTATGGGATTCACATATTGTTAAGAGTATTAACAATGGCCCTGATGTTCTCTTTATAGATCGCCATATGATACATGAGGTAACAAGTCCCGTAGCTTTTCTAGGTCTTGAAAAAAGAAAAAACTCTGTTTTGTATCCAAATAAAACTTTTGCTACAGCAGATCATAATACACCTACTTTAAATCAACACTTACCTGTATCTGATCCATTATCTAGAAAACAACTCCAAGCACTCGAAAATAATGCAAAGAAATATGGTATTTCATATTGGGGTTTAGGTCATGAAAAAAATGGTATCGTACATGTTGTTGGACCAGAATATGGTATTACATTGCCAGGGGCAACAATAGTTTGTGGGGATTCTCACACATCAACTCATGGTGCTTTTGGTGCTGTAGCATTTGGAATTGGCACATCTGAAGTTGAAATGGTTCTAACAAGTCAATGCATCATGCAGACCAAACCAAAAAAAATGCGTATTTCTATAAATGGTAAACTCAATAATGGAGTAACTCCAAAAGACATAGCTCTTTTTATCATCTCGAAGCTTAGCACATCTGGTGCAACAGGTTATTTCATTGAATATGCAGGTGAAGTTTTTAAAGAAATGAGTATGGAGGGTAGAATGACAGTTTGTAATTTAAGTATTGAAATGGGTGCTCGAGGCGGCATGATTGCCCCTGATGAAAAAACCTTTAACTATATTGAAGCAAAAGAATATACACCTAAAGGAGACAAATGGAAAAAAGCAATGAAATACTGGGAAACGCTCTACACTGATGAGAATGCAATATTTGATAAAGAATTCATTTTTGAAGGTTCTGAAATAGACCCAATGATAACTTTCGGAACAAATCCAGGCATGGGAATAAGTATCACAAAAGTTATTCCAAAAAAAGAAGACATTAAGGGAAGTATTGAAACCTTTGTCAAATCCCTTAATTATATGGGTTTCAATGAGGGTGATACTATGATTGGTAAACCAATTGATTACGTATTTATAGGAAGTTGCACCAATGGAAGAATAGAGGACTTTAGAGCTTTTGCGAAAATAGTGAAAGGTAGAAAAAGAGATGATAAGGTTACTGCTTGGCTTGTTCCAGGGTCTCACAAAGTGATGAAGGCTATTAAGGACGAGGGATTACTTGAAATTTTTGAAGCTGCTAATTTTAAACTAAGGGAGCCAGGTTGTTCTGCATGTCTTGCTATGAACGAAGATAAAATTCCCGCTGGTAAATATGCCGTTAGTACTTCTAATAGAAATTTTGAAGGAAGACAAGGTCCAGGTGCAAGAACACTATTAGCAAGTCCGACTGTAGCTGCTGCAGCTGCTATAACAGGAAAAATAACTGATCCAAGAAATCTAATGTAAATATTATGGCTTACGATTCATTTAATATATTAAAAAGTACAGCAGTGCCTCTACCGATTGAAAACGTAGACACAGATCAAATAATTCCTGCACGTTTTCTAAAAGCTACTGAAAGAAGAGGATTTGGAGATAATTTATTCAGGGATTGGAGATTTAATCAAGATAATAGCCCTAAAGAAAATTTTGTATTGAATAATAGTTCATACTCTGGAAAAATTTTAGTTGGAGGTTATAATTTCGGTTCTGGATCCTCAAGAGAACATGCTGCATGGGCGATTTACGATTATGGATTTCGTTGTGTCGTCTCAAGTTTTTTCGCTGATATATTTAAAAATAATTGTTTAAATATAGGTGTTCTCCCCGTTCAAGTATCAGTTGATTTCCTTAATAAAATTTTTGAAAAAATTCACAATGATCCAAATACCGAAATAGAGATAGATCTACCTAAACAGAAAATTACTATTGAGTCCATAGCAATCTCAGAAATTTTTGAAATAAATTCTTACAAAAAAGAAAACATGTTGAATGGATATGATGATATTGATTATCTAAAAAATTTAAAATCTGAAATTCAAGATTTTGCCTTAAAAACTCCATTTTAGTAGTTTAATTATAATTTATGGGGCATAAAATTGAAATAATGGATACCACCCTTAGAGATGGAGAACAGACTTCCGGAGTTTCTTTTTCTATACCTGAAAAGCTTACCCTTGCAAAATTATTACTTCAAGAACTTAATATTGATAGAATTGAAATAGCGTCGGCTAGAGTATCTAGAGGTGAACTTGAAGCTGTAAAAGAAATCACGACATGGGGAAGATCAAATAACTATTTAGAAAGAATTGAAGTTTTAACTTTTATTGACAATGGAGCCTCTTTAGAATGGATGAAAAAAACAGGTGCAAAAGTTCAAAATCTTCTCACAAAGGGCTCGTTAAATCATTTAGAAAATCAATTAAAGCAGAAACCTTTAGAACATTTTAAAAAAATTTCTAAAAGTATAATGCAAGCAGAAAAAGAAGGTTTTATTTCAAATGTATATCTCGAAGATTGGAGTAATGGAATGTCCAATTCAAAAGAATATGTTTTTCAATATTTAGATTTTATAACGCAGCAACCTGTATCAAGGATTTTGTTACCTGACACTTTAGGTGTTTTAACTCCTGAAAAGACATATGACTTTATAAATGAAATTGTGAGTCGTTATCCTGATAATCATTTTGATTTCCATGGCCATAATGATTATGATTTAAGTGTCTCTAATACTATGGAGGCAATCAAAGCTGGTATTAAGGGCCTACATTTGACAGTAAATGGAATGGGAGAAAGAGCTGGTAATACCCCACTCGCAAGTGTTGTTGCGGTAATTAATGATTTTTTACCCGATATAGAAATAAGTATTAGAGAAAGTTCCCTTTACAAAGTCAGTGAGATTGTGGCAACATTAACAGGATTTAGGATTCCAGCTAATAAACCAATTGTAGGAGAAAATGTTTTTACTCAAACAGCTGGTATACATGCTGATGGTGACAATAAGAATAATTTATATTTTAATGATTTACTCCCTGAACGCTTTGGAAGAAAAAGGAAATATGCGCTAGGAAAAACATCAGGAAAATCTAATATTCAAAAAAACTTGCAAGAACTAGGTTTAACTTTAAATGAAAGCGAACTCAAAAAAGTAACACAAAGGGTTATAGAACTGGGTGACAGAAAGGAAAGAGTAACGGCAGAAGATTTACCTTTCATAATTTCTGATGTTTTGGGAAACAACATCCCTAGTAAAGTAAAAATAAATTCTTATGTTTTAACACATTCAAAAGGGCTTAAACCTAGCACAAGTGTTTCTCTACAAATATTAAATAAATCTTTTGAAGAAAATGCATCAGGTGACGGACAATATGATGCATTCTGGAATGCACTAAAAAAAGTTTATGATAAACAAAAAATTAATTTACCAAAACTAGTTGATTATGCTGTTCGTATTCCTCCAGGAAGTAACTCAGATGCGTTGTGTGAGACAACTATAACATGGAATAATGGAAAAACTAAGTTTAAAACAAGAGGTTTGGATTCTGACCAAACTGTTTCAGCAATAAAAGCAACAGAAAAAATGTTAAATATTATTTAATCTTGAAAAATGCATCTAAAAATAGCCCTTTTAGCAGGAGATGGAATCGGCCCTGAAGTAATTGAACAGGCCGTAAAAGTCTCTAAAGCTGTAGCAAAAAAATACAACCATAATATTGAATGGACACATGCACTTATGGGAGCTTCTGCTATAAATAGTGTTGGGCATCCATATCCAAAAGAGACTCATGAAATTTGTCTTAAATCAGATGCAGTTCTCTTCGGTGCTATTGGTGATCCTAAATTTGATAATGATCCATCCGCAAAAATAAGACCTGAACAAGGATTACTTGAGATGCGAAAAAAGCTAGGTTTATTTGCTAATGTGAGGCCTACATTTACATTTCCTTCATTATTAGACAAATCTCCTCTTAAAAGAGAAAGGATTGAAGGTACAGATCTTATTTTTTTGAGAGAATTAACTGGAGGTATTTACTTCGGTGATCGTGGAAGGAAAGATAATGGTAATACAGCTTTCGATACTTGTACATACTCGCGTAATGAGATTAAAAGACTTGCTATAAAGGGCTTCGAAATAGCAATGAAAAGATCAAAAAAACTGTGCTGTGTTGACAAAGCAAATGTTTTAGAAAGTTCACGTCTTTGGAGGGAGACAGTACAAGATCTTGAAAAAAGCTATCCCAAAGTCGATGTGTCATATGAATTTGTAGATGCAGTTGCGATGAGATTGGTTCAATGGCCAAACTCATACGACGTCCTTATAACAGAAAATCTTTTTGGAGATATACTAACTGATGAAGCATCAGTTATTTCTGGATCGATGGGTTTAATGCCATCTGCCTCTTTAGGATTAAAAAATGCACTTTATGAGCCTATTCATGGATCATTCCCTGAAGCTGCAGGCCTTGGTATTGCAAACCCACTAGGAACAATTTTGTCTGCTGCTATGATGTTTGAGATGAGTTTCAACATGAAAAAAGAGGGAGAAGAAATAAGAAATGCAGTAAATTGGTCTCTAAAAGAAGGCAAAGTGACACAAGACTTGACTGAAAAAGGTAGTAAAGGCTTATCAACTTCAGAAGTTGGAGATTATTTAGCAGGATTAATAAAATAATTCATTTTTATTTTTAAAAATAATTTTCTGAATTTTATTGCTCCGGATTTTAATTTTGTAAACTTAAATATAAATCAATGAAAATTATAACAGTTTTATGCATACTTGTCCTTCAAACATGCATTTCAAACCCAAAACCAACTGACAATATTGAAACGATTTGGACACCTAAAAAATTAATACAAAACAATTATGAGAAAGCTTATTTTGCATCTGGGTGCTTTTGGTGCGTAGAAGCTATATATGAAAGTGTTAAGGGTGTTATTGAGGTTTATTCAGGCTATGCTGGTGGTTTTACAAAAAATCCAAATTATTATCAAATTGGAACAGGAAGAACTGGACACGCAGAGGCAGTAGAAGTAATCTATGACCCAAATATAGTTTCATATGGAACATTGGTACAGGTATTTTTCGGGTCGCACGATCCCACAACTCCAAATAGACAAGGCCCTGATTACGGTTCACAATATCGTTCCATCGCATTCTACAAAACAGAGAAAGAAAAACAGACCATAGAAAACTATGTTAAAATTTTAGAAGACGGGAATTATTTTCAAAAAGATATAATTACGGAAATTAAAGTTTTAGAAAAATTTTACTACGCTGAGCGATATCATCAAGATTACGAAAAAAATAATCCTGATAACCCTTACGTGAAAAATGTGTCCATTCCAAGACTAAGAAAATTTCAGAAAAAATATCCAGAGCTTTTAAAGGAAAATCATTGAATCAATATTCAATTAATAATAATTTTTTTAAAGCGAAATTTCTTACTTACGGAGCAATTCTTCAAGAATTATGGGTAAAGAATTCTAATAACAATTTCGTAAATATAGTTAAGGGGTTTAAAAAAAAGGAAGATTATTTAGGTGATACTTGGTCTCGAGGTGCAATTATGGGTAGATATGCAGGAAGGCTCGAGAATCCAATTTTAATTGAAGGAAAAAAAATTAAAATAGAAAATAAAAATGGAGTTTTACTTCATAGCGGTATAAGTGGATGGAATAAAAAAAACTGGAAAGTAATTAATTATAATAAGAATCAAAGCATTTCTTTTGAATATAAGTGTAAAGATGGATCAAGCGGTTTCCCAGGGAATATAACTGTGAAAATTAAATATGCCTTAATTGAAAATGAATTACAGATTTCATACTTAGCAAAGACAGATAAACCTACACATATCAATTTAACAAACCATTCTTACTTTAATCTTAATGGTAATAATCCAATAAATTCAAGCTTTTTAAAAATAAATTCTGATTATTATCTAGAATTAAAAAATAATCTTGTCCCTTCAGGAAAAATCATAAATGTAACTGGTACAAAATTTGATTATAGAAATTTTAAACCTATCGGAGAAAATCGTATTGATGATTATTATGTTTTAAATAAGTCAAAAGAAGCAGCAGCTAGTATTTTTAACCCAAATAGTAAAATTAAAATGGAAGTGTATACTAATCAGCCTGGTATTGTAATTTTTACTCCCTTAAGTTTCGAAGGTATCTGCTTTGAAACACAAAAATTTTCAAATTCTCCAAATATTTCTCATTTCCCAGAAACTTTATTAAAACCAGGTGAAAGATATGAGCATAAGACTAAATTCAGATTTAGTTTGATCGCTTAATTTGGATCTTATTCCAAAGTAATGAAAAAACTATGCCACTTAAAATTCCAAAGATAGAACCAAATAATATATCTAAAGGGTAGTGAACACCTATATATATTCTGCTATATGAGACCATCGATGCAATAAAAATTAAGCTTATAAAAAATAATTTATGAAATTTAAATATACTACCAAAAAATACAGCTAATGCAAATGAATTCGAAGCATGGCCAGAAAAAAAACTATAAAGGCCCCCACATGTTGGCTTAACTAAACGAACAAATTGTTGAATTTCAATATCATAACAAGGTCTTACCCGTCCGATTCCAGTTTTAAATAAGTTTGTGATTTGGTCAGTAAATAATACCAAAAGACAAGTGATAAATAATAAATAAATTGAATTTTTCCATGATTTTAAATATCCGAAATAAATCAAAAGCAATAAATAGATAAATATATTAAAGAACCTATGTGTAATTATCATCCAAAAAGAATCAAAAAAAGGAGATCCAAGATTATTTAAAAATAATAATAATTGTTTATCCCAATTTAAAATTTGATTCATTTATTTACCCATTGAATTTATTTCAGAATCATAAAAATCAAGTGCCTTTTTAATTAGAAATTCTGACTCAGATTCTAAAACATATTTATCCTCCTTATCAAACTCTTCCAACCAATGCATATTATCATTTACCACATTAAGAATAAATCTTGGATATTCAGTATGAATTACATACAAACGGTCATTATATGATGAACTATCAGCAAGTAAAAATTTTGGTAATTCTTCCATTCTATGAATTTAAAATTAGTTTTTTTGTTAAATAATTGAATCTTAAATAGAGAAGTATTGCTGAAACGGTAAGTCCGGAAAGTAAACCTATCCAAATTCCTTCTGCTCCCAAAGTAGTTTTCAATCCCAAAAAATATGAAATTGGAATGCCAAAAATACCATACGCAAAAAAAGTAATTATTGCGGGAACATTTACATCCTGGAGCCCTCTTAGTGCTCCTAAAACAACTGCTTGTAATCCGTCAGAAATTTGAAAGAAAGCAGAAATTATCAATAAAGAGGATGCAATTTTTATAACTTCAGACACATCAGAAAATTGGAATGGATTACCGCTATCTAAGTAAATTTGAGGAAGAATTTCATTACCTATTAGGAAAAATAAGCAAAAAAATATGTCAAAAATAAATATTAAAAGAAAAATTGAGTATGCAATTCTTTGTAAAGATAAATAATCCTTTTTCCCCTTCTGATTTCCAATCCTTATCATAGCAGTAACGCCTAGCCCCATAGCAAACATAAAGGTCATTGTTGAAAGATTTAATGAGATCTGGTTTGCAGCTTGAGCATTTTTTCCTAAAAACCCAGAGAGCCATATTGCAACTGTAAAAAAAAGTACCTCGAAAAACATCTGACATGCTGAAGGAAGCCCCAATTTTGCTATTTTTTTGATAATTTCAAAACTTAGTTTTTTGAATTTTATGTTAGTGATATAAATTTTAAAATATTTACTATAAAAGACGTAAAACACAATGAAAATTAACATACAAAAACGAGAGATTAAGGTTCCAATTGCTGCTCCTTCAACACCCATTTTAGGGAATATCCATGTTCCAAAAATTAAAAAATAATTTAGAAATACATTTATAATATTTCCAATTAAAGTGGCATACATTGCTGGTCTTGTATAAGATAATCCTTCTGTAAACTGTTTGAATCCTTGGAAGAAAATAAGAGGGATAAGTGATATACCAACCCACTTTAAATAAGGGTAAGCATGAATAACAACTTCCTTAGGTTGTCCCATTTTATATAACAAAGGCTTACACAAAAGGACAGCTATGGTTAAAAAAAATCCAAGAATAAGACATAAGATTAGTCCATTAAGAAATATTTTCCGTCCTTGATCAATATCTCTTTTACCATCAGTTTCTGCAACTAATGGTGTGATTGCAGTTGAAAAACCAATACCAATAGACATGGCAACAAAGAAAAAACTATTACCTAAAGATACTGCTGCTAATTCAGCAGTACCAAGCTGTCCAACCATTATATTATCAATAAATTGAACTAATGTGTGGCCTAAAAGTCCGACAATCACAGGATATGAAAGATTAAGATTATATCTAAATTCTCGAGTATATTTACTTAATACCAATTTCTAAATTATTTTATAATCCGTATTGATCTACTAAATAAATCATGCTTGTCATTGCGGCAGCACCCAATTCAAGTTCTCTTTTATTTATTGCTTCAAATGTGTCATTCGCGTTATGATGATATTCAAAATATCTTTGAGAGTCTGGTCTTAAACCTGACAAAACCGTTTTACCATTTCGAAGTGGACCAATGTCTGCACCACTTCCCCCAAGAATGAATCGATCAGCTAAATAAGGCTCAAAGTATATTTTCCAGGAATTAATTTTCTTAAACTGGTTATCAGATGCTTCAAAAGAAAATCCTCTTGGGCTAAAACCCCCTGCATCAGACTCTAAAGCAAAAATATGGTTTTCATTTTTCTTTTTTACATTTCTGGCATACGTTGTTCCTCCCCTAAGTCCATTCTCCTCATTCATATAGAGTACCACACGAATAGTTCGCTTTGGTCTATAATTGATTTTTTTAAAAATATTAAGAACCTCCATAGATTGAACAATTCCTGCGCCATCATCATGAGCTCCATCTCCTAAATCCCATGAGTCTATGTGTCCTCCTACAACAATAATTTCATTAGGAAAATCTGATCCCTTAATTTCTCCAATTACATTATATGATTTTACATCAGGAAAATTTTTGCAATCTTGTTTTAAATAAAAAAATAAGTTTTTATTAAGAGATAACATTGAACTCAAAAGTTCAGCTCCATTTGTGCTGATAGCTGCGGCTGGGATTCTCATTTTGTTGGGAAGATCACCATAACTCATATTTCCAGTATGGGGATAGTCATCAAGTTTTAAGTTCATTGACCTAATAATTACTCCAACAGCACCATATTTAGCCGCTCTTTCAGCTCCATTGGATCTTTGATCTCTAGTTTTTGAGTAAGCTTCAAAAGTATCAATAATGTTAGCAGGCATTGCTCTATTGAAAAAAACAAATTTGCCTTTTATTTTTTTCGTGCCGAGTGATTCTAATTCTTCAAAACTTTTAACTTCAATTACTTGAGCTCTTAAACCTGATGCTGGAGTAGCAATTGATCCACCCAGAGAACAAATAGGTACGTTAGTACTCATTCCCGGACCAGTGATAATACTAGCGTATTCAAAAGTTCCACGTACCCATTTTGGGACCATTACATCTTCAAGAAACACTCTGTCAAGATCAAGATTTTTTAATTCTCTTAAACCCCATTTAACAGCACGATCTGCATTTAAGGATCCTGAAAGCCTTCCTCCTATTTGATTTGATAAATAGTCCAACCATTTGTAACAATTCCCATTAGTAAGTGCAACATCATATATTTTATTTATTTTATGTGTATGATCATAATCTTGTGCAATTGATATTTGAATCGATTGGATCAAGAGAATTATTTGAATTATGTATTTCATTTTTATTTTGGTGTAAACTGAGTGATATTTTCTGCAGTAATAGGATTATCTCCTAAAATCATAAGTCTTTCAACAACATTTCTTAATTCTCTTATATTACCTGTCCATGAATAATTACTTAATTTTTTCATTGCCTCTTTTGTAAAGTTTTTAATTTCTAGACCTTGTTCTTTGGATATTAATTCAATAAAATGTTTTGTTAAAAGAGGAATGTCCTCTTTACGTTCGTCAAGTTTTGGAACATGAATTATTATTACTGCAAGTCTATGATAAAGGTCCTCTCGAAAACGTCCTTCAGCAATTTCTTTTTTTAAGTCTTTATTAGTTGCTGCAATAATTCGTACATCTATAGATATGTCTTTTTCATTTCCTACCCTCTGTATTTTTTTTTCCTCAAGTGCTCTTAGAACTTTAGCTTGAGCAGCTAGACTCATATCGGCGATTTCGTCCAAAAATAAAGTTCCGTTATTAGCAGCTTCAAATTTTCCTGAACGGTCTTTAATTGCAGAAGTAAAAGAACCTTTAATATGACCAAAAAGTTCACTCTCTATTAACTCAGTTGGAATAGCTGCACAATTAACTTCAATAAATTTTTTATTACTCCGATTACTTTGCTCATATAATTGATTCGCAACTAATTCTTTACCTGTTCCATTTTCTCCCGTTATAAGCACTCGTGCGTCTGTTTTTGCAACTTTAGAAATCATATCAGTTACTTTGACAATTGATTGACTTTCACCAATTATCAAATTTTTCTTAGATATTTTTTTCCTTAACTTTTTATTTTCAATTCTTAATGATTTATTTTCAAGAGCATTTTTTACGGAAGTTAATAGTCTATTTAAATCTGGAGGTTTTGAAATAAAATCATATGCACCAAGTTTCATAGCTTCCACTGCTGTTTCAAGATTGCCGTGGCCAGTTAACATTATAAATGGAATATTAATATTATTGATTTTTGAATTTTGTAAGACCTCAATGCCGTCCATCTTAGGCATTTTAATATCACAAAGAACCAAATCATATTTTTCCTTTTTTAAAAAAAACAAACCCTCTTTTCCATTTTTAGCTTCTTTTACTTGAAAATTGTCATTTTCATTAATTAAAATACGAACCAGAACTCTTCTAATTGGTTCCTCATCCTCAATAATTAAAATTTTTGTCATTACAACGATAAAAGGAATTAAGTGGTTTAATTTAACTATGATTAATAAAAATTACTTTAGAACTAAATAGCAGTTTAAAGTTACTATAAAAACAAAACCCACCCTCATAAGAGGATGGGAAAAATTGCTATGAAAAAGAAAAATAAATACTAGTTAAGAAAACCAGTATTAATTTCAAATATATCATTTTTTTTTAAAAACAAATTGTTTAAGCGAACATATCTTTAACTTTCTCAAAGAAAGATTTATCAGTTTTTTCTGGATGTGGAGTAAAATTAGTGTCTCCCTGCATTTTTTCAAAAAATAGACGTTGTTCTTTGTTTAATGTTTTGGGTGTCCAAACATTTATATGAACCAATAAGTCACCATTTCCATAACTATTTAAACTTGGAAGACCTTTTCCTCTTAAACGTAAAGTTTTTCCTGATTGAATCCCATTTTCTAGTTTAATTCTAGCTTTGCCTTCCAAAAGATTTAATTCTTTTGAAACGCCCAAAACTGCTTCAGATATACTCACGTAAAGATCAAAATGTAAATGATTACCCTCTCTTACAAAATGGTCATGCACTTTTTCCTCAATAAGTACAAGAAGATCTCCAGACAATCCATTAGCTGGTGCATCATTTCCCTTACCAGATAATTTTAATTGCATACCTTCTTCAACACCTGCAGGTATTTTAATAGAAACTGTTTCCTCTTTTTTTATAAGACCTTGAGCATCAGAACCTATAGGACGATTTAAAATAGTTTTACCGCTACCCGAACAGCTTGGACAAACAGAAGATGTTTGCATACGTCCAAGAATTGTATTTGCGATTTTAGTTACCTGACCGGTACCATTACATGTTGAACAATTCCCGTACTGAACTCCTGGAGCCTGAACTTTCCTTGGTACTTTAATTTTCTTTTCAATACCACTTGCGATTTCTTCGAGTGTCAATTTAACTCTAATTCTCATATCGGATCCTTTCGAACGACGTTGAGTACCTCCTCCAAAACCACCTCCAAAAGCACTGCCAAAAATATCACCAAATTGACTGAAAATATCATCCATGTTCATTCCTTGACCAAAACCTTGCCCTCCTTCAAAAGCTGCATGCCCAAATTGGTCATATTTATTTCTTTTTTCTTGATTTCCAAGCACTTCGTAAGCTTCAGCTGCTTTTTTGAAGTTAGTTTCCGCAATTTTATCACCAGGGTTTTTATCCGGATGAAATTTAATTGCTTTCTTTCTGTAAGCTTTTTTAATCTCTGATGAAGATGCATTTTTTGAAACGCCTAATATGTCATAATAATCTTCTTTCATTTTATTGTCCTACAACTACTTTTGGATAACGAATAATTTTTTCACCTAACTGATACCCTACTTCAATTATATCAATAATTTTCCCCTTGTCCTTTTCTTTTTGAGCAGGAATCTGGGTTATTGCTTCATGTATTTCAGCATCGAAAAGATCGCCTATTTTTACCTCGGTCTTATTCAGACCATTATTTTTTAAGACATCATTAAATTTATTATAAATTAATCTAATTCCTTCTTTGTCTAATATTCCTTCTTTTTTGTTCATCTCAGTGTTTGCTCTGTTAAAATCATCTAAAACAGGTATGAGGGAGCTGATTACTTCTTGATTAGCTGTTTTATAAAGATCTATTCTCTCTTTAGCGGTTCTTTTTTTAAAATTTTCAAATTCAGCGAAGAGCCTCAGGTATTTCTCTTTTTCATTTTTTAAAGAATCTTCTAGTTTCTTTATTTGTTCATCAAGTTTTACCTTATTAGATTTAATATTTGTGTTTTTTTTAGGTTTAATTATTTTTTTAGGGGATGATTTTTTTGCCATAATCTGGAAGCTTTACTGTATTATAACAAATTTTTTGCCATAATTTGAGAGTGTCAAAATGTCACACATATTATTTTAATATCGATTCTAAAGCTTTGTTAATCTTCGGATAATCAAATTTAAATCCTTTATTTTGAACTTTTTCTGAACTTACCCAGTGACTGTCAAGTATTAAGTGACTCATTTCCCCAACGATTAACTTAATAAGAAATTTTGGGATTGGTGGTAACACAAAAGGTCTTTTCATTGCTTTGGTAAGTTCACTAATAAGTTTAGTCTGAGTTACAGGATTTGGAGATACAGCATTAAAATTTCCTTCCCATTTTTTTTCAACAGCTTCAGTAAACATTCTGACTGTGTCATCAATATGTATCCAAGACTGTCCCTGTTGACCATCGCCAAATGCTGTAGATAGACCAAAAAAAGCTGGAATCTTCAATGGCCCTAACACTCCACCTTTTTTAGTTAGAACTAATCCTAATCTTAGTTTTGCAATCTTTATTTTTAAAGATTCAAAAGCAATAAGCTCTTTCTCCCATGATAATACCACCTTCTCCATAAATGACTCTTGACTTGTAACAGTGTTTTCAGTTTGAACTGCATGATTATCAGAAGGGTATATTCCAATAGCAGACGCTGAAACAATATTTTTTACTTTGTGAGAATTTTTTAAGTTTTTTAGTGAATTATATAACAACTTTGTAGAATCTATCCGACTTGATAGGATTTTTTTTTTGTAAGAAGTTGTCCACAGTTTTGAAATACTTGCTCCTGAGAGGTGTATTATCGAGTCTACGTCATTAAAGCAATTTAAGTCTATAAAATTAGCAGATGGATTCCAAAAAAACCCTTTTGCACCTTGAATTTGATTAATTTTTGATTTATTAGTTGTTAAAAAATTTACATTAACTCTGCTAATTAAGTAATTTTTTACCAACTCTGTTCCAATTAAACCTGAAGCACCGGTAATAAGAACTTTCATATTTTTGTAAATAAAATCATATCTTTTTTGTAATTGTTTGAATATAAATTTACAATAGCACCCTTATGATAATTAATTTTCAAAATTAAAAATTAAACTTTTAATCCTCTTAACATTTCTCTTTTACCCAATGGTCCAGCTAACCTCTCTACCTTAAATCCTGATTTTTCAAGAGCCCTTCTTACACTTCCTTTGGCACAATAACTGACCCAAATACCACCAGATAACAACATTTCATAACATTTTTGCATATATCTTTGTTTCCATAATTCTGGTTGTGCGTGATAACCAAAAGCATCGTAGAAGATTATATCATATTTTTCAACATCTTCTAATTTTTCAAAATCAAGCTCATTTTTAAATAAATTGAAATATTTAGATATATTTTTTTTTAATCCCCACTCAATTTTTGAAAAATTTTCAAATGTTAAAACTTCATTTTTACTTGCAAAAAATTCATCATAATTCAGACACTCAATTTCTTTAA
>CACMUP010000022.1 GCA_902616905.1 uncultured Bacteroidota bacterium
ATTATCTAATTTTTGTAAATCAGAAATAGTATCTAAGTCATCAGGGCATTGCTCGGTTCCAAACCCACCATCTAAATCTGAACCAATCATAACATGATTACTATTTCCAGCTATTTGACAAATGTGATCTATGTGATCAACTACATTATCAATTAACAAACCACTTGATTTGGGTTGAGTAATTCCACGTTTCCAAGCTGGAAATAGCATCCAAGCATCAAATGCAATTCCTATGACACCTTTTCTCTCAATAATTACTTTTATCTGTTCATCCTCAAGCTGACGTTTATTTGGAACTAATTTTCGACAGTTACTATGGCTTGCCCACATTGGTCCTTGATATGCATCGATTGTTTCCCAAAAACTTTGATCAGAAAGATGAGTTACATCTAATATTAGTTTCAAATCTTGAATTTTTTTTAATAATGATTTTCCCTTTCTACCGATACTACCATTAGAATCAGTTCCGAAAGCATAAGTGCCTGGTCCATAGTGAGCAGGACCAATTGCACGTAGTCCTTTTTTATGCATTTTTTCTAAATGTTCCATAGAAGCTATAGAATCAGCACCCTCAAGACTTAAAATATATCCTATTGGTGTTCTATTTTGATTAGACTTCCAGTTTTCAATATGTGATTTTAATTCACGTTTTGATTTAATTTGAATGAGTTCATTCTGTAAAATCATTTCTTCATACCAAGCTAATTGACCTTGAGTTTGAGCCCAAGCCTGTTCCGGAGAATTCCAACCAGGAAGTGGATTTTTTGGCTTTACATAACGTGCTATTAGTGTAGCTACACAAAGACCTATGTTTCCTTTTCGAAGTGATGGAAATGATACTGTACCCTTACCCCTATCTGGTAAATCAATCATTCCTTTTTCTCTAATACGTATTTTATCTGTTGGTAAACGGATGTCTCTATTCCACTCTAAAGCATTCATTGCAAGATCCAAGTGAGCATCAAAAATTAACTCCATAACCTAAGCATCATATTGATAATCGCGAGCATCAATTTCCCAAAATGTGCCTATTTCTCCATTTTTTACGGTATAGGCTTTTTTATATTTAGCAACAGTAGGGCAAATATGAAAAGGTATAGCATAAAATAGATCTCCTATTTTAAAGTCATTATTTTTATTGTATTTTACAACCAAATGTTCTTCACTTTGTCCAATATGAATAGCATCTTCCAAATCTAGTATTTCTACTCTTGGAAAAGTCATTTCTGAAGCCACTGCTTTGTGACCAAGATCAAAACAAAGTATGTTCCTATCTGGCTTACTAATCAAACGTGTTACTAAAACTGCAGAAAATAAAAAGGGAGACTCCTTCCATATTTTTTGATATCCCAAATCCCATAATAAAGTTGTTCCAGGACTCAATCTATTGTTTTTTCTCAATGAATGTGGATAAAAACTTGGAGTTCCACCAGTTATAATTTCAGGGATAGAAATGGCTTCTTTTTTAATTTCTTCAATTAGGTTTTTAACCTTATGAAAGTCCTTATTACATAAAGCTATTCGCTCATCAATATCAAAAGGTCTAATGTGTCCATCGTAGATATGAAATCCTTTGAAATTTAGATTGGGGTTTTTATTTAATTCTAAACAAAGATTTTTAGCATTTTCAGGTTTAATTCCTGTTCTATTCATACCATTGTTAATATCAATCCAAAGATTTAATTTTTCATTTTGTTCAACTGCTAATTTTGAAAAAAGGATTAAAGAAAAATAATTGTCAACTAGAGTAGAAAAAATAATATTGGGATACTTTTTTTGTGCTTCCAATATTTTTATCATTTTTTCTTTTGTAGGCTGCATGGCTATTAAAATATGTTTTACTTTACAAGGGATTAGCATATGCATCTCTCCAAGCGTTGCACACTTAAATTCATTGATTCCGTAACTCATTTGCAATTTTACAATTTCTTTCATTTTGTATGTTTTTACGTGGGGAATCAAACGATCTGGGGTTCCAGAGACAGAAATCATGGATTCAATATTCTTTTTAATACGATCAGGATAAACTAACAAACCAGGAGTTATAATTTCATCACTATTATTTACCTGGTACCAGTTATTTTTTTGCATAATCTAAGTTTATAATAAAAAAATAGCTTCTATTTCAACAGGTATATTCTGTGGCAGTTGCATACCTACAGCGCTCCTAACACCAATCCCGTGTTCTTCACCAAATATTTCAGAAAAAAGCTCACTAAATCCATTAATTACATAAGGATGGTCCTCAAATTCTGGAATAGCATTTACCATACCAAAAACTTTAACTATGCGCTTAATTATTAAATCTTTAGGAGCGTGAGTTATTATTGTGGATAGCATTGTAAGTGCTACCTGTCGAGCTGCAATTTTACCCTGCTCTTTGTTTAAATCAGATCCTACTCTGCCTTGCATCAAGCTTCCATCCTCTTTAACGGGTCCTTGACCTGATACTAAAAGCTGGTCATTTACGATTAATATCGGACGATAGACACCTGCTGGCTTTGGTGCAGGAGGTAATACAATTCCAATTTCCTGAATTCTATTTTTTAATTGTTCGCACATACTAAATGAATTGATTTAATATTAAAACTCCAAATAGCCCTGTTATTCCAATACTTGTTTCCATTATTGTCCATGTACATAGAGTTTCCTTAACACTCAAATTAAAATATTCTTTAAAAAGCCAAAATCCACTATCATTTACATGGGAGAGCATTAAACTTCCTGAACCAATAGCCAAAACCATCAATTCGGGGCTTACTCCTGTAGATTCTAATAGTGGTAATACAATCCCAGCTGTAGTTAAACCTGCAACAGTTGAGGAACCTACTGAAAAACGTATTAGTGTTGCAATTAACCATCCAATAAATAACGGAGACATATTAGAAATTTCAAGAAGACTTCCTATGTAATCACTTACACCACTGTCAATTAATATTTGTTTTAGGGCACCAGCTCCTGAGATAATGAGCAGTACCATAGTGATTCCTGAAACTGCTGTTGCAAAAATTTCCATAATCTCCTCCATAGAGATACCCCTCGAAATTCCTAAAGCATAGGTTCCTATAATTAACGTAATTAATAAAGCTATAACTGGATTTCCAATAAAATTAATCCATTCAAATAAGGTATCATTATTTTGAAAAATACTTGAGATTAGTGTAGTAAAACCAATTAATATAACTGGTAAAAGAGCTACTAATAAACTTTTATTCAAGCTAGGGAGTTTTGATGTATCAATTTTTTTTGTGGCCATAAATTCCTTGAGTGGTTTAGCATTCACTTTTGGAAGAAAACGAGTTAAAAATGGGCCTGAGATCAATATTGAAGGAATTGCCAAAACAACACCGTAAATTAAAGTTGTTCCAATATCAGCTTTAAACATTACTGATAAAGCAGAAGGCGCAGGATGAGGAGGTAAAAATCCATGAGTTACAGAAAGAGCAGCCAGCATCGGTAAACCTATTCCAATTAATGAAAGACCTGTAGATGCTGCTATTGTGAAAACAAGTGGAACTAGTATAACGAAGCCAACTGAATAAAACATAGTAATTCCTACAATAAAACCTGTAAACATGACCGCAACTTTGGTGTTTTTTACACCAAAAAACTTAATTAATCCGTTAGTAATTTGCTGAGCGGCCCCACTTTCAGCTACAAGTTTTCCTAGCATAGCTCCCAATCCTAAAATCAAGACAAGAAATCCTAAGGTGTTACCAATACCTTTTTCAATAGAGTTTATAATAATATCTAATTTCATTCCTTGTCCTATACCAATCGCAATAGTTACTATTATAAAAGAAATAAAAGCATTAACTCTGAATAATACAATGAGAAGAAAAATAAGCAAGATTCCTAAAGAAACTACTATAATTGGCATAGAAATGTCAAAACAATTCTCACTAAAGATAAAGGATTTTAAGAATAAAAAAACCCTTCAAAAGAAGGGTATATCAATTAAATATTAAAATAACTTACCATGTTTTTACATTTGACATAGTTACAGAGCCTAAAAAATCTGAATATTTAGTTGTTGCTTTCTGAAATTTTAAAAAAGCTTGTTGTTGTGTTTGAGTTTTTGGTCCCCAACCCAATGCACCTGCATAATTTTCGTGAGTAATGTATACATAATGAGATTCACCATCACTACCAGTACCGTGAGTAAATTGTCCTAAAGAAAGGTAACCTTGTTGAGGAAAGTCTTTAATTAGGCTAGAAAATTCTGTAGCAAAACTTGCCGGATCTTCTACATTCCATCTCCAAACTTGAGCTATTGGTTGAGATGACTTATCCAAATTCATTCTAATAAGTGTTGTCCCTGCTGTAGTAGAAATAACTTCCGCATGCCTTAACATATTTGAATTATATAATGAATATTTATCACCACCTCTCATTTCCCTTAGTTTAGCAAGTCCTTCAACGGGACCGGTGAAAGTTAAAAAATGAGTTGCCTCTATGTCTTGGGGTTTAAAATTAATATATGATAGTCTAATATACACACCTTCTGGTTTTTCAATGCTCCCATAGAAGTCGTTGAATAAACTAAGTACTTGACCTCCGCTTCCGGGCTTTACCTTTATAGCTACTTGTTCAAATGCTATGTTTTGTGCAATAATAAAACTTGAAGTTGCTAAAAAAAGTATAAAAAGTATTTTTTTCATTATCGTTTATTTATGATTTTTAGACTCCTAATTTAAAGAAAATGATTGAAACCTCGATGTAATTAGTAGATTTGCATTTATTTAAGTTTGAAAAATACCCTTTTAATATTATTTCTCCTCTTATTTGGTCCTATAACTTATTCTCAGGAGAGTTTCTATCCTATTAAAGATAACATTACAAGATTTATAATTGATGGAATCATTTCAGATGATGAATGGAATAATGCTATTGAGGTAGATCTCGATTATGAGGTAAATCCAGGAAACAATATTTCACCTAAAGAAAAAACAAAAGTATTTATCGTCTATTCTGATACTCATTTATATATTGGATTTAAAGCATACGCAAATCCAAAAGAAGTTAGAGCATCTATTAGATCAAGAGATGACTTTGGAATGATATCAGATGATTTTATTGTTGTTGCTTTTGATACATATGGTGACAGCAGAAATAATTATTTATTACTCGCCAACGCTTTTGGAAGCCAACTTGATGCGAGAGCAGTTAATGCTATTACTGATGAAGATAGGTATGATATTAATTTCAATGTTGATTTCGAAACAAAAGGCAATATTGTCTCAGATGGTTTTGAAATTGAGTTTAAAATACCTTTTGCATCACTTCCGTTTCCAAATGGAAATAACCAAGAATGGAATTTTAATTTTAGAAGGAACTCTTTTAGAAATGGTGTTCCAATTGAGCTGAGGAGTCAGCCTTTTGATAGAACTGCCCCTTGTCAGATTTGTCAAACAACAGATAAATTAATTCTAAAAGATATAAAAATTGAAAAAAGAATTGAATTCTTACCATATGTTGCTGGAAATGTAACTGGAAAAAAAGAAACTATTTTAGATCAAATTAATTATGAAAAATTTAACCCTAATTTAGGACTCGGGATAAATTTAGATCTCAGTAAAAATAGTACTCTAGAACTTACACTAAATCCTGATTTTTCTCAGGTTGAAGCAGATGTTACTCAAATAGATGTAAATTCATCTGTTGCACTGGAGTACCCAGAAAGAAGACCATATTTTAATAGAGGAACTGACATTGTTCAATACACAACTGGTGCTTTTTATTCTAGATCTATAAATAATCCACTTATTTCAACAAAATTAATAAGTCAAGGAAAAAAAGAGCGAGTATTTTTTCTAACTGCCCTCGATCAAAATTCTGTATATCAAATTGCTGGTGAAGATCGCTCATACCTTGGACAAGGCGATGAATCTTTTGTAAATGTACTTAGGTACCAACGTTTAATTAATAAAAATTCAAGGCTTGGTCTACTAACAACAAATAGATATTATAAAAATGGAGGGTATGGCAATCTTTTAGGGACTGATGGTTGGTTTTTATTGTCAGATAAATTAAGGTTTACTTACGAGTTGTTTTTGAATTTTAATAAAGAACCAAATGCGGACTGGATTGATTCTGATGACAATATTTTTGGTAGAACAGTAACTTTAGACGATCAGACATTTACAGGTAAATCTTTAAATTTTCAACTTTACCGTAACACTGAAAAATGGATGTCCTACTTAACTTATCGTGATTTTTCACCAAATTTTCAAGCTGATGTAGGATTTGTTGTTAAGAATAACAGGAAATGGGGTACGCTTTATCACGCGTATCAAATATTTCCAAATAAACCTGCCCTCCAATATTTTAGTATTGGGACCAAAGCTGACTTACTTTACACCTACGAGGACTATTTAAAAACAATAAGTATTGATGGTATTCTAAGTATAAAAACATTATTTAACACTGAAATAAATTATACACACGATAGAGATGTATTTAAAAATTTTTTAGGGAGGGATTATAGAAATTTGCCAAGTAACCGTTTCCAAATAAGAAGTAGTCCAAACGAATCTCTCGCAATTAATTTAAATTTAACCTTTGGTAGAGATTTAGCTTATAATGAAGAAAGTCCAGAAATAGGGAGAGAATTTAATTTTTACTTAATGCCGGCAATTCAATTAAATAATAAACTTAGAATTTCTCCATCAGTTAGATATGCTAGATTGAGATATATGAATAATGATAATTATTATTATAATGGATCAATTTCAAGATTCTCAGTTAGATATCAATTCAACAATTTTTTTAATGTGAGGATTGTATCTGAATATAATACTTTCTCAGAAAGATTTTTTATACAACCTTTAATTCAGTGGAATCCAAATCCTTCAACTGTTTTTTATATTGGTGGAAATCAAAATTCCCTTAATGATTTTAATGATGACTTGTCCTCTATATTTAGAGTTGATCAAACTCAAATTTTCTTAAAATTTCAATATCTAATTGGTCTTTGATGAATTAATTTTTTTTCATGTTTAAGTTTTTTTAATTTTATATTGTTTTCGTAACTAAATAATTATTAAATATGAGACACCTAATAACAACTTACCTAATTATTGCACAATTTTTATGTTTTGAAAGTTATAGTCAGAACAATCAAATACTTGGAAACATGAAATGGCGAAATATAGGACCTGACAGAGGAGGTCGTTCATTGGCTGCATCAGGCTCATCCTCAAGGTTAAATGAGTACTATTTTGGTGCTGTAGGAGGAGGTTTGTGGAAAACCACGGACGGAGGAACAACTTGGAGTCCAACCACAGATGGTCAAATAAATAGTTCTTCTGTAGGCGCGGTAGCTGTCTCAGAGTCAAATCCCGATATTGTTTACATCGGAATGGGTGAAACAGAATTAAGAGGGAATATTATGCAGGGTGATGGTGTTTATAAATCATCTGATGCTGGAAAAACTTGGAAACATATTGGTTTAGAAGATACACATGCCATCGCAAAGATAAGAGTTCATCCTGAAGATGCAAATATTTTGTATGTAGCAGCGTTAGGTCATCCCTACGGTGATAATAAGCAAAGAGGTGTTTTTAAATCAATTGATGGAGGATTAAATTGGAAAAAAATACTTTATAAAAGTTCCAAAACAGGAGCTATAGATCTGATTATTGATCCAAATAATCCAAATACAATTTATGCATCTTTTTGGCAAGTATACAGAACTCCATATAAAATGCTTGGTGGTGGTCCAGAATGCAGCTTATATAAATCTTCAGACGGAGGAAAATCATGGGAAGATATTTCCGAAAATCCTGGCTTTGCAAAAAGACCTCTTGGAAAAATTGGAATAACAGTCTCTGGAGCAAATTCAAATAAGCTATGGGCACTTGTAGAATCAAATGAAGGAGGGGTGTATGTTTCAGAGAATGCTGGAAAAAGTTGGAAAAAAATAAATGAGGATCGAAAATTAAGGCAAAGAGCTTTTTATTATAGTAGAATTTATGCTGATCCAAAAGATGAAAACACTGTATATGCATTAAATACTGGATTTTATAAGTCAACTGACGGTGGTAAAACATTTGATAAAAAAATTAAAGTCCCTCATGGAGACAATCATGATTTATGGATTGACCCTAAAAATCCCTTAAGGATGATTAATGCTAACGATGGTGGTGGTTGTGTTTCAACAAATGGCGGAGAAACCTGGACCGATCTAGATTTTCCTACATCTCAATTATACCATATAATGGTAACTAAAGATTTCCCATACTATGTTTGTGGTGCACAACAAGATAATTCTACGATGTGTGTTCCATCTGAAGGCTGGGTTTTCAAACAAGCTAGAGGACCACACAAACAATATTATTATCCTGTTGGAGGTGGAGAATCTGGATATATAGCCCAACATCCTAAAAATTTAGATTGGTTTTATGCAGGGAGTCAAGGTGCATTATTAACTAAATTTGATAGAAAAACTGGATTTAATAGAGATATTCAAGTTTATCCAAGATTTTTCTCAGGAGAACCTGCAAGCGCGCTTCCGGAAAGGTGGCAATGGACTTTTCCGATTGTTTTTTCACCTTTAAACTCAAATAAATTATACACATCATCACAGCACGTTTGGGTTTCAGAGGATGATGGGATCAGTTGGTCAAAAATAAGTCCAGATCTTACATATGCAGATCCTAAAACTCTTGGAAAAACTGGAGGAATTATTACAAATGACATGAATGGTCCTGAAATTTATGCGACAGTTTTTGCATTAGTTCCTTCTAATCATGATGAAAACACTATTTGGGCTGGCTCAGATGATGGACTGATACACATTACAAGAAATCATGGAAAAACATGGACTAATATTACTCCACCAGATATGCCTAAAGATACTAGAGTAAGTATTATTGAAGAATCAATTCATAATCCAGGTACAATTTATGTAGCGGGTAAGAGATATCAAATGGATGACAGAAAACCTTATTTATGGAAAACAGACGACTATGGAAAATCTTGGAAAAAAATTATAAAGGGAATAAGATCTGATGACTTTCTTCATGTTATAAGAGAAGATATTACTAAACCTGGAATTCTTTATGCTGGTGGCGAACATCACGTTTGGGTTTCCTATAATGATGGTGAGAATTGGGAGTCATTAAGTCTAAACCTCCCCGATACTCAAATTTCAGATTTAATTGTTACAGAAAAAGATCTTGTTGTTGGTACTCACGGAAGATCAATTTATATTCTTGATGATATTTCACCCATAAGAGAAATGTCAGAGGTAAATTTAGAAAAACCTTTCTTATATAAAACTTATAGCGCAACCAGAAGGGTACAAAATGGAGAAATAAAATATTATTTACCTGAGACACCAAATAAATTATCAATTAAAATTATTGATGATCAAAATAGAATAGTCCTTGAAAAAGACGGAATTAATAATGATAATTCTGATGAAGAAAATTCATCTTGGTTTGCCCCAAAAAATAAAAACCCTTTGATGGAAAAAGGATTAAACAACTACACTTGGAATTTGAGATATCCAGGTGCTTCAGAGTTTGAAGGAATGATAATATGGTCTGCAAAACCCTCTTTAGGTCCAATAGCACCTCCAGGGATTTATGAAATTCAATTAACTGTAGATGATCAGAGTTTCAAAACTTCAATTGAAGTCAAAAAAGATCCAAGGATTGAAATTTCAGATGAAATTATCAGAAAACAATTTGATTTTGCAATGGATATAATGAAGCAGACTGATTTAGCAAATAAAAGTATTATAAAAATTAGAAGTATTAAAGGTCAATTAAATGAGGCCACTAGAAATAGTAGCCCAGAAAAATTAAAAAAAATAAAATCATTAGTCTATAAGTTAGAAAAAATTGAGTCTAGTATTTATCAAACAAAAAATCAAAGTGGACAAGATCCTCTAAACTTTCCGATTAAAGTAAATAACAGATTAGCTTATCTTAGAAAAAGCGTGGAAAGTGGCGATGGAATTCTTACAAAAGGATCAATCGATGTATACAAAGAGTTAAAAGATGAACTTTCTAATTATTTAACTCGGTTGAATCTTCTTTACGATGAATCAACCAAATACTTGTAAATATTTACTTTAACTTAAAATGTAATTTTGGATTAAATAATCTTTTTAATTTTTTTGAATTGACTATTTAATTCATCAAATCTATCATAAGCATCTTTTCCAAGTATTTGATCCGCCTTTGAAACCATGTTATACAAATATTTGAATTGATCAATTAACATGGGTTGCATATACGGACCATCCTCAGTTAAAAGTTCTTTTATAGCTGAATCTACTAATTCAGATTTTTTTCTACTTAGTTTTTTATCATTTAATAATACTTTAAGTTTATCTGTAAATTCAAATACCTCTTTTATTTTCTTAATTAAGTTTAATTGAAACTTTTCTAATTCAAACAATTTTGAATCTAATAAATCTGTATTAGGATCTTTTTCAGCAACAATATTTTTTGCTGAAAAAACTTGTTTATCAAGAGATAATTTTATTTGATATTTTCCTGGTTTAATTAGCGGTCCTTTAATATTTTCATTTTTATCCTTTCTTGAAATTCCTTCGTGTCTCAAATCCCATCTAAACCGATTCAACCCTTTTTTAGTAGTCAATTTGGATAAATTATTTGTTGAAAATTGGCTCAATTGCATGTTATATGTTACCTCATCAATTTTCTCTATATTTTGGTTGTTTTCAAATGAATTGATAAGTTCTCCATTTTCATTAAAAATGGATAATTTAATTTCCTCGTAATTATCATTATCTAAGTAATAGTCAATAAATATTCCTGGAGTTAAATAATCGTTAACTTTTATTTCAGGGACATTATACCTATACAAAACTGCTATAGATGGATCTATAATTTTTGGACTACCTAAGGAGAGCTTAGATCTTAAAAAATTTATGTCGTCAAGTATCCAAAAGGACCTTCCCATAGTTGATAGAACTAGATCATTTCTATGGATTTTTATATCTGTAATAGGCGTAATCGGCAAATTTTTCTGAAATGATCTCCATGAATTCCCTCCATCAATAGAAACAAAAACTCCAAATTCTGTTCCTGCAAATAGTAAGTCTTTATTTATAGGATCTTCTCTAACTACCCTAACAGGAAAATCATCTGGGATACCGTTAACAATGAGTTCCCATGTTTCTCCAAAATTTGTTGATTTATAAATATAAGGAGACCAATCACCTAACTGATATCTTAATATTGAAACATAAGCAGTTGAGGGATCATGAGTTGATGGTTCTACAGAATCCACTCTTCCACCCGTTAATAAGTTTTTTGGAGTTACATTTTTCCAGTTTTTTCCTCCATCTTGAGTTAAATGTATTAAACCATCATTAGAACCGACCCAAATCTGATTTTTTACCAATGAGGATTCTTTAATTGAATATATCGTACTATAAAATTCTTCTCCTGTTATATCTCTAGTTATTGGAGATCCTGATATTACTTGCTTAGATTTATCAAATTCAGTTAAATCAGGAGAAATTTGTTCCCAATTAACTCCACCATCGGTTGTCTTGTGAAGAAATTGAGATCCATGATAAATAATATTTTCATCATGAGGAGATATATGAATTGGTGAAACTCTTTGAAAGCGATATTTTAAATCTTTTGGATTATGCCCATACATATTTTGAGCTCCGACAAAATAATTTTTTTCTTGACCTGTAAGTTTATTATATATACTAAATTTACCCTTACAATTCGAATAAACAATATTGGGATTACTCGGCTTTGGTACTGCAGGTCCTGTTTCGCATCCTCCTGTAGACAAAATCCAAGCATTAGGACCTGCTTGAATTGGATATGGAGGTAAACTAGGAACTGACACAGTACTATAATTATCTTGTTGTCCACCATAAAGCCAATACGGATATTGATTATCAACTTCAACTTGATATATTTCAGCTGTAGGTTGGTTGAACTGAGTTGTCCATGTTTTTCCTGAATTAAATGTCACATTTCCTCCTCCGTCGTTTGATTGAATCCAAATATTGTCATTTTCAGGATTTATCCAAATGTCATGATTATCGCCATGTGGTGTACTTTTTAACTCCCAGTTCTCTCCTGCGTCTTGAGACAACATAAATTTGTTAGCATTTGAATAAACAATATCGGCATTATTAGGATGCGCATAAATATTACAATAGTAAAATGGCCTATTTACTAATTCTTTTCTGTGGCTCATTGCTTTAAATTTTTTTCCTCTATCATAAGAAACATATACACCACCCTTATTATTATCTGCCTCAAGAAGAACATAAAGTCTGTCTGGATCGGATTTTGATACTGCTAAATCAATTTTTCCTATATTACCTTCAGGTAGACCTTTTTTTAATTTAATCCATGTTTTTCCTTCGTCAGTAGATTTGTAAATTCCACCTTTTTCTGATCCACTAATTATTGTCCAAGGTTTTCTATTTACCTCCCATGAAGCAGCATATATAGTATTTGGATTATCAGGAGAAAACTCTAAATCAACAATCCCTATTTTCTCAGAAATGAAAAAGATTTTTTTCCATGTTTTACCTCCATCTGTTGTTTTATAAATTCCTCTCTCTTTATTGGGTTTAAATGGCTGACCAATTGCTGCAACATATACAATATTCGGGTTGATAGGATGTATTTTTACAGATCCAATTTGACCTGTTTTTTCAAGACCCAAAAATTCCCAATTTTTTCCAGCATCCTGTGATTTATAAATTCCTTTTCCTACAATTACATTTGATCTAATACCGTCAGAACCAGTACCTACATAAAGAATTGATGGATTAGATTGATACACATCTATTGATCCTATTGAAGGTGACTTAAAAAATCCATCACTAATGTTTTTCCAATTAAGGCCTCCATCAAAAGTCTTCCAAAGACCTCCGCCTGTAGTACCCATATAAAAAGTAAATGGCTCTTTTACAACACCACAAACTGTTGTAGACCTCCCTCCTCTTGTGGGCCCAACATTTCTGTAGTTTAAGTCCTCAAATTTTATTGGTAAATCAGATTGACTAAAATTATAGACAGGAAAAAAAATAAAAAATGTATAAAAGAAAATTTTTGATAATTGCTTTTGCATGTTCAATAATTTGTTCGTACTAACAAATATATTAAGATCAATCAACTTTTGACAAACTTAGACAAAACATGATGACCTTAAATTTTGTACCTTAAATTATCAAATAAGTTTTATGCCAATATTTTCTGACACTTTTGATGTTTTGATAATATTATCAATTATAATAATCATTTCAATCTATGCTACAAACACCAGGGTCGGTAAATATTTAGGCACTGCATTACTTATTATTTCTTTTACTGCACTTGTAGCTAATTTTAAAATTATACCTTCAGCATCTAATAGCATCAAATTATATTCAATCATATTCGAATATATAGCTCCAATATCAATTTTCTATTTGTTATTAAATGCTAGCTTAAATTCTATAAAAAAAGCTGGACTCCCAATGATACTAACCTTTTTAATTGGTTCATTAGGAACAGCAGTAGGGATCATGTCCTCATGGTTAATAGTTTCTCCAGAAAATATATTAGGTAAAGAAGCAGAAATTATTGCTGGCATGCTTACTGGAACATACACTGGAGGTAGTGTAAACTTTAATGCAATAGCTATAGAATACGATTTTCAAAAAAATGGTAACCTATATGCTGGAACAATTGCAGTTGACAACGTTGTAACAGCATTATGGATTTTAGCTACATTGATGTTTCCAGTATTATTTTCAAAATTGTGGAAAAATAATGTTAAACCAAATAAAAATCTATTGCCAAATGAAGATTATGAAAAAAAGAAAATGAATTTAATTTCACTATCATGGCTTATTTTTTTAGGTATGGCATCCCACTATTTTTCTGAGCTTATCGCCTTCTATTTACCTAAAATACCCTCAATTTTAATTCTTTCAACTATTGGAATTGGATTAGCACAGACAAAATTTATAAAAAAACTTAACGGTAGTCATAATTTAGGATTATATATGGTATACTTATTTTTAGCTGTAATCGGAGCCTATTGTGAATTTAATGCTGTTTACCAACTTAAAGATATTGGTATAGTATTATTATTATTTTCAAGTTTAGCTGTATTATTTCATGGTCTTCTAATTATACTCTTTGGTAGGGTTTTTTATCGTGATTGGCATATGGTAGCAATCGCCAGCCAAGCAAATATTGGTGGAAGTGCTTCAGCCATTGCTCTTGCTGAAACGTTTAATCGGAAAGATTTAATACTACCGTCAATTCTTGTAGGTACTTTAGGAAATGCTATTGGTACATATTTAGGATTTTTTGTAATTTATATCTTATAGTTATTAAATAAAAAATCTTCCAGTTTAATTAATGTATTTATTATGAATTATACAAGGAGAAAATTCTTAGCATCAGTTAGTATGCTTGCGGCTTCATTTTCATTTCCAATTAATGCGTTTTCATTTTACAAAAAAAAGAAGCTGAAACTAGTTTTAGTTGGAACAGGAATTAGAGGGACAAGTTTTTGGGGTAAAAGACTAGTTGAAAAATATTCTGAAATTCTTGAATTTGTAGGCCTTTGTGATACCAACAGAGGAAGACTTAAATATGCTAAAAATTTTATAGGTGTAAATTGTAAAACCTATATAAATTTTGATAAAATGCTAAATGAACAAAAACCTGATTTAGTTATTGTTTGCACTATAGACAATACTCATCACGAATTTATAATTAAAGCACTAAAATCAAAAATTGATGTTCTCACTGAAAAACCACTAACTACAGATGAATTTAAAGCACAATCCGTCTTAAACGCAGAAAAAAAATATGGAAAAAAATTAATTGTTGGGTTTAATTACAGATGGAGTCCATACACTACAGAGATAAAGAAACTATTAATGAAAAATATAATAGGAGAAATTACCTCTGTAGACTTTCATTGGTATTTAAATACTTATCATGGTGCGTCATATTTTAGAAGATGGCATGGTTATAAAGAAAAGGGAGGCTCACTTTGGTTACATAAGGCAACCCATCATTTTGATTTACTTAATTGGTGGTTAAATTCTGATCCTGACGAAGTTTTTGCCTATGGAAGTCTTGAACATTACGGATTAAATGGAAAATTTAGAGGTAAAAATTGTAGAAATTGTGAAAACACTAAAAAATGCGATTATTATTTTGATATAACAAAAGATAAAAGACTCATGGATTTGTATGTAAAAAATGAAAAATATGATGGATACATAAGAGATAACTGTCTATTTAGAGAAGATATAGATATTTACGATAAAATGTCTGCGCAAATAAAATATAAAAATGATATCATTGTAAATTACTCGTTAACAACATACTCTCCTTTCGAAGGTTGGAGAATTGCGTTTAACGGTTCTAAAGGTAGAATTGAGGCCTCTCAAGACATACCTTATGAAAAAAAATCAAGCATCTCTCAAGAGGAAATGCATGAAAAAGAAATGAATCAGGAGCTAATTGAAAAAACAAGTAAGGAAAACATAATAGTTCATAAATTATGGAGTAATTATAATAAATATGAAATTTCAACAAAAAAAGGGGGTCATGGTGGTGGTGATGAACTTCTTCATGAAAGTATTTTTAATGATTCAATTAAGTTGGATCAATTTGAAAGATCTGCAGGATTACGAGAAGGTTTAATGTCAATATTAATTGGTATAGCAGCAAGAAAAAGTATTGAATCTAATTGTCCTGTAAATATCGATAATCTCATAAAATTTTAAGTCTTCCTGTGAACTATAAACTAATTATATTTTTTTGTTTTTTTTATCTAAGCTGTCAAGAAAAAAATTCTATTTCACAAAAAGAGGAAATTATGTCTAAGATTTCTAATGATGTTTTTATACCAAAAGATTTTGATAAAAAGGAGATATTATTTTTAAATCAAATTATAAATAAAAAAAAATATCATTCAAATTATGAGGTTAGAATTACAAATAAATTACATGTGACTTCTAAAGACTGGCGTTTTTTTATTCAGAATAAAAATAATATTGGTGAAATTAAATTAATAATTGAGGTATCTAAAAACTTTTATGATAAAATATCGAGAAATTTTTCTAAAGAAGTAAAGAGTATTGAGATAGGAGCGACAATAAAATGCATAAGTAATTGCTTTTTGGACCTTAGTCGTTCATTAGACAAAAAAACAATAAAGTGTGATTGTAAATAAACTGTTTATTAGGAATATTTATGTAATCAGAAATGGTCTGTAAAAGTTTATTGAAAAAAACCAAAATACTTTCAATTTATATTCTAGCCTTATTTTATATAATTATTGGATTTAAGCATTTTACCAATGTAGATTTTTTTTTAGTAATAGTTCCGCCATATTTACCTTTCCCTGAGTTTGTAGTCTATTTATCAGGTATTTTTGAAATAGTACTAGGCTTACTAATAATACCAATTAAATCGAGAAAATATGCTGCTTTTGGATTGATTTTATTATTAATAGCTGTATTCCCTGCAAATATCTATTTATATAACTCCGAAACAGCTCAGAATTTATATGGGATAGATAAAATTGATGCATTAATTAGACTGCCTTTTCAAATGCCCCTAATAATAATTGCTTATTGGCATTCATTGAATAATTCTTCAATTAAACTAGATTTAATAGCAATCTTCTTGTTTATTCCTACTATTATCTATTTTCTATCACTTAGTGTATGATCATATTGATGCTTTCCAATATTCTATCCATTTCTGCTGAGTATTTTTTTTTGGAATTTTTAGCTGGTTTTTTAAGTTCAGTAGTCATACTATCGTTCCACCTATTCAAATATCCGAAAATATCGAGAGCTCAGAGTATTTCGACAATTTCACCCTCGTTAAAAAATTCTCTAACTTTATATACAATTATATCTGTAACCCCATTTGAAACTTGTGAAGCAGCAATTACAAAATCAAACGTTGCTTTATTAGACTCAGAAAATATACTATTTCTTTTATAAACCCATAAATTTTGAATTCGTTCACTAGAAGAACCATATCTTTCAGCAGCTCTAATTGAATTGACCTCAAAATAGCTGCAACCAGTTGTAAACTTATTATTGATTTTCTTTTTTTTTGATTAATATGGAAGCTTGAATTTATAATCTTTAAGATTCAAATCTATCTAATCGTAAAAAATCGATAGGTAATAAAGTATTCCCATTTATAGCGAGGTCAGACAGAATCTCCCCTATTACGCTAGAAAATTTAAATCCATGACCGCTAAAACCTGATCCAACAATAATATTTTTATTAACATCTAAAAAGTCAATAATAAAATCACTATCAGGAGAATTAGAATAAAGACACGTTTTCATTACATGGTTTTTGGAATAACCATTAGGGATAAACTTTTTTAAAAAAGTCGTTAGGATTTCTTCATCATTTTTATCAATATCTCTTTCAGCTTTATTTGGATTCACTTCTTTGCCTGGGTAATGATGTGCAATCTTTAATCCAATAGGGGCTCCAAACTGACCAGATTCAAGAATAGGAAACCCATAAAAGAGTCCTTTACTTTCTTCATCTTCAATTGTCCAACATGGAAACTTTCCCAGAGTAAAATCATCCCATTTTTTCGGAATGACCCAGGATATAAGTTGTTGTGTTGTTACAATTCTAGGTTTTAAATTTGGGACTATTTCCTTACTCCATGCACCTGTAGTTATTATTATTTTTTTGCTAAAGTATTTTTCTTTTTCAGTTTTAACTTCTATAATTCCATCTTTTTGACTCCAATCAATTACTTTCTCATTAAGGTGGATACTTGCACCTTTTTTTAGTGCTAATTCTACATGAGTTAATATAGCTCTTTCAGGTGTTAAAAAACCGGCATCAGGCTCAAATAAACTTTTAAAATTATCTGGGATATTGAACTGCTTATATTTAGACGAAATTTCTGTATTTTTTACTTTTTTTAAAGGGATTCCATATAATTCGGATGAGCTTTGCACACTATTTAATAGATCAGAACTCGATTTACCAAAATATAATAATCCTGTCTTGTGGTAGATTTTGTGTCCAGATTCATTTTGTAAAATATCCCAATTTTTATAAGCTTTTTCTAAAAGTGGAACATAGTTAGGATGTTCAAAATATGCTTTACGAATAATTCTACTCTGTCCAGAATGAGAACCTTTATCATGAGGTAAATTAAATTGCTCTAAACCTAAAACTTTATACCCTCTTTTAGCTAGCTGATAACACGTTGAGGACCCCATACTTCCAACACCTAAAACAATGACATCAAATTTATTTTTTTTTAGATTTTGATCGTTAATTTTATGATTAACTGATTGTTGTAATTCTGATAATGAAATAAGACTTAAGGAACTCGCTTTAGCACTTTTCTCAATAAATGTTCTTCTATTCATAAAATGATCAAATGCAAAAACTCAAATGAATTGCTTTAAGCAAACTAGTTTAATTCATTTTCCAATGGAATTTCTTTTTCTAAAGCTAAAAAATACTCAAGCCCCTTTTTTTCATTATAAATTGGTAGAATATTGATTTTGCAATTATAAACTTCACCGCTTTTTTTATAATTTAATAAAGAACCTGAAAACATATGATTATTTTTTAATTCTTCTCGAATAACTTTTTTTGTTTTTGATGAAGTCATTTCACCTTGTAAAAAAGATGGTCTTTTGCCAACAGCGAATTTTTTATTGTAACCTGTCATTTCTCTGAATCCGTCACTGACCCAGATAATTTTTTGTTTGCTATCAGTCAAAACTAAAGCGTCATAGTCTTCTTGAAATATTTTTATAGGTAAGTCTGATGTCCAATAACTATCCTTTATAACATTAATCAAATGAGAAACGTCATTATTTTTTCTAAACTCAACTACTAGGTTTTGAAAATTTTCCAAATGAACATCAAAGCTTGATATAGGTATAAATAGCTTTTTAGACATTAAATTCAATTTTAATGGTTTCATCATCTAAGATATTGATAATAAGTAATATGTTGAGTAACATAATGATTAAAATTTTCAAAATTGCTGAGGTATTTAACATTTAAACAATAACTATTTAAATTACTTGTATAAATCATTATGTATATTTTTTATAATAAGATTTTTCTCTGAAGGATTGATTTTATTAGGTCAACTAATATTTTAAATATATATATTTCATATTCAAATTAATCTAAATTTTAATTAATATTTAATATTTAAAAAAATGGCATCCATTATTTTTGTTTAAGGTTTTCTTCATTAAAGGGGTCAAAAACAATTATTTTAATTAGTGTGTATAAAGAAGTAACTGCCTTTGGATCGCTTGATTTGTTATTTTATGATATTTACGAATTAAGTATAAAACCGAAAATTTCTTTATTTAAAGAATTAATCACTTATATATTCATAAGTAATGCCATCTTTCCACTTCGAATCACCAAATTCAAGAAGAGTAAAACCTTCTATTTCAAAACTTTTAATATGATTTTTAGGGATATTTCCAATTGTAAACCATCCTGATTTTGATATAAGCCATCTAGCATACTTACATTTTTGTTTTTTTGATCCATTCATAAACATACCCTTATAAAAATCCAATTCAACAAGGACTATAAGTGTGTTTAATTTATGATCTTGCGTGTGATATTTTATGACTAATCTTTTCAAATTTTAATACAAAAAAAAAGAACATTTTCTACGATCTAAATCTAATTTCATGAAAAATAAATAATATTTTAAATTATCCGAAAAACTAATTTATAAAAATTAAATTCTAAATAATAAATTAGTTCTACTGTTATCATTAAAAAAAGTTATTGATATTTATATTAGTGAAATTAATTTTAGGATATGAAAAAATACAGTTATAAAATGATAAAAAGGGATAACGAATCTCTTTGGAAACAATTAGGTTTGAAAGAAAACAACACAAAGCCTGTCGAAATACATTTTGCAAACATACTTGGTTTACAAGGATATGAAATGTTCCAAGTTGTTCAATACGAAACACAATCTTGTTATTTTTTTAAAAAAGAAATTAATTAGTGCTTTACATCAATTACAAACATCTCATGAATTATTTACTTTCATAGTTCTAAATACAGTTCTCAACTCTTTTTTATCAAAATATTTCTGAGTTCCTATAGTGATTTCCTTAATCAATTTTTTTTGAATCCACACATTTAATTTAGTTTCAGTTAAATTGAGAATTTCACATGCCTCTTTTAAACTTAAAAGACTACCTCTATCTACCTGTACCTCCTTCTTATTTATTCCATCATAATAAAAGTCAACTGAATCTTTAAGTTGAGAAATTTTTCTTTCCATATCATCATTATTTTTTTCAAGGTTAAAGATTCTTAGCTCTAATTCATGAATTTTTTTCTTGTAATCCATCATCCCTATTTTTAATTTAATTTTTTTAAGATATAGTAT
>CACMUP010000023.1 GCA_902616905.1 uncultured Bacteroidota bacterium
GGCTTTTATTATTTGCGGCTTCTTTTCCTCCGCACTAGGTTGTAGAGTCTTCTCTTCCATAAAGTTTAGCTTTGTAATAGTACAGTAATATACATTTTTTTAATTTTTATGTCAAGAAACTTCGAAATTTAACTTACTTGTTCCATAGTGACCACGATTCCTCAGCTTGATAGACAAGCATATTATAGCCATTACATGTTTGAGCTTTTCTGAGTTTACCTTCTTTTAAAAATTGGGTTTCCTCAGGGTTGTAGATTAGATCGAATAGGAAATGTGTAGAATTTAAATAATCATAGGGAAATGTAGGAGATTCATCAATTTTAGGATAGGTCCCGACAGGTGTGGTATTAATAATAAGATCAACTTCACTAATTAATTCTTTAGATAACGATTTATAACTTAATTGGTTGTTTATTGGTTTTCGAGATACAATATGAAATTTGCATTTAATTTTATTCATCACATACGCAATAGCATTTGAAGCTCCACCGGATCCCAAAATTAGTGCTTTTTTGGGTTTTGAATGAATTTTTTCAAATAAAGCTTTTTTAAAACCAATATGATCAGTATTATGGCCAATAATTTTTCCTGAAGAATCAAAAACAATAGTATTAACAGCATTGATTTCAGCTGCTTCTTCTGATAAATCATCCAAAAATTTTATAATTGATTTTTTGTAAGGGATTGTTACGTTAAGGCCATTTGGCCTTGGAAAATTTGAAATAATTTTTTTAAATTCCTTGATTGAGTTTATATCATAGTTTTCATATTTACAATTAAAGCGTTTTTCCTCATTAAACTTATCTGTGAAATATTTTTTCGAAAAAGAATAACCTATATTTTTTCCTAATAGACCATATTTCCTATGATTTGTATTTTTTATCATAATAATCGAGTAAATATATTACACCAGCACCTAAAAAGATAAATAATAAAACATTGTAGGTTTGATTTAGACCTAAATCAGGAAAATAATAATTATAATTTGAAAACATTTTGTTTCCTACTGAATTAATCAAAACATCCCCGTCCTCATTGTATAAAAATTCTTTTTTTTTCCAAGGATAAACAAGAATTACAGTTCCACTTATAAAACCAATTATTAATCCAAGGGTATGATTAGGAAACTTTTGTAAAACCCATTTTAATAGATTTGAAAATATTATTAAACCTAATAAAGATCCTATAGCAAAAACAATCATTATCATTATTAAGCGTTTAATATAAGGGTCGTTGAGTGAATCAAAATTAAAAAAAACCGCTTCCGAAGCAACTGTAAAGACAGCATTTACTGCATCTACTAATAATAAATTATAATTTCCTAAAATTAATAATAAAAAAGACCCCGACAGCCCTGGAATTGTCATACCAGAAACACTTATAATTCCGCAAAAAAATACAAAAAATAATTGATCATTCTCTGATGAAGGACTTGCGAAACTGAGAATTAATCCAAAAGATAAGCCAATAAAAAAAATCAAAAAGGTTGACAGATTCCATAATTTAACTTGTTTAATTATAACATGAACTGAAGAAAGGATCATTCCAAAAAATCCTCCTATGACAAAAAGTTCGTAATTTTCTAATAAATAATCTAAAATTAAAGAGACACTAAAGTAGCTTAAGATAACTCCAATAAATAAATAACTAAGAAAACTTCCATTTACGTAGGCCCAAAAGTTTTTGAAATCTCCTTTTAAAATTAATTTTAATGAATATGAGTTAAAATGTTGGAAAGAATTTATTAATTCTTCATAAAATCCTCCTATTAGTGCTATAATTCCACCTGAAACACCTGGCACTTTATTAGCTGCTCCCATAGCAACTCCTTTTAAAATTAATAATAAATTTTTTAGATAAATATTTGTTTTTGAAATATCATTCATTTTCTATTACCGATTTGCTTTTTTCTAAAAAAAAGATAATGATAAACCCAAAAAACATAAATAAGATTCCATTTATTAATTGTGAATCTTCACCTTCAAAATTTTGAGGAAGGACTGGTGAAGTTTGTTTGATTATTAAATTCTTTTTTTCACTAGAAAGATTTTGCCATGGCCATAACTTATGTAAAGAACCAATCATTAATCCTATCAAAACAGCAATGGTGTTATTTGGATATAATTTAAGTAACCAAGTTAAAAATTTAGCAAAGACTTTTATTCCAATTAACACACCTAATAGGAAAACAATCAATATGGCTGAAACGTTGTAAAACTGTTCTTGATCAAAATCATAAATAAGATCTTGCGCAGATCGGATGGTAGAAAGAATAGTTTGGTATACACCCATTATTAAAAGAATGTAAGCACCGGACAAACCCGGTAGAATCATTGCTGAAATACCTACAAATCCTGATAAAAAAATATACCAAAGTGGAATATTATTTGAAAAAAAAGAAAGTTGACTTATTAAGTAAGAAGAAATGATTCCTAAAAAAAGATAAATCAATGAGCTAGACTTTAAACTAAGTTCTTTTCGAATTAAAAATATTATACTAGCAATAAGTAACCCAAAGAAAAATGACCATAAAGCAATTGTTTGTTCTTTAATTAAAAATTCAATGTAGCGAGTAAAAAAAAGAATACTTATAATTATGCCCGAAAACAATGGTAATAAAAAGGGGGCATTGATATCTCTCCAGAAAGTTTTATTATTAATGATGATTTTTTTTAGATTTTTCCATGACAAAGTATTGATACTTTCCAGTAATTCTTGATAGATTCCAGTAATTAAAGCAATTGTACCTCCAGAAATACCTGGAATTAAGTCTGAAGCACCCATGACAATTCCCTTGAGGAAAAGAATAAAGTATCTCATAATTGGGTAGTTTTATCAAAGTTAGGAATTCCCTGCTTAATTATTTATTTTAAAAATTAATCAAATGAAAAAGTAAGATATCGGAAATCTGGAAATAATTTAATAAATTGATTTTTTCTATTCAAACTCAATTCCTTAGAATTTAATAAATATTTTCCTTCTTGCATTTTACCTAAATGAAAACAACATCCTGCAACTCTTATTTTAATATCTCTATTATTTCTAACTAATTTAAAAGCGTTTTTTAACATGTTATATGCCCTTTTCCATAATTTATTTTCGATTAAATAATCAACTAAATTTATAGTGATTTCAGGGTTACAATAGCCTAGTTCAATTAATTTTTCGCAAGCCATAATAGCATTCTCTTTTTTTCCTGTGGAGATGTAGAGATCTATGCTTGATTTCCATAAATCTATTGCATCTCCGTTAGCGTCAATAGCATTTTCAAGATAATACTCTGCTTTATTTAAATTATTTTGGTTGATCAGAAATGAAATCAGAGATACCCAACATTTTTCGTTGTTTGGTTCTAAATGAACTGATTTTAAATAAAATTGCTTAGTGAGATCATAATTTCCTAAAGATTCATGACATCTACCTATACACTTATAAATATAAGCAGAAGGTTCTTTTGTATTTAAAGCTAGGTTAAAATTGTCCAAAGCTTCATTAATTCTTCCTTCTTTTTCTAAGAGTTTACCTTTTTCAATGTAAGCACTGGTAAAAGTATCGTCACAAATAATTGCAAACTCTAGAGCAGAAATAGCTTCTTTTATTTTTCCAATTTTCGAATATATTTTACCTAATTGATGCCAGGCAACTTCACAATAAGGATCATTTTCTAAAATTTCATTTAAAACTGATATAGCCGGGTCGATTTGATTAAGCTGATCATAACAAAATAATAAATTATATAATGTAGGAAAGTCTTCATGATTATTTTCTAAACAATTTTTAAAATAACATGAGGCATCTTCATATTCCTCTGTTAGCAGGTGTTCCATACCTAGCAAATTCCATATTTCGTATGGATCATCTGAAATATTTAAAGCTTCATGTAAATATTTAATTGATAGTTTATGATCTCCATTTTTTGAAGCAATACTAGCTCTTTGTAAAGTAATTTCTTCGTTATGAGGATTTGATTTTTCAATATAATCAAGAAGATTGTTTGCCAAATCATATTTTCCATCTAAAATTAAAATCTCACTCTGAAGAAGCAGAAGAACATCGGAGCTTGGATGCTGATCAAGTCCCATTTTTATGGCTTTTTTAGCTATTTGATTTTCTCCAAACCCTAAATAATGGATTACAATGTCTTCGAACTCCTGAGGATCAAAATAATAAATCAAATTAGTTTTGAGCATACGCTCAAATTTTGAAATTGATGATTGGATTTCACCTGGATTACGTTCGAGCATGTATCATAAAATTCTTAATTTAAAAATAGTCACACATAATTCTATATTTTATTACTTGAGAGTAATGTTTTTAACAAATTAATTAACATAAATATTTTAAATTTTATCTAAAACATTGCGAATAATTTTACAACCTTTTTTTATGTCCTTGTCTTTAATGTTTAAAGGAGGAGATATTCTTACCGCTCTTTTTTCCCATAATAACCAAAATAATAAAACACCATTATCTAAACATCTGTAAATTAGATCGTTGACTGTTTTAGAATTTTTTAAAATCGGTGCTAACATAAGTCCTTTTCCTCTAATAGTAATAATTTTTTTGTGTTCAAGTTCTTTTCTAAAAAGTTTTTCTTTGCTTTCAATTTGATCAATTATTTTAGAATCTCTTAACTCCCTTAAAGTAGCGAGACATGAAGCTGCAATAAGAGGATTTCCTCCAAAAGTTGTAATATGCCCTAATTTTGGATTTTCTTCAAAGTACTTCATTAAATGATTACTTGCCGTAAAAGCACCAACAGGTAGACCGCCTCCCATGCCTTTACCCATTACAACTATATCAGGTTTGACATTGAAATGATCAAACCCGAAAAAACGGCCTGTTCTACCAAAACCAGGTTGTATCTCATCTAAAATTAAAAGTGCGCCTACATCTTCGCACTTTGATTTAACTTTATTTAGATATTCAAATTTAGGAAGGATGAAGCCAGCTCCTCCTTGAATTGTTTCTAGAATGACCGCCGCGGTATTTGTAGAAATTTTTTCTAAGTCTTTTTTTTCATTGAATTTGATAAAACTGATGTTTGGGAGGAGAGGACGATATCCTTTTTTTTGATTCTCTAAACCTAATAAACTTAATGCACCGTGCGTACTTCCATGATAACTATTGTAAGCACCAATTAATTCACTTCTCCCTGTTGCTTTTTTAGCCAATTTTAATGCACCTTCAATTGCTTCAGTTCCTGAATTTGTCAAATATACTTTTTCATGATTTTCTGGCATCATTTCAAGAAGTTCTTTACAAAAATTTACGGCAGGTGCTTGGGCAAATTCACCGTACACCATCACATGCATGTATTTTTTTGATTGCTTTCGAATTGCTGAAATTATTTTTGGATGTGAGTGCCCTAGACTACATGCTGATACTCCGGCTACAAAGTCTAAATATTTTTTTCCATTTGTAGTTGTAATGTATGACCCTTTTGCTTTTTTAATTGAAAGAGACAAGGGATTTGGACTTGTTTTAGCTTGAAATTTCAAGAAATTTTTTGTTAAAGAATCTATCATTTGTTCTAAGATTAGTTTCTTAAAAATTTTAAAAATCTAGTGTTATTCCTCAAAATCATTTTTGTCAAAAAGATCGGCAACACTAGTAGGATATTCATCTCTTCTCCATGCAAAACCTTTTAATGTTCGTTCATTTTTAGGCAACTCTTGGTCTGGATAAACATCCCCAGTAGGAGCAACTAAAAAAGTAATTTCATTTATCTGTCCATCAATAAAATTTATATTTAGCGCACTACAAGTTGTTTTGTCAATTCCTATCAATTGTTTGTCCTCATCATTGTACAAATAATATACCATTTCAGTATTTTTTTTTATGATAATATTATCCAACTTACTAAATTTAAAAACACCTTCTAGAAAACCTCCCTTTATTTGGTTGTAACCATTTTTACTCAAACTATCTTTTTCTATAATGAAGACATTGCCATCTATTTTTAGTGAGTCAAGTTTTTTTGTTTTCGGATTAGATAGTAAAAAAATTTTGTTACCCGACATTTGGCTTTTATCGAACCAAAGAATAGGATTTTTTTTGTTTATTTCCTCCTCTGTAAATATCTGTTTTTGTTGATTTGTTAGCGGTTTGCTTAAAAGTTTTGTTAGGCCAGTAGATTCGTCAAGATAAAGTGAATCAGACTTACCTCTAAGGTCATTTTTCAATATCCTAACATCATAATAAGCTCTAAGGATCCTTTGGTTTTTTGGACCAGTAGCTACTAAAGTATCTGCATGAATAAATAAGGAATCGTTATCTATAATATTTGTAGAAAGAGCCCTACGAGTTATGATTGCAGAGTCTTTTTTTTTGAATATTTCTCCGTAATTCCCTGTAATTATAGTATTATTTAAAGAGTCTAGAATACTTATATTTTTTGTTGCAGCAGCATAATTTTTTTCTTTTTCAAAATAAAGACTATCTCCTTTAATTATTTTATTATCATAATAAAGTATTGCATTTTTTTTAAAAACACCTTTCTCCAGATCTAAATCGTAAAAACCTTGACCGCATTTTATTGTATAACTGTCTCCAGTAATTTTTGAATTACCATACAAATACGCCTGATTTAATTCGGTGTAATATTCTAATTGGTCAGATGTAACGTAATATTGCGGATTATTTATAACAACACTTGATCTAAAACGATATTTTTTTTCATCTAAAAAATAAGTTCCCTTTTTACTTGTTAGAGTACTTGCGCTATCAATAATAACCCCTCTAGTTTCATAAAATGCTTCATTATTTATTCTATCAAGATTCAATTTTTGAGTAGACAATGACATATCTGGTCTCTCTAAAAATACATTTCCGCTAGCTAGGGCTAATTGTTTTCTACCATAATATTCAATTGAATTACAAGTCATTTTTAAACTATCGCCTTGGGTGAAGATTACATTTCCTATAGCTCTAAAATAGTTGTCTTTTGAATAAAAGTAAGCTAAGTCCGATTTGATAAAAGCTCCATTATGAAATAAAATAACTCTTTTATTATTGGTTTTAAACAAAATATTTGCACCTGGAAATTTATCTTGGTCCTGTCTAGACCCACCAGACTGCTTAATTTCAATTATTTTATCCTCTTGTGATGTTGAACTTAATGGCAATATCAAGACTGCCAATATTATTAATTTGCATAAAAGTATTTGCATAATTTACAAACTTACCTAAAAATGGTTTGTTTTCTATCTGGTCCTACGGAAACAATCTTTATTGGAGTTTCTAATTCTTTTTCTAAATAATTTATGTAATTATTTAAATTTTCAGGAAACTCCTTCGCATTAGTCATTGAAGAAAGATCTTCCTCCCATCCTGGAAATTCTTTATAAATAGCTTTAATTTTGTTAGAGTCAATATTGTATGGGAAATAGTTTACTTTTCTATTGTCTATTTGATATGCAGTACATATTTTAACTTTATCAAAACCGCTGAGAACATCACTTTTCATCATCATTAATTGAGTAACACCATTTAGATTTATACAGTACTTAAGAGCTACTAAATCTAGCCATCCACAGCGTCTAGTTCTTCCAGTTGTTGAACCGTATTCATTTCCAATATTTGCCATTGTAGATCCAATTTTATCAAAGAGCTCCGTGGGAAAAGGCCCGCCTCCAACCCTAGTAGTGTATGCTTTAAAAATCCCAAAAACATCTTTTATTTTATTTGGTGCAATACCTAAACCAGTGCAAGCCCCAGCAGCAGTTGTTGTTGATGAGGTAACAAAAGGATAAGTTCCGAAATCGATATCTAAAAGAGAACCTTGTGCCCCCTCTGCTAAGATTTTCAAACCAGATTTTTGCGCTTCGAATAAGTATTTTTCACTATTAATTAAATTTAAGTTTCTTAATATTTCTATACATCTAAAAAAGTTATTTTCAAGTTCTTCTAGATTGAACTCAAGAGAAACTTTATAGCTTTTGATTAAATCTAAATGTTTTTTCTTAAGTCTTTTGTATTTTTCTTTCCAACTAGGATCTAATATATCTCCCACACGTATTCCATTTCTTCCTGTTTTGTCCATATATGCTGGTCCAATACCTTTAAGTGTTGATCCTATTTTAGCCATTCCTTTAGATGCTTCTGAGGCAGCGTCAAGTATGCGGTGCGTAGGAATAATTAAATGGGCTTTTTTAGAAATCATTAATTTTTCATTAAAGTCAATATTGTAAGGCCTTAAATTTTCAATTTCTTTAATGAATATAATGGGATCAATTACCACGCCATTACCAATTAAATTTACTGACTTAGGATGAAATATACCAGAAGGAATCGTATGTAGAACGTGCTTGTTTTTGTCAAATTCTAGTGTGTGCCCTGCATTTGGTCCACCTTGAAATCTTGCAATTATATCATATGTATGAGTTAGTACGTCTACAATTTTACCTTTGCCTTCATCACCCCACTGAAGTCCTAATAATAAATCAACCGCCATCTATTTTTTGAGTTAATTTCTTTGTGCCGTAAAAATATAATGAATGGTTTTTTATTTCGACCTCAAAAACTTTTTCGATTGTTTTTTTTATTTCTTGAATTCTTGGATCACAAAATTCCATCACTTCTCCGGTTTCAATATTTATAAAGTGGTCATGTTGGTGATCAAAATAACATTTTTCATAGCTGGCTTGATTCGTACCAAATTGGTGTTTTCTCACTAAACCACATTCTAAGAGAAGTTCAATTGTATTGTATAGGGTGGCTCTGCTAACTCTATAATTTTTATTTTTCATTTTAATGTAGAGAGACTCTATATCAAAATGCTCTTTGTTTTCATATATTTCATACAGAATAGCAAAACGTTCAGGGGTTTTTCTATGTCCTTTTAAGTCTAAAAAGTTAACAAAAACTTCTTTTACAATATCTTGATTTGATTTTTTCATACTAGCATTATTACAAAGATAGTCATATTGGATTATTCTCTGATAATTTTGTCAATACCATTTACCTTTGAGAGGTTTTGAATTAATCTATTCAAAATAATTTTATTTGGAACGCTTAAATGAATTAATCCAGTAAAAAATGAGTCTTCTGAATCAAAATTTATTTTATTAATATTGACACTACTATTGTTTGATATTAACTTTGTTACGTCATTAACAAGACCTTTCTTATCTATTCCTGTTAGTTTTAGTACAGCATTGTACTCATGCGAGCTGGAGTCAATCCATTTTGAATGAATTACTCGGTAAGCAAAATTAGATTGTAGAGCAAGAGCATTTGTGCATTCTTTATGGTGAACTTTAATTCCTTCATTGACAGTAATAAAACCAAAAACTGGATCTCCAGGGATTGGATTACAACAAGATGCAAAACTATAAGCCAAATTTTCTTTCTCTTTACCAAAAACAATTTGATCAAATTTCTCTGTTATGTTATTATTACTAAATTTTTTAGAATTTTTATTTTTTCGAACTTTCCTTTTAAAAAAATTTAGTAAGCTATTGTTATATTCATTTGAAAATTCTTTTAATTTTTTGTTGTCAACGGAACCAATTCCAACTCTGTAGTATAAATCTTGACTATTTTCAAAATTAAAATATTGAAGCATTTTATTAATACTTTTTTGATTGAGTGCTATTTTGAGTGGTTTAAGTTTACGTCTTAAAATTTCCTTTCCTTCTTCAGCATGAACTTTTTTTTCTTCATTTATAGAAGATTTGATTATTGACCTTGCTCTTGATGTAACAACAAAATCTAGCCAGTTTTTAGATGGTTTAATTCTTTCCGAAGTAATGACTTCAATTTGGTCTCCACTTTTTAGTACTTTACTTAAAGGAACTAATCGATCATTTACTCTTACACCTCTAGTTTTTTTTCCAATTTCAGAATGAATAAAAAAGGCAAAGTCTAGTGCTGTAGAACCTTGAGGTAATGATTTTAAATCTCCTTTTGGAGTAAAAACAAAAATTTCCTCAGCATATAAATTGAGTTTAAAATCCTCAACAAAATCTACAGCATTACCTGTATTGTTCTCAAGAACCTCTTGTAAGCGATTGAGCCAACTTTCTATACCTATATCATTTTTGTCTCCTGATTTATATTTATAATGAGCTGCATACCCTTTTTCTGCAATTTCGTTCATACGTTCAGATCTAATTTGAATTTCCACCCATTTATTAGATGGACCCATAACAGTTATATGTAGAGCTTCATATCCAGTTGATCTTGGTGCTGATATCCAATCTCTAAGTCTTGTAGGATTTGGTGTAAAATGATCGGTTACAATAGAATATATCTTCCAGGCTAAGAATTTTTCATCATTACTATTGGACTTATATATGATCCTTAAAGCAAACTTATCATATATTTTCTCAAAGGGCACATTTTGCATAAGCATTTTTCTATGAATAGAATATATTGATTTACTTCTACCTTTAATTTCAAATTTCAATTGTGCTTTCTTCAATTCTCTCTTTAAAAATTTTGAAAAGGATTTTATATAAGATTCTTGAGATTCTTTCGTCTCATCTACTTTTTTTCTAATAGATAAGTAACGTTCTGGTTCAGTATACTTCAAACTTAGGTCTTCAAGCTCTGTTTTTACATTATAAAGACCAATTCTGTGTGCTAGAGGTGCATATATATAAAGTGTTTCAGATGCTATTTTTAGTTGTTTATATTCTGGCATTGCATCCATTGTTTGCATATTGTGAAGACGGTCTGCAATTTTAATTATAATGACTCTGACATCATCATTTAGAGTTAAAAGCATTTTCCTAAAATTCTCTGCTTGTAAGGAAATATTTTTATCCTTTTTTAGATTTGAAATTTTAGTTAGTCCGTGAACAATTTTAGCTACGTTGTTGCCTAATAAACTCTCAACATCTTTGAGTGAAAACTTAGTGTCTTCAACTACATCATGTAATAAAGCAGCACATATTGATGTTGCATCAAGGCCAATTTGATGAGAAACTATTTTAGCAACTCTTATAGGGTGGAAAATATACGCTTCACCAGATTTTCTTCTCTGATCACTATGTGCCTCAACTGCCATATCAAAGGCTAAGCGAATCATTTTTTTGTCAGAATCGCTTAGTGTTTGATAGCTTATCCTAAGGAGTTCTTTGTACTGTTTGGCAATTTCTTTATTTTCTTTTTTGCTATCAATAATCATTTATAGAGTATACTAAATAATTGAATTATTTTCAAAGGCAATATTCTTCCGTCTTGCTTCATACATTAAAATTCCAGCAGAAACAGATAAATTTAGTGAATCAATTTCTTCAGCCATAGGAATAATTAATTTTTGATTATTTAATTCAAGCCAACAGTTATCCAAACCTGAATTCTCAGCTCCGAGCACAATAGCACATGGGGTTTTATAATCAAAAGAATCATAATTAATTGAATCTTTACTTATTACTGCTGCTCCAATATTAAAGGAATTTTTATTTAAAAAGGAAATAATTTCTTTTGAGCTTGCAAGTGCTGTTTGAATTAAAAATATACTTCCAAGGCTAGATCTTATACTATTTGGATTATAAAAATCTGTTTTTGGATTTGCAACAATTACTGCATCCATTTTTGATGCAACTGCAGTTCTAAAAATCGCACCTATATTTCCTGGTTTTTCTGGAGCTTCAATAACTAGAAATAAAGAATTATCCGACAATTTAAGATCATCTAAGTTATGTGTTTTACTTTTTACTAAAGCAAGAATTTTTTCTGATCCTGATCTTCTAGTAATTTTTTTAAAAACCTCTCTTTTAATACTTACAATTGGAATTAATGGATCTTCCTTAATTATTTCTTTTAAATATGTATAACTTCCTTCCTCTATATAAATTTTTCTAATAATATAATTTGCTTTAATAGCTTTTTTAAGTTCGCGTTCTCCTTCTATAATAAATAAACAACTTTTTTTTCGCTCCTTTCCTTTTTTTAAAAGTAATTGAAGTTCTTTTAATTCAATATTTTTTAAACTACTAATATACTTCACTTTAATCCCATTTAAAATGTAGGTCATATAAAGTTAAATCAATAAATCAAAATAACAACTAAAATCTTTTTTGTAAATACGCAATAACCAAGCCGGTCATTTCATCATAGCTTTTTATGCCCTGAGTTTGTCCATTTAATTTTAGATAAGAATCAAACCCTTTTTTTAATATAGGCTCGATAGGATTTCGATATAGTTTCCAAAATCGAGATAATTCTCTGAAATTTTCTTTGATGCCAAAACTTAAACTTTTTATTGCTTTATTTGCTTTTTTAGGATTAATTTTAATTAACTCACCATAACAATAATTTAAAGCAAAAACATATCCTGTGAAACGAATAAATGGATCTAAATTATTTATGCAGGTATAAAAGGCAATAAAATTGGCTTCACTTTCTGAAGCTACTCCTAATTGATGAGCCATTTCATGAGCCGCGGTAAATATGTAATTAAGTTTTGGAATTTTAGTATTTATTTGAGTTTCTAACGTAAAAGGATTTAAATAGCCTGCATATCCCATGTAACTAAGTGAGGTGCTAAAAATTGAATTTTTTAAATATGGTTTAACATTATATTTTTCTAAATCAAAATTAAATTCATTTTCAATTAGACTTGCAATTTTAGTTTTATTGTAAGGAATATTTACTGCTAAACTGTCACAATTTGTCAAACTTTTATGTAACTGGTTTGAATTTTTTATTAAGATATTCAATGTATTTTCTATTTCCTTTTCAGAATAATTAATCTTATATCCAATTCTCTTATTTAGCGGTATACGGAAATAATTTAATCCCCAGCCACAATAAAATACAATAATTATGATAGATATTGAAGATAAAATGTTAATAACAATATGTTTGAATTTTAATCTTCTCCTAATAATTTTAAAAAAATAAACACCCAAATAAATCAAAATAAGTAAGTAAAGAATATCTCCTATTGAAAAAGATACTTTATTTAAAAAAGACTTGTAGATATTAAATAAAAAAGGGTAAAACCCATTACTGTAGAATTTTTCAACCCATAATGGATTTCTTTTAACAAAGTATAAGAACAATATTTGTAATGGTAAAAGGCCAACAAGAATAAAATGTATCCTTCTCAAAACAGAAAAATTTAATTTTTCTAATTATAATTCACTAAAAATATCTTTATTCATAAACGCTCGTTATCTCTACCTCAAAAACTAGATCAGATTGAGGAGGTATTCCTCGGGTTCCACTTTCTCCATAAGCAATAGAATATGGTAGAAATAAAATAGCCTTATCTCCTTCTTTAAGTAGACGTATACCCTCTTTAAAACCCTCAATCATCATATCGTTTGGACCTACTTGAGCTTCAATTGGTTTATAACCAAATGAATTAAGTTTTTGAGTATTTAAAATATCATTAAATTTTGCTGTCTCCTCTTTACTCGTTTCTAATAAAGTTCCGTCAACAAAATATACAGCATAATGAACCTTAGCTTTATTGGTTGATTTTACAAGCTTTCCATTTCCTTTCTCTATGATAAAGTATTGTAATCCTGATTTTGTTAATGTTGATTTCTTTTTTAAAGATTCAAATCTTCTAACATTATCTTCTCTAATTTTTACCTTTTTGCTCTCTCTTTGTTTTGCCAAAATTTCCCTGTTTTCAAAATAATTTTTGAATGTTTTCGAAGCATCAAAATTATTAGCGTCTCTACCATTTCTGATAATTTTTATTTCTTTTATGAAATCATTTTTTTCTATACTATCTACTACTTCTTGGCCTTTAACCACTTCACCAAAAACTGTATGTTTCCCGTCAAGCCATGGAGTTGATTTGTGAGTTATAAAAAATTGACTTCCATTTGTATTGGGGCCACTATTAGCCATTGATAGCACTCCAGGCCCTTTATGAGTTAGGTCGCTAAATTCATCATCAAAACGATAACCTGGCCCTCCAGTACCACTTCCTAATGGATCTCCACCCTGGATCATAAAGTCATTTATAACTCTATGGAACTTTAGTCCGTTGTAAAATTTTTTTGATTTAAATTCTTCGCTAACAAAAGGGTTATTCCCTTCACTAAGTGAAATGAAATTCGAAACTGTTACAGGAGCTTTTTCACTTTCTAGTTTTACTAATATTATTCCTTTATTAGTATCAATGTTGGCAAAAACACCCTCACCCAAGTCAGGATAATTAGTTTTGCATGAGTTTAGAAGTATAACAAATAAAAAGTATTTAATAATTTTTCTCATAGTTTTAAGTTAAGTTAGTCATGAATTAAGCGTTCAATTGTAAAACGCAATGGTTGATTGTTTCCAATTTTTTGTCCATCACCCTGGTAGCCATAACAAAGGTAAGAGGGAAATAAGAATGATACTATTTCACCAGATTTCATTAAACGAATTCCTTCTCTAAGAGCTGGTAATATGTTTTCCTCATCAACATAATATTCAACGGTGCCTAATTCCCTATAATCGTATATTATTTTTTTTTCCAAGTCTTGTATTTGATATTTAAAAAAAACTTTTTCTCCTTTTACTGGTAATAATGTTTTATCAAATGATTTTCTTACATAAGCATAAAAAAAACCTTTTTCGGATAAACTGAAGGATAATGAGGTTTCTTTTTTTAAGGCTCTTTTTATCATCACTTCTTCTCTAGCTAGAATTAATTTATTTCTTTCTGCAGATGAGTTAAGAAAGGATTTTTTTCTATGATCTATTGGATATCGGACATTTTCTTGATAGCAAGAGAAAGTTAAGAAAACCATAAAATACATTAATATTTTATTTAGATACATGTATTAAAATTCTTTTTTAATTTCATCCAAAGCTTTTTTGAATTTGATAATAGTATTTTCTAGTGAATCCAATGAGAATCCTCCTGCCGCGTTGTGATGTCCACCTCCATTGAAATAAATACGTGCAAAACTATTTACGGAAAATTTTCCTTGTGAACGGAATGACATTTTTATTTTTTTATCATTTTCATTTTCTATCATAATGCAAGAAAAATTAATACCGTCTAAATTAAGACCATAATTGACAAAGCCCTCTGTGTCTCCTTTTTGGAAATTACAAAAATTCAATTCTTCTTGAGTAAGTGTCATATATACTACAGGGAGTTTTGGAATTTTCACTAGATTAGAAAGGGTAACACCTAATAATTTTAATCTGCTAAATGATGAACTGTCATATATTTTCTGATGAATTTTACTAGCATCTGCTCCAAGTTCAATCAAGTTGGCAACGGCTTTATGTGTTTCTGAGGTTGTTGAAGGGTATTTAAATGAGCCAGTATCAGTCATAATACCAGTATAAAGACAACATGCAATTTTTTGAGTAATTGAATTAGAATCTAAAGCTTTTATAACATTATATAACATTTCACAAGTTGAACTCATTGATGGGTCTGAGTACTGAAGATCTGAGTAATTTTCAGGAGATTCATGATGATCAATCATTATTTTTTTTCCAGATGAATTTTTGATAATTTCAGTAAGATCTTGAGCTCGTGTTAATGCGTTAAAATCTAACGTAAAAATTATTTCTGCATTGTATATTTTATTTCTAACATCTCTAGGAGTTAATGAATACTTTAAAATTTCAGATTCCCCAGGGAGAAATTTAAGGAAGTTTGGGTAACCATTTGGAGAGATTACTGAGGGTTGATGTCCTTTTTTTTCAAGATAGTGTTTTAGAGCAAGTGAACTTCCAAGGGCGTCACCATCTGGATTTCTATGAGGTATAATTACAATTTTTTTTGGTTTTATAAGTAATTTATCTAATTCACTAACAAATTTTATGTCCATAGTTGACAAATATAATATTTTGCAATGAGTTTGTTCCAAGCACATTAGTCATTAAGAATTTTATCCTACAAGCTTTTTACGCCTTTACAAATACATTTAGTAGATTTGTTCAAAAAAAAATGTCTAACATAACTTTTATGATGATAAAGCCTGATGCTATAGAAAAAGGTCATATTGGTAGCATTCTTGAAAAGGTTACTTCTGCAGGTTTTATGATCAAAGCTCTAAAACTTACTCAATTAACTAAAAGAGACGCAATAAAGTTTTACGAAATTCATAAAGAGCGACCTTTTTTTGATGATTTAATTAAATTCATGACAAGAGGACCTATTGTTGCTGCAATTTTAGAAAAAGACAACGCGGTTAGTGATTTTAGAACTTTGATTGGATCTACAAATCCTGTAGAAGCGGCTGAAGGAACTATTCGCAAGTTATACGCAACCTCTGTTGGTGAAAATGCGGTTCATGGATCTGATAGTGAAGAAAATGCATTAATTGAATCTAAATTTCATTTTTCAGGCAGAGAAATATTTTAATAAACAACCACCTTTTTTATTAAAGATTTTTCTAAATGCTTATTTAGTTTATTCTTTATTAAATCTAGATTAAATTTTAATTCCATTTTTAAAGGAGCCGATTTAATTTTTACATATAGAATTTTATTTGAGTATCTAACCTGATCTGTATAACTAAAAATATTTTTTCCCATTACTTCTTCCCATGAATTACAAACTCTAATATTTTGCATGCCTCTTTTGAGTTGTTTTTGATTAACAACCTTGTCTAGGATTTGCTTTAAAGCAAGCGTTTCAAATTCCTTTTTTGATTCCATTATTTTTTAATTAAATGGGCGTTTATAATGATATTCTAGATTATTGTTTTCTAAAATCATTTTTTTATTATCTAAATATTTTATTTTTCTGTTCCATTTATCCCATTTAGTTCTAAAATTAATAAAATAGTAATCATTAATTTTATCCAATATAAATGAAGAATTATCTTTTGATGTAAAATATGTTCCGTCTATTTTCAACTCCACTTTATTCATTATGCCTTTATAATTGTCAACTGTATAATGATCATATTGTAAAATTGAAGTTTTAGGAGTGAATTTTTCATTATTTTTTTTTATAAAGTCTATTTCCCAATAGCCTTGGAGTTCATTCAATATAATTTTTTGATTATTACAGCTAAGAACTAAAAAAAATATTAATGCATAAAATTTCATATCAAATCAATTTGTGAATTTCAAAACTTGATTTTAATTTTTTTAAGGCTTTTAGTGTTCTTTCTTCATGAGTATCTGTAATAAAAATTTGTCCAAAACTTTTTTTATCAACTAATGAAATTATTTGAGTAACTCTATTTTGATCTAATTTATCAAAAGCATCGTCAAAAAGTAAAATAGGAGATTTACCAGTTTGATTTTTTAAAAATTCAAGTTGGGCTAATTTTAATGCTATTAAGAATGTCTTTTGTTGCCCTTGGCTTCCAAATTTTTTAATTGGATTTTTTCCTAAAAAAAAATTAATATCATCTTTATGAATTCCTGTAGAAGTATATTGTAGTATTCTATCTTTTTTTATGCTTTTTTCTAGTAGTGAAATGTGGCTATCATAAGTTAAATGGCTTTCATAATTAAGCGATACATTTTCGTTTTTTTCACTTATATAATTGTAAAATTTTTTAAAAACGGGAATAAAATTCTCCAAAAATTCTTTTCTTTTTTCAAAAATTGTCTGACTCCTATCAACTAATTGATTGTTATATACATCAATTGTATTCGAATCGAATGTATTATTTAAATAAAAAAATTTAAGTAATGAGTTTCTTTGGATTAATACTTTATTATAATCAATTATTTTTTGAAGAAATACTGAATTTATTTGACCAATTACTCCATCCATAAACTTTCTTCTTGTATCACTGCCTTCTAATATCAAATTTCTGTCAGCAGGTGAGATTATTACTGTTGGTATTAAACCAATATGGTCTGAAATTTTATCATAGATTTTACCATTCTTTTTTAAAATTTTTTTTTGACCTTTCTTTATTGCGGATAAAATTTTTAACTCACGATCTTCTCTATCATATCTGCCTTCAATTAAATAATAATCTTTTCCAAATTGAATGTTTTGAACAGCCACAGTATTAAAATAACTTTTACCAAAAGATAAATTATATATTGCATCAAGAATATTTGATTTTCCTTTTCCATTATCACCAATAAAACAATTTATATTAGCATCAAAATCATATACTTTAGATGATAGATTTTTATATTGACTAATTGAAAGATATTTTAAATACATACACTATCAAAAATAATAAAGTTAAAAGGTTTTTAGCTTTTTGTTATCGAATAAAAAAGAGTAATTTTATCGAGTAAATTCATAAAATGGCTACTTATAAAAAACGCGGAGGTAAAAAATCAATAAGTTCCAAAAATAGTGATGTTATCCAAGATAGCACAACTGCTGAAGTTTTTGAGACTTTAGATAATACAGCTTCTAAGACCGAGCAGTGGGTGGTTAAATATCAAAATATTATATTGCTTTCAATTGGATCAGTAGCAATCATAGTGCTCTTTTATTTAGGCTATCAAAATTTTATTGTTTATCCTAAATCTCAAGAGGCAATAAGTGAATTAAATCAAGCTCAATACTACTTTGAATTAGCAGTAAATGATCAAAGCTCCGACTCCCTATATAGAAGAGCTCTTAACGGTGGTGAAGGAAAGTATGGTTTTTTAGATATCATCGAAAATTATAGTGGAACTGATGCAGCACAACTTGCTTCTTTTAGTGCTGGAATGTCTTTTTTGAACCTTAAAGAGTATAAAAATGCAATAATATACCTTGATAAATTTAATGGTGATGATATTATGTTAAGTTCATTATCTAAAGGAGCTATTGGTGACGCTTTTGCTCAATTAGGACAATACAAAGAAGCATATGATTATTACATTATGGCATCGAATATTAATGATAACCTCTACAGCACCCCAAAATATCTCTATAAAGCTGCTATAATAGGTTCTGAACTAGGGGAAATATCAAATGCAATAGAACTACTTAAGCGAATTAAGAAAGATTACCCTAAATCCAACGAAGCTGAATTAGTTGAAGTTCAAACAGCGAGGTTAGAAAAATTAAATAATTAAAATGGCTACGGGTTTAGGAAACCTATCTGATTATAAATCTAATTCTTTACCAGATGGTAGTTCTTATAAAATAACACTTGTTGTTTCAGAATGGAACGAATCTATAACAAATGCCTTGAAGATTGCTGCAATTGAAACTCTAATATCGTTAAAAGTAAATTCAGAAAATATTAATACGATTCATGTTCCAGGTAGTTTTGAATTAATCTATGGAGCTAAGTTAGCACAAGAAAAAAATCCTGATGCAGTTATAGTTATAGGGAGTATTATTCAAGGAGAAACAAAGCATTTTGATTTTATTTGTAATGCAGTATCAAATGGGATTAAAGACTTGAACATAATAAACAAAGTACCAGTAATTTTTTGTGTCCTTACTGATTATAATTTAAAACAAGCTCAAGATAGAAGCGGTGGAAAGTATGGGAATAAAGGAATAGAAGCAGCAATTGCGGCTTTAAAAATGTCAAAAATCAGAAAAGAAGAAAACAAGTAAGTTTATTTAATATAGATATAAAATTAAATTGCTTTCTTGTAAATTTGATTTATGTTTAAATCAAATATTTTTAAGCTAAATAAGAATAGGCGTTATAACTATACTCCTAGATATTATAAAGGGAAAGACAAAGGTAATATCTATGATTTTGACTCAAAATTTTCAAAATACCGCGAAACGTATAATAAAAATGATTTTGGGCAACAATGGAAAGAAGTTAGAATTCAAATGAGAAATAGGAAAAACAAGTCTGTATCCTTGCGCTTACTTTTGATTATACTTTCCTTGGTCTTAATAAGTTTTTATATACTCGATTTTGATTTGAGTATTTTTATTCAATCAAACAGATGAATTCACGTGTATTAGTTTTACCGGATCACGTAGCGAATCAAATAGCTGCAGGTGAGGTTATACAAAGACCTTCATCAGTAGTTAAAGAACTTTTAGAAAATGCAGTTGACGCCAAAGCAAATAAAATTAAACTTGTTATTAAAAATGCTGGTAAAACATTAATACAAGTAATAGATAATGGAAATGGAATAAATAGTAAGGATATTTCTATAGCATTTAAACGTCATGCAACATCAAAAATTAACAAGGCTGATGATTTGTTTAAAATACATACAAAAGGATTTAGAGGAGAAGCTTTAGCTTCTATTGCAGCTATATCTCATGTCGAATTACATACAAAAACGAAAAATGATGAAGTATCCCATTCAATCAGAATTGAAGGCAGTAAAATAGCTGACCAAGTTCTTTCCACAAAACCATTTGGTACTTCTGTCTCTGTAAAAAATTTGTTTTATAATGTCCCAGCAAGAAGAAATTTTTTAAAATCAGATAATGTAGAGCTCCGTCACATAATAGACGAATTTCAACGTATTGCTCTTACACATTCTGA
>CACMUP010000024.1 GCA_902616905.1 uncultured Bacteroidota bacterium
CAAAATATTCTTCTGGTCAATTAAATAAAATTGAAAAAGCATTTTATATTCATCTTTGTGATATTTTTTTAGAAATTATCAAATCATTAGGAATGAGTAAAAAAGAGATGATTAATAGGTTCAAAATAAAAAATATCGAGGTTTTAAAGAAGTTTGAAAAGGAAAACAGATCAATATTTTTGATTTGCGGTCATTATGGTTCGTGGGAATGGATGATGTCATTAGGTTATCATATTATGCATAAAGGTATAGGTATCTATCGCCCAATGAAAAACCCTTACTTTGATAGATTAATTAAAAGGATAAGAAGTAAACATAATGCACAAATGATTCCGCAAAAAAATGCAATTGAAATTATTAAGAAAAATGAATTAAAAAGAGAATTAGGAATTTATGGTTTTGCTAGTGATCAGTCACCGAGACCAAAAAATAAAACTTACTGGCGTAATTTTTTAGGAATAAATGTACCTGTTTATAGTGGTGCTGAAATACTTGCGCAGGAACTTAATATTCCTGTTGTTTTTTCAAAAATTAATAGAATAAGAAGGGGTTTCTATGAAGTAGAATTCATTTTGATATCAGATAATCCAAAAAAAACAAAAAAAAATGAGATTATAGATACATTTTATAATCTTTTGGAAAAACAAATTCATGAAGACCCCACTCAATACTTTTGGATTCATAAGCGTTTTAAGTTTGCTAGGCTAATTCCCTAATATTATTCATAAAATTTACAGATAGTTCATCAGCTAAACTTTTAGTTTTTGCCTCAGTACAGATTCTAATAATATTTTCGGTATTTGACTTTCTTAAATGAACCCATTTATCATTAAAATCAATTTTGAGACCATCTTCAATATTTAACTTCTCATTTTTATATTTTAGAGCTATTCTTTTTAAGATTTTATCTAAATCTAAATTTTCATCAAAAGCTATTTTATCTTTAGTCATATAGTAATTTGGATAAGTAGCTTTTAATTCTGAGACAGAAATTTGTCTTTCAGCCAAAAGAGACAGAAACAATAATATTCCAACTATTGCATCGCGTCCATAATGTAATTCAGGTAAAATAACACCCCCATTACCCTCGCCTCCAATAATTGCTTTTTCTTTTTTCATTTCTAAAACAACATTCAATTCACCAACAGCACTATAGCTGTGGATACAACCATGTTTTTTTGTTATTTCTGCTAAAGCTCTAGTTGATGAAAGGTTAGATACAGTAGATCCTTTTTCTTTAGATAGAATAAAGTCAGCACAAGCGACTAATGTATACTCTTCACCAAATAAAATACCATTTTCATCTACAAATACTAATCTATCAACATCAGGATCAACTGCTATGCCTAAATCTGCATTGTAATGTTTAACTGCATTACATATTTCAGTTAAATTTTCTTGTATAGGTTCTGGATTATGAGAAAACACACCATTGGGGATACAATTCAATTCTATAACTTGAAAATTTAATTTTCTTAAAAGCTTTGGTATAGCAATTCCACCACTAGAATTGACTCCATCAACAACTACTTTAAAATTTAATTTTTTTACGCCCTCATTATCAACAAATTTTAAGTTTAGTGCAGTTTCGATATGTTTATCAATATAGTTTTCATTTTTTGTAATCTTGCCTAAAAAATCAGTCTTTGAATATAAAGGGTTTTCAAATTCAACAAAATCTAAGATTTTCCTTCCTTCTTCAAAATTTATAAACTCACCACTGGAATTTAACAACTTTAATGCATTCCATTCTTTAGGATTATGACTTGCTGTAATTATGATTCCTCCATCTGCTTTTTCCATAGTTACGGCTACTGCAACCGTTGGTGTAGTTGAAAGTTCTAAGTTTATTACATTAACTCCCATACCAACTAAAGTTTGATTTACAAGTGAATGAATCATTGGCCCTGAGATTCGAGCATCTCTTCCTGTAATAACTTTTAATGGGCTTCTATTTTTCTCCTTAAGTAATTGAGCATATGCTGTTGTATACTTTACTATATCAAGTGGTGTCAAATTCTCTTTTGTAAGACCACCAACAGTACCTCTGATTCCAGAAATAGATTTTATTAATGTCATTAATTTGAATTTTATTAAATGAATTTTTTAAAAATATGTATAAAAAATCTAATTGAATAAAATTTTATCAAAACAGTATTATATTGAAACTGAAATCATGGTTATTAATATTTGAATAAATGATTTTTAGTATAACATTAAAGTTTTTCATCAACAAAATAAATTAAATGAACTTTTTAGCCCATGTTTATTTATCAGGAAACAATTCTAATTTAGCTATTGGCAACCTTATTGCAGATAAAGTTAGGGGGAGAAAAGTATATGATTTACCCCAAGAAATCAAAAAAGGAGTCTATCTTCATAGATATATAGATGAATTCACAGATCAACATTTAAGATTTAAAGAGTGTGTTAAAGAACTGTTTCCAATCTATCGCCATTATAGTAGAGTTATTGTAGATATGTATTTCGACCATTTTTTGGCAAAGAACTGGAATCATTATCACAAAATACCTCTCAATGAATTTTCTAAAAATTTTTATGGGAAATTAAAAGATAGTTCAATTATTTTTCCAGATTCAATTCAAAAATTTATCATTACCCTAATTAGATATAACTGGTTTGGACAATATGAATCAATTTCTGGACTAAAAATTATATTAGGTCAAATGGAAAAAAGAACAAAATTTCCCTCAAAATTAAGTAATTCAACAAATAATTTAAAAGTAAAATATTCTTTTTTTGAAAATCATTTTTTTATTTTTTTTGATGATTTAATTTACTTTACAAAAAACAAAATTAAAAGTTTATAAACACTATCATGTCAAGAATATATCTTATATATGTATTTGTTTTTTCGATGTTTTTAGTCGGATGCGCTGAAGAAAAATTAATTAAAGCTGCAGTCGTAAGCGCGAGAAAGGAAGCATCTGAAATAGGTGTAGAAATAATGAAAAAAGGCGGGTCTGCCTTTGATGCAATGATAGCGACTGATTTAGCATTAGCAGTATGTTATCCTAATGCAGGAAATATTTCTGGTGGAGGGTTTTTAGTTTATAGGACAGCAGATGGTAGAACAGGAAGTTTAGATTATAGAGAGAAAGCTCCAATAGCTGCCTCAAGAGACATGTACTTGGACAAAAATGGAAATATAATACCAGAAAAAAGTACATTAGGAGGTTTGGCTATAGGTGTTCCGGGAACAGTTGCTGGTTTAGAAGCCGTACACAAAAAATTTGGAACTCTACAGTGGAAAGAACTAGTTCAACCAGCAATAAACTTAGCCTTAAGTGGATATGTCGTTACAGAAAAGCAAGAACAAAGTTTTTCTGAAAAAAAACAAGATTTTATTAAAGTAAATGGTCAAAACACTTTTTATGCTCAGACCTTTAGAGCAAATGATACAGTCAAAAATTTTGCCTTAGCAAATACTTTAAAACTTATTGCAAAACACGGAAAATCAGGATTTTATGAAGGCACTGTAGCAAAAGATTTAATAGATAGAGTCCAGCAAAAAGGAGGTATTATTACACATGAAGATCTTATATCTTATGAACCTGTGTGGCGAGATCCAATAAATTTTCAATATAAAGACCTAAATATATATTCAATGGGACCTCCATCGAGTGGTGGTATTTGTTTGGGACAAATTATGAAAATGATTGAACCTTATAATGTAGGTAACTATGAGCACAACTCTATGGAGACTATTCAAATTATTGTAGAAGCTGAAAGACGGTCTTATGCAGATCGAAGTTTATATCTTGGTGATCCTGACTTTGTAAAAATACCCAAAAATGAACTGCTTGACGAAAATTATTTAAGTGACCGCATGAAGGATTTTAGCTTCGAAAGCGCATCTAAATCGGTTGATATTTTACCAGGAAAAGTTTTATGGGAAGAAAGTGAAGAAACCACACATTATTCTATTATTGATCCTATGGGTAATGCGATAGCTGTAACAACAACACTTAATGGTAGTTATGGATCAAAAGTTTTTGTGGAAAAAGGAGGTTATTTTTTAAATAACGAGATGGATGATTTCAGTAGCAAGCCTGGTTATCCAAATATGTTTGGGCTAATTGGTGGAAAAGCAAATGCTATTTCATCTGAAAAGCGTATGCTTAGCGCAATGAGTCCAACAATAGTTGAAAAGAATAATCAACTATATATGATTGTTGGAACACCTGGAGGCTCAACTATTATTACTTCTGTTTTACAAATAATTTTGAACGTGTATGAATACGATATGGATATTCAAACAGCAGTATCAGTTCCAAGATTTCACCATCAATGGTTACCAGATATTATAACTTTTGAACCTAATATATTTAAAAGTAGTTTATTTGATTCACTACAAAAAAAAGGGTATGATATAAAGCAAGAATACAATAGAATAATAGGTCGTGTTGATGCAATCAAAGTTTCAGATAAAGGAATTATTTCAACTGGGGCGGATCCAAGAGGTGATGATGAAGCTTCTCTACTTTATTCATATGAAAAGTAACTAGTCTGTAATATATATCCTATTTTTATCAGTTATTTTATGAAAAAACACAATCATATTATTAAAATTGAAGGAGCTAGGGTACATAATCTAAAAAACATCAATTTAAGTATTCCAAGAGATAAACTTGTAGTAATTACTGGTTTGTCTGGAAGTGGTAAATCTTCACTTGCATTCGATACAATTTATGCAGAAGGACAAAGACGTTATATGGAAACATTTTCAGCATACGTGCGTCAATTTTTAGGAAATATGGAACGTCCAGATGTGGATAAAATTGACGGTTTATCACCTGTTATAGCTATTGAACAAAAAACTACTTCAAAAAGTCCACGTTCAACTGTTGGAACTATAACTGAATTGTATGATTATTTAAGGCTACTTTATTCAAGAATTGGTGTGGCTTATAGTTACAAAACAAATGAAAAAATGATTAGTTATACTGATTCACAAATTCAAAACCTAATTTATGAAGATTATCAAAACAAAAAAATTGTTCTATTATCACCAATAATAAAATCTCGTAAAGGACACTATAGAGAATTATTTGAATCATTAATGGGTCAAGGTTTTACTAAAGTTAGGGTTAATAATGAATTGCTTGACATAAAGCCAGGAATGAAAGTTGATCGCTATAAAACACATGATATTGAACTAGTTGTGGACCGATTTATTATTAAACAAGATGAAGATTTTAAAAAGCGTTTTGAAGCTTCAATTTCAACTGCTATGCATTATGGACAAGACACTATTATGGTGCTAGATGTTGACGAAAAAAAAGTAAGGTATTTTAGTAGAAATTTGATGTGCCCATCCTCTGGTGTATCCTACCCTACTCCAGAGCCAAACACCTTTTCATTTAACTCACCCAAGGGGATGTGTCCTGAGTGCAAAGGCCTTGGTATTCAATATAAGGTCAATGAAAAAAAAATAATTCCTGATGAAAATCTATCAGTATCTCAGGGCGGTATTGCCCCTCTTGGGGTAAAGAAGAATAATTGGACATATAAACAAATTGAGACAATTGCAAAGTGTTATAATTTTAATTTAAATGATCCTATAAATTCAATACCAGATAAAGCTAAAAATATCATTCTAAACGGAAGCATTGAAAAATTTGAAATTCCATCAAAATCATTAGGAATTACAAGAACTTATAAGATCGATTTTGAAGGAATAAAGAATTATATAAAAAATGCATATGATGAAGCTGCAACTACAAGTATAAAAAGGTGGGCTGGAGATTTTATGGACAGTTGTATTTGTGAAATATGTCTAGGTTCTAGACTAAAAAGGGAATCACTTAACTTTAAGATTTCAAGATTCACAATAGCTGATCTTGTAAAAATGGATTTAAATAATTTATATGATTGGATAAAAAATCTACCTCAAACACTCAGTGAGAATGAAAATAAAATTGCCACAGAGATTATCAAGGAAATATTAGATCGCTTAAAATTTTTATTAGATGTAGGTCTGAACTATTTACAATTAAATAGGTCTTCAAAATCTCTGTCAGGTGGTGAAGCACAGAGAATAAGACTGGCTACACAGATAGGATCTCAACTGGTTGGAGTTTTATATATTTTGGATGAGCCTAGTATTGGTCTACATCAAAGAGATAATGACAGACTAATTGATTCTTTGATTTCATTACGTGATATTGGAAATTCTGTAATTGTAGTAGAGCATGATAAAGAAATAATGCTGAGGGCAGATCATATAATTGATATGGGGCCTAAAGCAGGAAAATATGGTGGCGAGATAATTTCAGAAGGAAAACCAGGTATAATTTTAAGTGAAAATACATTGACAGGGAAATATCTCAAAGGTAAATTAAAAATCAAAATACCAAATCAGAGAAGAACAGGTAATGGAAATAAAATTAAAATAAGAGGTTGTAAAGGAAATAACTTAAAAAACTTAGATGTTGATTTTCCATTAGGGATAATGATAGGTGTAACTGGTGTTTCAGGAAGTGGAAAATCAACTTTAATAAATGAAACACTATATCCTATAATAAATAATCATATTTATAATGGTGTTAAAGTTCCATTAGAGTTCAACAGTATAACTGGATTAGAACACATTGATAAAATAGTAGATATAAATCAAAGTCCTATTGGTAGAACTCCAAGAAGTAATCCTGCAACATATTGTGGAGTTTTTAGTGAAATTAGAAGCTTATTCACGAAAACACCAGAATCACAAATACGAGGATATAAGCCTGGAAGATTTAGTTTTAATGTTGTTGGAGGTCGGTGTGAAAGATGTCAAGGAGGTGGAATGAAAGTGATAGAGATGAATTTTCTTCCTGATGTATACCTTGATTGTGAAAGTTGTCATGGTAAGCGTTTTAACAGAGAGACATTAGAGATTAGGTATAAAGGAAAATCAATTTCAGATGTTTTAAATATGTCAATAAATGAAGCTTGTGACTTTTTTGAACCAGTTCCAAAAATATTTAGAAAATTAAAAACTATACAAGATGTAGGTTTAGGGTATATAAATTTAGGACAATCTTCCACTACTCTTTCTGGAGGGGAAGCTCAACGAATTAAACTTGCCTCTGAATTATCAAAAAAGGATACTGGTAATACATTTTATATACTGGATGAACCAACTACAGGCCTTCACTTCGAAGACATTAGAGTGCTTTTAAATGTTCTTAATCTTTTAGTTGACAAGGGGAATACTGTGATAATAATTGAGCACAATATGGATGTGATTAAACAAGTTGATTACGTTATCGATATCGGTCCTGAAGGTGGTAGTAAAGGGGGGAATATAGTTTGTTATGGAACTCCGGAGGAGATTATTAATCATCCAACCAGTCATACATCTAAATATTTAAAAAAAGAGTTTGAAAAATTTTTAATCCCGCACATGAAATGAACAAAATACAGATGAAAAGTTGGAATGAAACTAAAACAAATGATTCATGGTCAATTTTCAAAATTATGAGTGAATTTTTAAGTGGTTATGAAAAACTTAGTTCTATTGGACCCTGTATCTCAATTTTTGGGTCTGCAAGAACTAAATCAAATCATCCGACCTATATTCTAACAGTCGAAATAGCTAAGGCTATAGCAAAATCAGGTTATGGTGTCATTACAGGTGGAGGACCGGGTATAATGGAGGCTGCAAATAAGGGTGCAAGTGAAGTTGGTGGAATTTCAGTAGGGTTAAGTATAAATTCACCTATTGAACAAGAAAGCAATAAATATATTGATAAGGATAAGCTAATTGATTTTCAATATTTTTTTGTTCGAAAAGTTATGCTTGTAAAATATGCTCAAGGATTTATTGTTATGCCAGGAGGTTTTGGTACACTCGATGAACTTTTTGAATCTTTCTCGTTGCTCCAAACTTTAAAAATCAATAAGTTTCCCGTGATATTAGTTGGAAGAAATTACTGGGAAGGATTTGTAGATTGGGTTAAAGATAAGCTTCTTAGACAAAATAATATTAGTATCGAAGATTTAAAAATTTTTGAAGTCGTTGATACAGTTGAAGAAGTTATAGAATGTCTAAATCTTTTTTACAAAATAGATAACTTTAAACCAAACTTTTAGATGCTAAAGAATAATTGTTTTTCTTTTTTCTCAGTACTAATAATAATATTATTAAATAGCAACCTCTACTCACAAAATAAGTATAAAATAGATGCGATACTAGATAATGAAAAACAAACAGTTACAATTTCTCAAACAATTACTTTTTTGAATACTACAAAAGGTTCAATTGAAAAAATATACCTTAATGATTGGGCGAATGCTTATGAAGGAACTGGGTCTCAACTTGTAAAACATCTAGCTAATCAATTTAATCGAAGTTTCTATTTCAGTGCTAAAAATAAATTAGGATATACCAAAATTGATGAAATAAGAAATAAGGAAAACAAAATTAAATGGTCACATTTAGAGAAACAACTAGATATCATTGAATTAAATCTAAGTAAGCCCTTAAAAAAAGGAGAGGAAATAATTATTTATTTGAAATATAAAATTAAAATTCCTGATGATAAGTTCACTGGCTTTGGTATTGGCCTAAATAACAAAGTTTTATTTAGAGATTTCTTTTTAAGTGTTAGTCCTTATTTAGAGGGAAAATGGATAAAAAATAGTAATCTGGGATTAAGGGATAATAGTCATTTACCATCAAAGTACGAAATAAACTGGAAATACGAAAAAGATTATTTTCTTGAAAGTAATTTAGTAAATATAGAAAGTGATACTTTAAATAAAGATCTCAATAGGACTAAATGGATTTCAAATGCACTTTCAAGCCCAGAGTTTGTTTTTGACAAAGTGAATCGTTTTCAAACTATTTCTCTAGATGATGAATTCAAAATTACTACCGATATATTACCTAGAAAAAATTCTGATGTTGATATTATTGAATCAATTAAAAAAATATACAATTTCACTAATCAAATTTTAGGTAAGCCTAGTCAAGAAAAAATATTAGTACTAAAAAAGGACTATTCAAAAAATCCAATAGTAGGAATAACAGAAGCACTTTCATTTTTAAAACCATTTAGTGACGCTTTCATATATGAAACAAAATTCATAAAGGCGTATTTGGCAAGTTATCTTCACGAAAATTTAATTATAAATAAAAGAAAAAGGCATTGGATTCCAGGTGGAATGCAGACGTACGTAATGATGAAATACATTGAAACTTATTATCCTGATAGTAAATTTCTAGGGGCACTTAAAGATTTTAAGTTACTAGGTATACGCCCTTTTAATAGTTACAGTGCATCGCATATAGGGTTTAATGAAAGTTTTTCGTTTATATATGAATTCGGTGAACATGCAAATAATCAACAAGCTGACACACTAGGGCGAGAAAAATTGACAAAATCAAATGAATTATATACATCCCCATATCACGTAGGTACTGGTTTTTTTTATTTAGATCAATTTTTAGGAAATGAAATTTTCTCAGAAAGTTTAAAATATTTTAGTAAAAAAAAGGGAAAAGACTCACTAAAATCAGTACTTGAAAAAAATTCTAATGTTAATTTAGATTGGTTTTTCAAAAACTATATTTCAGATAGAGAGGCTTTTGATTTATCTATAAAAAATGTAGTTAAAAACAAGAATAATGTATTTTTTACAATTAATGAAAAAAACAACAAAGCGGTTCCTTTTAAACTTGACTTAATTAAAGATGATAGTATTGTAAAAGAAGATTGGTTTTTTCATTCAGGAAAAGATAGTGTTTATAAAATTAAAAGAGATGTTTTTGATTTTGTTGCTATAAACTCCAATAAATATCTTCCAGAAAAAAACAGACATAATAACTGGAAATATCTAAAATCATCACATGGATTTAAACCATTAAAACTTACATTTTATGGTGATAGCGAAAATTTAAAGCGAAACCAACTTTTTTATCATCCAATATCTGATTTTAACGTTTATGATGGTTTTACTGCAGGGATGCGTTTCTATAATACTAGAATAAAAAATCAACCCTTTGAACTTGACTTACATCCACAATATTCATTCAAAGAAGACGCTTATGTAGGATTTTTCAGAACTCGTTATCGTTTCATCAATCATAAAAGTAAAAATTATCTAAATCAAGCTTTTATAACAGGTAAAAGCTATCATTACAATACAAATTTGAGATATACCTCTATTCAGCCATCATTCTCTATGTATTTTAGACCAATGGATTTAAGATCAAATAAAAGACAATTATTTAATATTTCATGGTATAATGTATTTAGGGATCGTGACCCAAATATTGATGTGAGTCCTGACTATAGTATAGTTAGTATTCTGCATAGATATAATAATTCAGATGCAGTTAATGTTTTTTCTACAAATTCAAACCTTGAGCTTTCTAATAAATTTGGCAAAATTTATTTTACAACACAATACAGGAAATTATTTCCTAGTGGTCGGCAATTTGGTGTTCGTTTTTTTGGGGGTAAATTTCTTTGGCATAATACCCTAGAAACTCAATTTTTTGATTTTAATTTAAATAGATCTCCAGATTATCTTTTTAGATATGATTATCTAGGAAGATCAGATGAAACAGGAATTTGGAGTCAGCAATTTGTTCCCGCTGAAGGTGGTTTTAAATCTTTTTTTGAAGAATCGTCTGCCAATAACTACATGATATCATTAAATGCGTCGATAGGTATTTGGAAATGGATAGAATTTTATGCTGATGTAGGTACTCTTAAAAATCAGAATAGAAATTCAGTCGGATATTATGACACTGGAATAAAATTTAATCTTGTACAAGATTATTTTGAGTTATTTTTTCCTCTCTACTCATCAAATGGCTTTGAACCTTCTCAAAACAATTATTCAAGCAAAATAAGATTTATATTCTATCCACGTTTAAGCACATTAAGTAGTTTATTTACTCGTAAATGGTTTTAGCTTGTTTCTCTAAAAAATTATAAATCATTGCATAATTTTCATAAAATCAAATTCCATCTTTTTTTATATTTTTGCTTTATATTATGAGCCTTAATAAGCAAGAAGAGGATACCAAGATAACATATGAAGTTTTTAAGAAGCAAGTACTTGAAGATTATAAAATTGCCGTAACTAGCAGGGAGTGTAGCATACTTGGGCGTAGAGAAGTTTTTTCAGGCAAGGGTAAGTTTGGAATTTTTGGTGACGGAAAAGAAGTACCACAGATAGCGTTAAATCATTTTTTTAAAAATGGTGATTTTAGATCTGGTTATTACAGAGACCAGACTTTATTAATGGCTCAAGGTCTTTTAAGTATTTCAAATATTTTTTCTGCTCTTTATGCAGATTTGGACTTGACTAGAGAGCCAATGTCTGGAGGACGTCAAATGGGCGGTCATTTTGTAACACCTAGCAGAAAAAAAAATGGTGAATGGTTAAACCTTATGAAAAGTAAAAATCATAGTGGAGATGTTTCGCCAACAGGTTCGCAGATGCCAAGACTTTTAGGATTAGCTCAAGCATCAAAAATATATAGAAAAATAAAGACGAAGAATTCTCAAAAATTTTCAAATAATGGGAATGAAATAGCTTGGGGGACTATAGGAAATGCTAGTACAAGCGAAGGAATGTTTTTTGAAGCCATAAATGCAGCTGGTGTAATGCAAATTCCGATGGTAATTAGTATATGGGATGATGAATATGGAATTTCTGTTTCAAATAAAGAACAAACCACGAAACAAAGTATATCAGAGGCATTAATGGGATTTCAAAGAACAGATTCAGAACAAGGGTTTGAAATAACTAGTGTAAGGGGATGGGATTATCCTGCTCTTATAAAAGTATATGAATATGCGTCAAAAATTGCAAGAGAGGAACATGTCCCTGTTCTAGTACATGTGACTGAGCTAACTCAACCATTAGGTCATTCATCTTCAGGATCTCACGAAAGGTATAAGTCGAAAAAACGTTTAGAATGGGAAAAAGAGTATGATTGTAATATTAAAATGCGCGAGTGGATCTTGAAAGAGGGTATATCAACAGAAGATGAACTAGACATTCTTGAGAAAAGAATTAATAGCGATGTAAGAAAAAAAAGACGCGAAGCTTGGAATAATTACCAAGAGCCAATAATTAATGAAAAGGAAAAGCTTTTTGCTTTTGAATCTCAGTTGAAAAAACAAACATTTAATGATCCAAAAATTCAATTAATTTTTACACAACTAGACCAATTAGAGGAAATAGGCTACAAGAACTTAATATCTGCGGGAAGAAAAATTAATCTTCTTTTAGCTAAAACAAAAAATGAAAAAAACTCTGAATTTGACAAGTGGTACAATAATCTAAATAAAAAAGTTGAAGAAAAAATTTCATCTAATCTATATTCAGTTTCTAAGGAACATATTTTAAACCTTGATATCATACCCCCAAAGTTTGATAAAGAGAAACCAAAAGTAGATGGTAGAATTATAATTCGAGATAATTTTGAGGCATTATTTAAAAAACATGACAACTTATTAATGTTTGGCGAAGACGTTGGGAAAATTGGAGATGTAAATCAGGGTATGGAAGGACTTCAAAAAATTTTTGGAGATATACGAATTTCAGATACTGGAATCAGAGAGGCAACAATAGTTGGACAAGGTATTGGTTTAGCGTTAAGAGGATTAAGACCAATAGCTGAAATTCAATACTTAGATTATATTTTATATTGTTTACAAATATTAAGTGATGATTTAGCTACAATGAGTTATAGAACTGTAGGACAGCAGATTGCTCCTTTAATTATTCGCACAAGAGGTCATCGTCTTGAAGGTATTTGGCACTCTGGATCACCTATGGGGGGAATGATAAATTTATTACGTGGAATTTATTTACTTACACCAAGGAACATGACACAAGCTGCTGGTTTTTATAACACACTCTTACAGCTTGATCAACCAGCAATAATTATTGAATCTCTTAATGGCTACCGTATAAAGGAAAAACTACCAATAAATTTAGGAGAATTCACTGTCCCAATAGGAAAAGTTGAATTTATTAGTACGGGTGATGATATTACTATAGTTTCATATGGATCTACTTTAAGAATTGTTGAATCTGCAATAAAAAAATTACTTAATGAGGGTATATCAGCCGAATTGATTGATATTCAAAGCTTAATACCTTTTGATTTACATAAAGAAATTAGTAAAAGTATTTCTAAAACAAATAGACTTTTGATAGTAGATGAAGATGTTCCAGGTGGCGCAAGTTCATATATCTTACAGCAACTAATTGAAAATCAAAAAATATTTAATCTTCTAGATTCCTCACCTAAATTACTTTCTGCAAAGTCTCATCGACCAGCATATGGTGGTGATGGAGATTATTTTTCTAAACCCTCTGATGATGACATTTTTGAAGCTGTATATGAAATAATGAATGAATCAGATCCAAATGATTTCCCAATTTAGTAGTCATTTTATACTGTAAACAATTTTAAAATTAATCCCTCTGTAATTTCTTTTGTGCTTTTTCCTCCAGATTCAATACCCTTTGATTCTAGATCAGCTATTAAAATTTGTTCCATTGCATTAACTAGTTGTTTCATAGAGAAACGACTGGCTGCATTTTCGTATTCCTTCATAAAATACGGATTTATTCCAATTTTTTCGTAATTATTACCTATCGATTTGATTAATAGGAGTTTTTGAAAATATGAATGAATCCCAGATAAAATCATGACAATAGGATTTTCTTTCGGGTTCTCATTAAGGTATTGAATAATTTTAAAGGCGTCTGAAAAATTTCTTAGCCCTAAAGCTTTTTGTAATTCAAATATGTTAAATTTTTTATTTATCCCGACATGTTTTTCAATATCATCCTTAGATATTGATTTATTATCAGAAAAAACCAAATTTAGCTTATCCAATTCGCTATCAATTCTGTTTAAATCAGAACCTATATTGGATATTAAAAGCTCTACTGCATCTGGGGATATTTTCAATTTTCTATTCTTTATTTGATTCTTGACCCAAGTATTTAATTGATTTTCAAATAGTGGTTTTACGGTGAGTATTTCCCCACATTTTGAGACTTCTTTATATAATTTATTTCTTTTATCAAATGCCTTGCCTTTATAACAAAATATCACTATTGATTGCAACATAGGCTTGTTTGCATATGATGCTAGGTCATTTAACTCTTTATTGTCCATGAATTGAGCTTCTTTTATTACAACTATATTATATTTGGATAACATAGGATACCTTTTTGCTGTCTCTATTATTTCAGAGGCTGTTGATTCTTTTCCGTAGAATTGGGAATAATCAAAATCTTTAGAGGTTTCACTTACCAAATTTTCAATAAGTGAATCACAAATTTTATCAATAAAAAATGATTCATTACCTGATAATAAATAAAAAGGTGAATACTCTTTATTATTAATTTTTATTAGAAGATTTAGGAATGATTGCATATTAAATTATTATTGCAATTTTACAAAATGTTAAAACTAAATTTCCCTGATTATAAAATAAAGCTTAAAAGTAGAAAAAATACACTCTTTATTTTTGATAGAGTCCGAAAAAAGTGGTTAAAATGTACTCCTGAAGAATGGGTAAGAGTGCATTGTGTAAACTATCTTATTGAGGATTTGGGTTATTTGGAATCTTGGATAAGAATTGAAGAGGAGTTTAAAATTTATAATTTGAAAAAACGTTTTGATATAGTTGTAACTAATACAGATTTGAAACCTTTTATTTTAGTTGAATGCAAAGCCCATACAATAAAAATAAATCAAAATACATTTGATCAGATCACTAGGTATAATATTGAATTATCTTGTCCATTTTTGATGATAAGTAATGGATTGGATCACTACTTTTGTAAAGTAAATAAAGAAAAAAAGAATATAGATTTTATTGAAAAACTTCCAGAATTTAAATCCTAATAATGAAACGTATTGGAATCATAATATTAAATCACAACGGTCTTAATCTACTAAAAAAGTTCTTACCAAATATAATATTAAATAGTCCTGAAGCAGATGTAGTAATTTTAGATAATGGTTCATCTGATAACACTGTATTGTGGTTGAAAAAAAATTATACTAGTATTAGATGCATCGAACTTAAAAAAAATTATGGCTATGCTGAAGGTTACAACAAAGGGTTAAAAAAACTCGATTATGATTATTATGCTCTTTTAAATAACGATTTAAAAGTTTCAAAAGGCTGGTTATCTCCTTTGATTGAGGAATTCAAAGTAAAAAATAAAGTTGCAATAATTCAACCCCATATTTTAAATTATTCAAAAAAAAAATATTTTGAATATGCGGGTGCTGCTGGTGGATTTTTGGATAAATATGGATATCCTTTTTGTAGAGGTAGAATTCTCAATATTTTAGAAAAAGATAATGGACAGTATAATAATACTTCAGAAGTCTTTTGGGCAAGTGGGGCATGTTTTTTAATAAGAAAGAAAGTTTTTTGGGAATTAGGAGGTTTTGATATAGACTTTTTTGCACATCAAGAAGAAATTGATTTATGCTGGAGAGCTATAAATGAAGGACATAAGGTATTATCTGTTGGATCATCAAAGGTATATCATATCGGAGGCGGGACTTTGCCACCTTCACCAAAAAAAATATATTTAAATCATAGAAATTCACTTTTTATGCTTTATAAAAACTTGCCAATAAGAAAAAGAGTTTCAACCATAGCAATAAGACTCATTTTAGATGGATTTATTGGGATTTATTATTTATTGACACTACAATTATCAAAAACTTATGCTATAGTGAGGGCACATTATTCTTTTTATAAAAATTCTAAAATCATGACTTCTAAGCGAAAAAAAAGAGTTTTAATATCAAAATATTACTTTAGAAAAAGTATATTTTTTGATTATTTTATATGTAGAAAATTATATTTCAGTGATTTGACTAAGAAAATTGAATAAAATAATTTAATTTGCAAAAATTATTAAGCAAAAATCAGATTATTATGAAAAAAGCAGCCGCTTTAACCCTCACAGTAATTTTTCTAGTATCATGTGTTTCTCAGAAAAAATTCACAGAATTAGAAGAATTACAGCAAAACACAAAAAACTTGTTGGACTCTACCACAGTTCAATTAAATACTTGTAACGATGAAAAAGAAGCAGCTTTAGCCCAAGTTGCATCCTTAACAGAACAAAATAAATTTTTAACAGAAAATAATCAAGACCTGATCAACAACATTGGTAATCTTACTACACTTTCTACAAAAGGAGCTGAAAACCTTGAAAAATCACTTGAAAGTATGAAAGAAAAAGACATACGTATTCAAAGAATGCAAGATGCAGTTACCAAAAAAGACTCTGTAACACTCGCACTAGTTACTAGCCTAAAAGGTGTTCTAGGGAATATGAGTGATGAAGATATCGAAATAAATGTTGAAAAAGGAGTTGTATATGTATCAATTTCTGATAAACTTTTATTCCGAAGTGGAAGTTATACTGTTACAAAAAGAGCTAAGTCTGTTTTAGGTAAAGTTGCAAAAGTTGTAAATGATAAACCTGAAATTGAATTTATGGTTGAAGGTCATACAGATAACGTACCAATTAAAATAGATGGAATAGAAGACAATTGGGATCTATCTGTAAAAAGGGCTACGGCTGTAGTTCGCATCCTAGAAAATGATTTTGGTGTAGCACCATCAAGAATGACTGCTGCAGGCAGAAGTTATTATCTGCCAGTTGCAGATAACGATACTGCATCAAATCGTGCTAAGAATAGAAGAACGAGGATTGTTGTTATTCCTAAATTAGATCAGTTTTACGATTTAATTGAAAAAGGCATGAGCGCAGCTAAATAATACTTGCATTACAAACATAAAAAAAGGGCTTTTTAACAGCCCTTTTTTTATTAAATATACTTATTTTTAAATTTCATTTTTAGAAGATATACGTTAATTTAACTTCTATGAAAATCAAGGAAAACTTAGCATCACTAAAAAAAAATCTTAGTGAAAATGTTATTCTTGTAGCTGTTTCAAAGACTAAACCAATAAAAGATCTTCTTGAAGCTTATAACGCTGGACAAAAAATATTTGGCGAGAATAAAATTCAAGAAATGGTTTCAAAATGGCAATTAATGCCTAAAGACATTAAATGGCATATGATAGGCCATGTACAAACAAATAAAGTGAAATACATGGCTCCTTTTGTTGACTTTATTCACGCTGTGGACAGTATAAAACTATTGAAAGAAATACAAAAGCAAGCTGAAAAAAATAATCGTCATATAAAATGTTTAATTCAAATTAGAATAGCACAAGAAGAAACTAAATTTGGTATCACCCCAGATGAATTAGAACTTCTTTTGGATACTTCCAAGTCATTTAATAATGTTTTGATAGAAGGATTAATGGGAATGGCAAGTTTTACTGAGGACAAAAATCAGATTCGTAGAGAATTCCAATTATTAAAATCAATTTATGATAAGTATTCGTCATTCAAAGTACTATCAATGGGAATGAGCGGTGATTACAATATTGCAATTGAAGAAGGCTCTAATATGATTAGAGTTGGAAGTAAAATATTTGGTGAAAGATTTTATTAAAAATGTACGCGATACTCGATATTGAGACAACTGGAGGAGAATACAATGAGGAGGGAATAACTGAGATAGCTATTTACAAATATGATGGAATTAGGGTTGTAGATCAGTTTATCACTCTTATAAAACCATTAAGAGAAATTCAGCCTTTTGTTGTCAAACTAACGGGCATAAACTCTAAAATGTTGTCTAACGCTCCTATGTTTCATGAAGTCGCAAAACGCATAATTGAAATAACAAAAGATTGTGTCCTAGTTGCACATAATGCGAATTTTGACTACAGAGTTCTTAAAATGGAATTCAGTAGACTAGGATTTGACTTCGAGCGTCAAACAATTTGCACCGTAAATCTTTCCAAAATTTTACTTCCCAATCAACCATCTTTTAAGTTGGGAAATTTAACAAGAAGTCTTGGAATACCGTTTTCAGATCAACATCGAGCATATGGAGATGCAAAGGTTACTTTAAAGCTTTTTGAAATTCTTTTAGAAAAGGATATCAAAAAAAATATAGTTAAGAAAAATATTGAAAGATTGGAAATCAAAATAAAAAATAAACATTATTCTAAGATTATTGATTCATTACCTACTAAAATGGGTGTGTATTATATTTACAATAAGAAAAATGAAATTATTTATATAGGGAGTAGTAAAAACATTAAGAAACAGATATTAGATCATTTAGTA
>CACMUP010000025.1 GCA_902616905.1 uncultured Bacteroidota bacterium
TTAAGAGAAATGATTCCTGCCGTATCATTAACTCTAGGAACAAATATTAATTTTGAAAAAAATAATCCTTTTCCTTATAATAATGTTTTTGGAAATATATATAGACCTATATTCTTTCAAAATCTTGAAATAAAACCTGATCAAGAACCCTTTTTTCATTTTGGAGGTACTATAGCAACGCAATCTCATTTTTTAGGGACATGGGTTTTTGTTACGAATTTTAATTATAATCGATATTTATCGAAATATCCAGAAATGAGTTATATAATAACATTAACACACACAATAGATAATTATTGGTCTGTATACTGCGAAAATCAAGCGTTTAAGAGTGATCTTTTTCAAGATTTCCTTTTCAGATTAGGTACTGCTTACCTTCTATCTAATGACATTCAATTAGAAGCAACATTTGGGGCTTCAACAAAAAAGACTCCAAGTAGTATTTTAGCTAATATTGGAGTATCTTATCGCTTGGATTTTCATAAAGATTTTATTTCCGCTGAAGAAAAACAATACAAAGAATTTAGAAAGCAAGAAAAAAACCTTAACAAGACCCTTAAAAAAAACACTAAAAAAGAAAATAAAAAAAACAGAAAAGCTAAAAGAAATTAAACCAATGACTAAAAAAATTGATATAAAAGAGGTAATCACAAAAGAGGATTATAATGCTTTTGTTGAATTTCCCTTTAGCTTATATAAAAATAATCCATATTGGGTACCACCCTTAATCAAAGATGAAATAGAAACACTGGATCCAAGTAAAAATCCCGTATACAAAAATTCAGCTGCTAAACTATTTTTAGCGTTTAAGCATAATAAAGTTGTTGGTCGAGTAGCTGCAATTATAAATTGGATAGAAGTCAAAGAAGTTAAAAAAAGAAAAGTTCGTTTTGGATGGTACGATGTAATTGATGATCTTGAAGTTTCAAAATCTCTATTAGATAGAGTAATGGATTTTGGAAAAGAAAATAAGATGAAGACAATAGAAGGACCTGTTGGTTTTTCAAATCTAGATAAAGCAGGTCTTTTAATTGAGGGTTTTGAAGAGTGCAATACAATAATTACATTGTATAATTCTCCCTACTACTCTTCACATTTAAGAAAATTAAATTTCAAAATTGCTGCAAAATGGGTAGAATATGAAATTAAAATCGATGATTTTGAGTCATCACCCGAAAGAGTAAAACGATTTTCAAAACTTGTAATGGAAAGATATAAACTCACTTTACTAAATTTTAAAAAAAAGAATGAAATTCTTCCTTATGTAGATCAAATGTTTAAACTGCTAGATCAAACATATAATCAGCTTCAAACCTATATACCAATCCAAGATTATCAAATTACCAACTATAAAAAACGTTTTTTAAAATTTGTAAATCCAGACTACATAAAATGTATTATTGATGAAGAGGGTAAACTCATCTGTTTTTCAATTACAATGCCCTCCTTTTCTCAAGCACTAAAAAAAATTAATGGAAAAATTTCAATAATAAATTCGTTCCATCTTTTGAAAGCAATGTACTTAAATAATCGTGCCTCATTTTATCTTATAGGTGTTCATCCAGAATATCAAAATAAAGGTATAACTGCTATAATATTTAATGAAATGCAGAAACTTTTTAATAAAAAAAATATAACTACAGTTGAAACTAATCCAGAATTAGAGGAGAATACTGCAATACAAAAACTTTGGAAAAATTATGAACACCGACTTCATAAAAGAAGAGCCACTTTTAAAAAAAATATTTAAAAATGCTCAGCGATGGGACCATAATAGCTTTATCAACACCACAAGGCCATGGAGCAATTGGTTTAATACGAATCTCTGGGCCAGAAGCAATATCAAAAACTAAATTATTTTTTCGACCAAAATCCAAAATTCCAATTAATGAAGCTCCAAGTAAAGAAATGATTTTTGGTGATTTCGTTGTAAAAAACGAAATAATTGATGAAGTATTAGTAACAAAATTTAAAGGACCTAATTCTTATACTGGAGAAGATATTATTGAAATATCTTGTCATGGGTCAAGTTTCATATTACAATTTATAATTGAAATTTATATTAACAATGGTTTATTGCCAGCAAAGCCAGGTGAATTTACATTAAGAGCTTATTTAAATAGAAAAATTGACTTGAGTCAAGCAGAAGCTGTATCTGATATCATTTCATCACAAACTGCAAACTCCCACAGGCTTGCAGTACAACAATTAAGAGGAGGCTTCTCAAAAAAAATGGAATCCTTGAGAAAAGAATTAATTCAATTTAAAGCATTAATTGAGCTTGAATTGGATTTTAGTGATGAACAAGTAAGTTTTGCAAATCTCAATGAGTTAGATACTTTACTGGACAAATTACATAAAGATATATCTGATTTAAAAAATTCTTTTGCATATGGTAACGCGATAAAAAATGGTATCCCAGTGACTATAGCAGGTAAACCCAATGTAGGTAAGTCTTCATTACTTAATTCGCTACTAAATGAAGATAGAGCGATAGTTTCTAATATCCCAGGAACAACGAGAGATAGTATTGAAGATACCATTGTTTTGGATGGAATATTATTTAGATTTATAGATACAGCTGGAATTAGAAAAACAACTGATTTAATAGAGGAAATTGGTGTTAAAAAAGCAAAGGAGAAAGTAAAACAGTCAAGAATATTAATATACTTATACGAAAGCAGTAATGATTCAAAAATAACTGTCAATCAAATAAATGAACTATTAAATGGTGATATTAATTTAATAATAGTAGAAAATAAAATTGATCTCAATGAGAACAACTATAATGAAACTTTAGCTTTTAAAATAAAATCAGGATTATTATATAAAGATAAAATCGAAAATTTAGGTATCTCTACAAAAAATCGTGAAAGTATCTATCCCCTTCGGGAGATATTAGTTGAAATAGTCAAAAACATGAAAAATGAATCTAACCTAATTATAAACAATGTTAGACATTTACATGCTTTGAAAGAAGCATTAAATTCTATTAAAAAAGTTAAAAAGGGTCTTAAAAATAATTTAAGTGGAGATCTATTAACTATAGATCTTAAAGAAGCTATAAATCATATTGGCTCAATTACAGGAAATATTGACCATGATAAAGATATTTTAGGAACTATATTTAGTCAGTTCTGTATCGGGAAATAAATACTAATTTTAATAAGCTCTAAAAAGTTCTAAATTGACATTAAGTTCATCCTACTGAAGTCTTTCCCAGAACGAGGTTTAAGGACAAGTCCCCCAGACAGGTTTTTTAAAGTTTGTTAGGGAAGAAGTTGCAAACCCAGCAGGTTCAGATGTAATATTTGTAACACACCATCCTGAAAGGTCATGATTGAATGCATCAGCAGCCCAAAACATTCGTTCCATACTAGTCACTTTAGAAGTATCCCAATTGCCTATGTCTTGATTGAATGATGATGCTTCATAAAACATACCAACCATATCAGTCACACTTGAAGTATTCCAGTTACCAATATCTTGATTGAATGATGATGCTTCATAAAACATACCAGCCATATCAGTCACACTTGAAGTATCCCAATTACCAATATCTTGATTAAATGCTGTTGCATTTTCAAATATACTATTCATTGAAGTAACACTTGAAGTATCCCAAAAACTAATATCACTATTAAAAGATGTGTTGTTAAAAAAAAGTTGAGACATATCAGTAACCAATGTAGTACACAAATTCACATTTCCGTTAGCTATTTGACCTGCTATAGTTGAATCATCGACAACAGTATAGCTTACTCCATTAAGTTCATATTCATTCCCAACTAAAGCAAAATCATATGCTTTTATTGTAATTCCATTAGAGTCTAAATAAATAGGAAATATGGGCTCTGTTGTTGTAGTTAGAGTTTCTTCATCTGGAGAACAAGACACGGTTGACGAAATAAACAGTAAAACAAGAAGTAGCTTTTTCATTTGTTTGGTTTGTTTAGATGACTAATTTAAAAATATTCTTCTATCTATTCAAGCAGTAATTAGTTTTCGTGAAGTCGTAGAGGTCTTTTAAATCATCTGGAGGCGAATAGAGGTGATTTAAGACCATTTTAGCTGGAAAGTGTTGGTTTCTTAGCTTTCTCCCAAGCGCTCTTAAAAGAGCAATTTGATGTGCATTTACAGACTGATTCTCCATTATATGTTCCTATCTCGGCTAGTTGCTTCATAATCAAACGCAAACAAACTAGCTTACATATTCATTTAATAATGTGGCACCTATTCCTAAAGACAAAATAATTATTAGGATTATCCATTTTTGTTTTTCACTCTTCTCCATAAAATAAATCTACAAAATGTGTAACTGTCTAACAAGACATACCACCCCTTATCAGATGCAAATAACAAAATCAAACATTCTGCTACAGAATACCACTACTCCTCTCCTATCTCAATATATATAGTGTTTTTAGCGATGTGTGTGGTACTATACACTACGAGTGTGCTACGAATATGATTTAGTTTAACATTGTGAATTAGCATTATAATTAGGATATTTAAGGTATGCCAGCTCGATTAACACAAGAATCAGTATTAAAAAGAATTAAAGAAGTACACGGCGATAATTATGATTTATCAAAGGTTATCTATATAAATAGAAGAACTAAGATTACCGTGGGATTTAGAAATCACGAACCCATTTATTACTGGAAAACAACAACAGATCAACTATTTAGAGGACAAGGCTGCTTTATTTGTGGCAAAAAAAAAAGCTGGGCTTTCTAGAAGTGGTAAATCTAGAATTGGAAAGAAGAAGCCATTTAATGAATGGTTGGCAATGGCTCAATCAAACCATCCGGAAGAGTTTTGGAAGAGATATAAAGTTGATGAAAAAACATACATTTCCACTATTGATAATGTCACAATTTATTGTGACGTGCATAATTTGGAATGGCAAACAAAAGCTATTTCATTTTCAACTGGAAGGGGTTGTAAAAAGTGTTGTTATGAAAAAACAGCATCGGCAAAAAGAATCCCTTTAGATGAGATAATTAGAAGAGCTAAAAAACTACACGGGAATGAGTACGATTATTCAAAAGCAAAACAACCAAAAAATCAGTATTATGAAATTTATGTTATTTGCTCTAAACACGGAGGTTTTGAAAGTATAGTAGGTAATCATATTAATCCAGATATAAGAAGTGGCTGTCCAGTATGTAACTCATCTCGAGGCGAAAAGAAGCTTTCTATTTACTTTAAAAACAAAGGGATTAAGTACGAAACGCAAAAGACATTTGAAGGACTCAAATCAGAAGGTAAGTTAAAGTGTGATTTCTTTCTACCAGATTACAATTTAGTTATTGAATATAATGGGCGCCAACATTATGAAACAGTAAAAGCATTTGGTGGTGATGAAGAATTCAAAAAAATTATAAAAAGGGATAAAATCAAGAAGAAGTATTGCATTGATAATAACATTAGATATGAAGTTATCAAATACGATGAAGATTATTTAAAACGTCTAGATAATATATTTAAAAAATCGTAGCACATTCGTAGATTAATTACCATTATAATGCTCGTATCCCTATATTTTATTGACTTTTTTTGAGATTAGTATATTCTGTATCGGAAAATAATTTACTTCTTATTTAGTTTCCTTTAGCTGTAAATGCTAATAAATATAGCATATTTGTTAATAACCAGTTTTTTTTAATTGATATGATATTCTTTGATTTTTTAGAAAGCTTTGTCTCCTTAATCATACATAGAAATAATAACTGATAGCAAATCATCGGCATATCCTCTTCATTAAGTTCAGGAAGAAAAACATGGAGTAGAGTTAGAGTTTTTTATATTAGCATCTTATAATCATAAATCAATTAAAATGAAACAGCTTCTTATATTCTTCTTCTTTTTTGTTAACTCGTTAATTTATTCTCAATTCAATGAGATAAAACTTTTACAAAAAAATTTAATTAGCGATGAAATCACTGGAAGTAATGTTGCATTAGTATATAAAGAAGGGAGTGTGATTTATTTCAATATTCAAAACTCCGGTAAACTGGGAGACAAAAATATTTCTAACAAAAGCTATAAACCTTACAAAGAGTCACTTTTTCCAATTTGGTCAATGTCAAAACCAATTACAACTGTAGCTACGATGATCCTTTTAGAAAGAGGGCTAATTAAACTAACAGATAATGTTTCAAAGTATATCCCTTCAATGGAGAATATGAATTGTGAAACTGAAGGAGGAATTCAACCCTGTAAAAATCAAATAAAAATTATAGATCTTTTAACTCATAGATCAGGTTTGGGTTATTACGGAAATCCAGGATATGGGTATGGGTATACAAATTCTATAAAGTATAATAACCTAAAGGAATTTGCAAATGATCTGTCGGAAGTTGTTTTAAAATTTGAGCCTGGTTCAAAATATTTTTATGGCATAAATCAGGCGGTTCTCGGAAGAATTATTGAGGTTGTTTCAAATCAAACTTTTTTTAAATTTTTGAAAAAAGAGTTGTTCGACCCCCTTGAAATGAATGAAACAAAATTTCATTTAACTGAAGAGGATAAAGCTAGATTTCAACCACTTTTTATAAATACAGGTGCTTTAAAAGGATTTACTTATGAATTAAATGAATTGTCCTACAAAAAAAACAATGAGGCTTATTTTGGAGGAGAGGGATTAATCTCAACATTGGGGGATTATTCTAATTTTTGTAAAATGCTTCTAAATGGAGGATCTTATAATGGCAAAAAAATTATAACTCAAAATAGCATTAATTTAATGACTAAAAAGTATTCACAATCATATCCGAATGAAGAATATGCAGATACAAGAAAATTGGGATTTTATTACGGATTTTCTCTTTTTGTTTTAGAAAATTCAGAAATAGATGATACAAACTCTTCGAAAGGAATATTTGGATGGTCTGGCTACCATAATACTCATTTTTGGATTGATCCCGAAAAAAAATTATTTGCAATATTTCTTTCCAGGTCAAGGCAGAATGTTTCAAATATCGATACTCAAAAGGAATTTAGAAGGGCTGTTTATAAATCAATAATGGAATAGTCAATTTTAATCAAATCATCGGATATCATCTTTATTAAGTTTAGGGAGAAAAACACGAATTAGAGGTAGAGTTTTTTATATTAGCAACTTATTAATCACAAATCAATTTAAAATGAAAAGAATTTTAATTTTATTAACTACCATATTTTTCAGTTGTGCTGAAGAAAAGGGTGAACCTTCTTCAACAATAACTGTTAATGATGACAAAGCCAAGATGGTGTCTCTTATGATGAAAAGTTATGTTGATAATAATTTTGATGCGAGTATCGTATCAGATGACGCTTCAATTAAATTTAATAACCAGGAAATGACAAAAGCTGAGTTCGAAAATCTTGGGAATATTCATCACGCAATGTTCAGTGATATTAGTTTCCCTGATGGATGGATTGAAACTGTAAATTACATTGGTTCCGATATTAAAAATGCTGGAGACAGATATAAAGAAAGTTATGGAGAAGTATGGACAAGTCAATGGTCTGATTGGTCAGGTATTTCAAAAATAACGGGGGATACATTATCAAATCCTAGTTTTTTTGGATATAAATGGGAGGAGAATAAAATAGTCGAGATACAAGCAATTTTCTCGGACGATGCTTTTAACAAGGAATTAGCTATATATTTAGAAGCTAATAAGGAATAATATTAAAAGCCATCTTAAAACAAGTTAAATAAAACTCTCCCAAGTGGAGGGTTTTTTATATCATCGGCATATCCTCTTCATTATGTTCAAGAAGAAAAACACGGAGTAGAATTAGAGTTTTTTTATATTAGTGCTTATTAACCATAAATCTTAAATTCAATGAAAAAATTACTTTTACTATTTAGTTTACTTATATCATTTAATGGATTATCCCAAAAAATTTATTGGTATGACGTTATTATAGACGTTGACGGAGAAGACGCTGCAAATGTTGCGGAACTTGTTACTGACTACTACTCAAGTATTGATGTTCCAGAAGATGTTAGTATATCTTTTTCCGGTATTCGTATGAAAGGGAATAATTTTAAAGGAACCCATATTTTGAGTATGTTTAGCACATCAGCGAAATCATTAGCAAATTTAATTTCTTCTTTTGATGGACCCAGTCGAGAACTTTACACATCTAAAATTAGAAAATACATTAAATCCTCTAGAAGAAGCTCAGGTGTAGGTTTGCTTAATTTTAATCTAGACAAACCGCAACCAATTGGTCAAGTTTGGGTTTTTAAAGTTAAAAATCAACCTGGCTTTGCGGCTTCTTTTGGAAAACTTATGAAATCAGCTAAAACTGCTGGACTCGTAAGTATGGGACAAATTGTACACGGTTCGGACAACGGTGAGAATATGTATATTTATCTTACATACCCAGATTTGGAGTCTGCTTTTAGTTTTGGAGAAGGTAGCAAAAAGGAGCAAGAAGCATTTGCTTCTTTCCAGAAAGAGATATCTAGTGCGGAATACAGCCAAACATTTACACGGGTACTTATAAAACAATTTTAATTTATTTTTAAATTTTTAAAAGTCCTCTTTTGAGGACTTTTTTTATTTTAAATTTTTTACTAAATAATCTTAGTACATACTTAGTTGCAAATACTCAAAATCAGCTGGGGAGCTCGAAGTTTTTACTGGATAAAATCGTAATTGTACTTTCTGTATCGGAAAGTAAATAAATAATTAATTTTAATGCTTTGTTAATTCAAAAGCATCAATAACAACACCACAATCAGATGCTTCACTTTGTTTTGTTCCAGTAACAAGGATTTTAATGGTATGTGGACCTTTTGAAAGTCCTGAAACAGAGAAAAGTACCTGTTTTTCAGGGATAACATATTTTAGATAATCTTTTAAGTATTTTGTAGAATGGGCAGAAGTTTGAATACCTGGTTCATTTAATTGATCTGCAAATCCGTTTACAGTATAAATTTTTTTACCATCCAGAAAAATATCAGCATAACCCAAATTATCAGTTTTAGTCCCAAGGAAAGAAATTCCACTTCCATTAAATGTCAATTCAGCGTAGTCTCCTTTATTTGCACTAAAGTGCTCATCTCGATTGAAACTGACCAAAGCCGTTTGATTGTATCTCCATTCTCCTTTATATGATATTTTTGGGTCAGTATTGTTGATAAATGTGGTTTCCGGTTTAGATTCACCAGGCTGAACGGTGCATATAAATGATTCAAAAGGCGGTACAAAGACACGAAATGTGAGAATGTCCTTGTCGGTATAATCTGGACCTATCTTTCTTTGATTATATACACCTTGAAGATAGTAGGGACCTGATCCAAGGCCGAGCTGTTTTCGTGATAAATTAATTGTGTAAACTCTGGATACTGCATTTTCAATGTGATATTGAAAGTTGACGATCTGCATATAATTTGTGCCTTTACTCTTCCAAATTGGCCATAATCCAAGCTGTTGTCCGCTCTGAAAAGAATGACCTTTAGCTTTTAGGGTATTATTAATTTTTGTTGCCATTTCCACAGCATCTGGATTGGCAAAATTTTTACCATCGTTTAATGGTGGCTCCCAATAGATTGTATTGGGTAGATTTTGTAGTTCGATATCTACCGTGTTCTTAGCACCAATAATCATTATTGAACCACCTTTTTTTGTATAATTCTTAATTTGAAAAATCGTTTCATCTGAAAGCTGGAAAGGTGAGAATAATATAGGAAAATCACCTGCGTTTTGTGTATTAAAATCTTCGATACGTGCAGAGGAAGTTGCTGTGATTCCAAGATTCATTAAGAAGGAAAAATGGAAATCTGAATATTCGCCAAGATCAATACCTTGAGCATTTTTATTCATCCATAACAATCCATTTCGATTATAGAATAGTCTACAACCGTAGGCTTTTTCTGCTCCATGTGCAGCCATTGATGCTCCATCAAGGGTCGCTTTCATAAACGATACCTGATCTTGTGAAATCAAACTGTTCTTTTCTTTGGCTCTTGCTCGGTCAGCAAATGCAAGGGAAAAGCCATTAGGTGGTTTTAACTCACCATTATATGATGCATAAAAAGTATTTGCATATAGCCATGCCTGCATTCGATTATTAAAACGTGATCGAGTTAAAGGAGCATCGTCATATTCCCAACCCCCAGTGAGTTCAACCAGAGGGAGTACCCTGCATTTTGTTTCGGCAAGCTGAGCCTGGGTTACAGCCAGATATGCTTGCTGTGCTGCATAACTGCAAGAAAATATGTGAGGTTTATAAAAGTCATTCCAAGCAACACCCCATGACTCAATTACATAATGATCTAATAAATTATTGCTGGCAAGTGCATAGCTATCAAATCCCTGACCACGAAGATCGCCAGTGGCAGGTCCTGCAGAATTATAGCCAATACAAAGTAGTGATGGCTGTGCTTTTTTCAGTTCCTCCAGAAAAGATCTTACACCCTGGTAAAAGTCTTCATCCCATTCATGAGGTGGAACTCCATAAGCGTGACGAAAAGACATAAAGTCTCGCATTTCCAACCCATCAATACCAATTGAATTTGAAAAATCAGCCATTTGTTTAGCAAAAAATTTGTAAAAAGGTGTGCCATTAGGAATCCCATCTGGATAAATAGCATATTTATGTTTGTCTCCCTTCAAAGGACTCTGATATCTTAAGTTATATATTGGGTATGTTTCTGGATGGCGATCTTTCCATTGTGATATCTCTAAATCGTAAAGCTGTGGACCTCCCCAGAACCAAATAGCAACCTTGAAATCGTGGAATCCATACTTTGAGGCTGAATTTTTAATAGTAGTTACAAGTTCTCTAAACTCTCTTCCTGTCCATGGCAAATACTGATGACCTGGCATTTTGAAGGTTGGAAGTATTAGTTGATCATCCAAATTACCAGTCCAACAAGCCACCATATCAAACATCCACCCTGGATTGAGAACGATTCCTTTTTCACCTCCAACCGTTCCATAGAGAGGACTTATTCGGGAAAAATATTCATCGACGCTACCTTTTATTTCCTTAGGCTTGAACCATAGAAGATCACACTCTATCCAACGATCCTCGAGAGCTAGATTAGATTTACTTATGTCATGATTTTGCCCTCTTAGAACTCCATAAATTCCAATAAGAAAAAAAAATAATGACAATCTTATTTTCACTTGATTTGTTTTTTTCAATTTATGAATTTTACAAATATTGAAAGTTTTAATAGTATATAATAATTGCTTTAAGCTATACATAAAATAAATCTAATAAAATCTAACGATTCTTCAACAGATTTAATTTCTTTTAGCTTTAAATGATAATGAATATAGCTTAAGACTTTACCAAATATATGCTACTGAGGATTAGGTGTTGTAGATTTTATTATTTTAGCAACTTATTATACATAAATCAATAAACAATGAAACAAACAATATTATTAATATTTTCATTTATTACCTTTTCATGTAGTCAGATAAATGAAAAAAAAGACAATAATATAGGTATTATAAAAAATGATGATCAAAAATCCTTAATTATTGAAAAATTAGCAGATTCATATCTTCAGGGAAATTTTGATATCGCAAGAGAGTACTTTAAGCCAGAAGGGAAGCATTATTTTAATGATCTTGAATATGATGTTGATGGTATTATAGAGGGTTACAATTTTCATTCAGTATTATTTGAAAAAATAAAGCATAATAATAGAAAAATTTATACTGGTTATATGAATAACGGCACAGTACATACTTTTCATGATTTTAATTGGTCAGCTAAATCTAAAATTAGTGGGAAAGAATATTACTACCCATGTCATTGTAGATGGGAGTGGGAATCAAATAAAATAACGAAGACTAGTTGCTATGTAGATCCAACAGGAATTTTAGCTGAAGTAAAATTATACCAAGAAAAAAATAAACAATAAAAATACTCTAAGGCAGAGGTTTTTTATTTATTTGCATTCTCTACATCTTGGAGATACTATTAACCATAAATCAATTAAAATGAAATTTTTTGAAACAAACCAAAATAAAGCAGAAAGAGTTGTTAGATTTATTGTATCCATATTTTTATTACCTGCGCCATTTGTATTTCAAAATAACCCATTTGCAATTTCCCAAGCTATTGTTGGTGGTGTTTTAATCTTTAATGCTCTCTCCGGTATGTGTGTTATCTATCGATTATTTGGAGCTAATACTTGTAAAGTTTAAACCACAGACATAGCCTTAACTTTTAGTAAAAAAGGATTATAATATATCGGTTATTAACGACTTATATGCGTTATATAATGTTTTTTATCGCCAAGTATTTTTAACTTAGGAAAAGATTAATTCATGACGTTCTTGTAAACAAGGATAAAAATTAAAAAGTAAAACTTTAAAATTTAGTAGGTAATTTGATGTAATCAATAAATTCTTGTTTTTTATCTTGCTGTTTAAAAACACCTCCAAATTCTGATGTTACTGTACTGCTAGAAATATCTTTTATGCCTCGTTGATTAACACATAAGTGTTTTGCATCAATTATACAAGCTACATCTTTAGTATTAAGGATTTTTTGTAATTCTCTAACAATTTGAATAGTTAAACGTTCTTGAACCTGAGGGCGTTGGGCAAAATATTGAACTATTCTATTCATTTTTGAAAGACCTACTACGCTTCCTTTTGAAATATATGCAATATGTGCTTTACCAACAATTGGAAGTAAATGATGTTCACAAGTGGAATAAAGTGTAATATTTTTTTCAACTAAGACTTCACCATATTTATACTTGTTATCAAATTTCGAGGCTTTTGGCTTATTTTTTGGATTTAATCCACAGAAAATTTCATTTACATACATTTTGGCAACTCTTTTTGGTGTTCCCTTCAGGCTATCATCAGTCAAATCCATACCTAATGTATGTAAGATATCTGCTACTTTTTCCTCAATTATCTTTATTTTGTCAGTATCGGATAATTTGAATGCATCATCGCGTATTGGAGTAACAGTACTAGTTGACAAATGATTATCTCCAATAATATCTTCGATTGTTTTAAAATTTTTTTCGTATTTCATATTTATAGCAATAATATGTAAAATTAGTAAAAGAAAAGATCTTATGAAAAATATTTAAGTTTTTAAAGTCAATTAATTTATTTTCAAATATTTAAAATTTTTTTTCAGATATAATATGATAACAATAAATCTAAAAACTAATTGAAATTAGTATTGGACATCTTCTTTACTAGATTATGAATCATTTTGACACCTTTCTTTAATTGAGATTTGGTGATAAATTCGTCTGCTCTGTGTGCTTGGGCAATTGATCCTGGACCACAAATAGCTGATTGAAAACCTTCGTTAGCAAATTGACCTGCCTCAGCTGCATATGAAACTGTGTCCCATTGATTATTTCCAGAAATAGCCTTAATTAGATTTACTACATCTTCATCAACTTTAGTGTCTAAATGAGGAACAACAGGATGGTTTTCAATATTTTCTATCCTAAATTTTGAATATTTTTCTCGTAATACTTTTTCTCTTTTACGACAATACTCATCGAATTCAGATACTATTTTGTCAATATTATCTTTAGGAATAGTTCTTATATCCCAGCAAAAATGTGCTTTATCAGCAATTACATTTGGAGCAATTCCTCCGTTTATTTGTCCAATATGGATGGTCGTGTGTGGAGGATGAAAACGCTTATCTGTAATCCCCTGATTTATTAATAAATCCATTTTACTTTCTAACCAAAAGATTAACCGCATCGCTTCATGTATTGCACTTACTTCTTGCTTAATTCGACTACTATGTCCTGCAGAGCCGTGGACATAGGTATCCATAATATATATTCCTTTTTGACCAATTATTGGCTTCATCATAGAGGGTTCACCAATTATAGCATATTTAGGGGTTTCTTTATAATATTTTTTGATTGCTCTAGCCAACTCAGGAGCTGCCAAACAGCCAATTTCTTCATCATAACTAAAAGCAAAGTAGAGTGGTTTTTTAAGATCTGTATTAATTATTTCTGGTATCGCAGCTAAACAACAAGCTAAAAAGCCCTTCATATCACAAGCACCACGACCATAAAGTTTTCCATCTCCCTTATCGGTTAATATAAATGGTTTTGTTTTCCAATCTTGTCCATCAACAGGAACCACATCCATATGACCAGAGAGGATAACTCCCCCATCTACTGGTGGTCCTATTCGGCAATGCAATGAAGCTTTATTATTTTCATTATTTGGTACTAAATTGGATTGAATACCATAATTTTTCAAATAATCTTTGATCCAATTTAAAATACTTAGGTTACTTTCCCCCCCTAAAACTGGGAAGGAAACGAGTTTTGCTAAAAGTTCTTCGACATTCATAACAATTAATTATAGTTTGTAATCACAGCCAGGTTTAAAAAAATAAAAGCCATAGCAAATAAAATTAATAACACGGGAAATATAAATCTAATCCATCTATCAATAGGGACACGACTCATACTCAGCATAGCGATAAGTCCTCCCAATGCAGGGTTAATTAGATTAGTGAGTCCGTCACCAATTTGAAATGCCAATATAGTGATTTGTCTATTTAGACCTAAAGACTCTCCCAAAGGTAACATTACAGGTAGAGTAGCGACTGCTTGTCCACTTCCAGAGGGGATAAAAAAATTAATAACAGATTGCGACAATGACATGCTCATAGCCGATAGGTATGGCGATAAACCCTCTAGTGTATTGGAAAGTTGGTAGGAAATTGTATCACCTATATTACCCATTTCCATCAAAACTTTTATAGTTGTGGCAAATCCAACCATAAATGCTCCTGGTGCAGCTTGTGAAATGCCCTCCAAAACAGTATTACTAATTGTATTAGAATCCATGTTGGAAACAATGCCACATCCCAATGCAATCATTAAAAAAATTGCTGAAAGCTCTACAATATGCCAATTTAAATTGAAAACACCATATAGAATTAACATAATCCCCACCATAAAAATTCCAAGAACTGACAAATTTTTTTTGCTTAAAGTATACTCATCAATTTGTTTTGATAAACTCAAATTTTGGTTATTAAGACCAATAGCTAAACTTTTAGAAGGGTCTGAAATGATTTTTTTAAAATAACGCACATTATATAAAGCCATAATAGATAATCCAAGGAAGCACATTGCAGTCCGCAATAATGCTCCTGAGAACATTGGGAGTTGAGCTAATTTATGTCCTGTTCCAACGGTATATGGGTTGATTGGTGAGAGACCAAAACCAATCGTTAATGCACCCACTGAAATTCCGGCAGCAAGTATTAAGTCTCCCCCTAAAGCTAGACTTAGTACTGCTGCAATAGGAATCATTGCAATATTGTTTTCATATCCAACAGCCACTCCTAAAAGACCATAGATAAATGTCATGATAATTACAATTAAATACTTTCGATCTTGTCCTAAACTTTTGATTAATACACCAATTCCATTTTCTACAGCATTTGCCTTTTCCATGAATCGAAACATTATACCTCCTGCCAATACAATGAAAATTATGTCTACCGCTGCTTTAAAACCTAATGGAATGGCAGTAAACATTTCTAATATATTTATTGAGGTTGAAGGGATCGTTTTATATGAGTTTGGCACAACGGTGCTTCGACCATTCAACTGAATTCTTTCATAAGCACCTGCAGGAAGAACGTAAGTTAGTATAGTTACTAGAACAATTATACTAAATATCATTGTAATTGCGTGTGGAATTCTTTCAAAAATAGACTTTCTCATTAAACCCAAAGCAATTTCATTTTTTTCATAGTTGGACCAAATAAATCATTTCTCTAATATATAGAGAATGAATTTCATATCAAATCTGATATCTTATATTCTTAAATACATTTATCCATTTAGATTTTTGTAATTTTATATTAACTTTAAACAGATGTGATGCAAAGAAAAGTAACTGCTATTTGGAATGGAAATGGTGCAGATGGAAGTGGATTTTTAACAGCTCAAAGTGGTGCATTTAATAATATGCCTTACAGTTTCAAGACCCGATTTGAAAATAATGATGGTAAACTAGGAACTAATCCTGAAGAGCTTATTGCTGCTGCACTTGCTGGTTGTTTTAATATGAAGCTTTCTTTTATATTAAATGAAGCTGAAATAAAACCAGAAGAATTATGCACAAATGCAATACTAACTTTTCAAGACGGTGCTGTAACCTCAATTACTTTAAATTTAAAGGGGAGGGTCAATAATTTAGATGAATCAAAATTTACAGAATTTGCAAGGCAAGCAAAAAATAACTGTCCTGTTTCTGGAGTACTAAATTGTGAAATAATTTTAAACACTTCATTGGCCTAAATACATTAAAAAAACAAGTTTTATTAATAATATAATTAATGTTCTTTGTAGGCAATTAGGTTAGAACAAATAAAAAAACCTGCACTTGGGAGGTGTAAAACTATTTTTAATTTGTTTTTTAAACTAGTCTTACTTGATTTTGATTAGACATAGTTTTTTATTTATATGTAATCTCTTCACTTAGCATAGTTTTAGAAATAAAGTCACCTTCTTGAATCGAAGGCTTACCATTCTGCACACCAATATCCCATACTAAATACCTAGGATTTATATAAGCTGGATCATTTCTGTTTGCGATTTTAGTTATTACCCACAATATAAAATTATTTCTAAGAATTTTTTTTTCAAAAACTGACTTCCGTAAGTTGGATTCATATTGTTGGTAGTCACATCGTTTTTGAGTCATCAGAGCAAAATTCATTTTAAATTATCTATTAATTTTTTTTACATCAAATGATAACATAACCACTAACAATGATGCAAATTAATGGTATTATAATGAAAACAATTATCGTATCAAATACTATAGCCACGATCCTATTAGGTATCCAACTATTAAGGCTAGGATTACTAAAACTCTTAGCTCAACACCCAAGCTCTTTGCAATCGAGTCGACAGCATTTAAAATTGCAGCTTTGATTTTTTCTAAGTCCATTGCATAAAAATAAAAAATAGAAATATTACATAATATAAATTAACAGATTAAAGAACTACAATTTTTATAACATCAATTCATCCAAACAGTATGTATCACCAACATCATACTTGTTATATATTTCTTTACTCACTGAACCTGAGGGAATTGGACTTGCATCTAGACCTAAATTATTCTGACTATTTTCGTTCCAGAAAAATAAATAAATATT
>CACMUP010000026.1 GCA_902616905.1 uncultured Bacteroidota bacterium
TCACTAGAAAAATTTTCAACTTCCTGTATATATTTTTTTAGATTATCAATCACATCGTAAAAATAATGTAGTTTTCTGAAATTACATCCTTCTTTATGAATTAATAGGTTTTGATGTATTCATATTTTGTATCTAGATTAACAATACTGAAAAAAATGTACTTTAGAAATATGAATTATTTTGATGTATTAGTACTTATAATAGTTACTTACGGATTTTTTAGTGGCTTTTTTAAAGGCTTTGTTGTAGAAATTGCCGGTATGCTCGCCTTAATATTTGGACTATTAGGTTCTTTTAAGTTTTCAAATGTTCTAGGTAACATAATTGAAGTTTTTATTGACTGGGATTCAAAAACTGTACAAATCATAAGTTTTATCCTACTTTTTATATTAATCATTTATTCAATATCACTATTGGCGAAAATGATTACTAAAACTTTAAAATTGATCGCATTAAGTTGGTTAAATCGAATTTTAGGTGGATTTTTTGGATTTCTAAAATGGGCAGTAGTATTAAGTGCTTTTACTTTAATTATTAATGAGGTAAATAAAATTATTACAATTTTTTCAGATTTTAACCTTGAGGATTCTTATAGTTATTTTTATTTAAATAAACTAGGAAATTTTTTATTTGAATGGGTATCTCAGTCTGAAACAATTCAAGAACAAGAAATTATCTAGAGAATTCATTATTCAGATATCTAAGTGATGCATTTTCAATCCATCCCTCAGAACCATTTGCTATTCTAATTTTTTTCCAATTTTCGAGTATATCTAAAACCTCAACTTTAGTTCCTTCATGAAGTGAAAATAATAATTCTGCTTGTTGATTTGGTTCGGACCAAATGTCTATTTGATTTGAAAATAAAATTGCGAAATTTGTATTTTTTTCTTTTTCTTCTATTGAATATGTTATAAGGAAACTGATCATGAAAAATATTAAAATTCCAAAAGCACTGAAAAAAAATGTTTGTTTCAAGGAAGCAGATTTTATGAAAAGATACACTAAAAAAAGGCCAGTAAATAACCAAAATAATATAACGGTGATGTATGACCAATAAGAAAAGTTAAAAATTCCATATATCTTTTTTTGAATTGTTACTATTTGGGATTCAGGCAGTTTCTCAATAGCATCAATTGTCATATTTTTCGCAAAGTTACTATTGATGACTATATCTTCATCGTTGGGGTCTAGCTGTTTAGCTTTTTCAAAATAATAAATGCTTTCTGCAATATTATTTAATTTGTAATATGAATTCCCCAAATTATAATATAATTCAGCACTAAATTGTCCCATTTTTAGAGTTTGTTCATATAGTGAAATTGCTTTTTGATATTCTGCCTTATTGTAAGCGCTATTTCCCTCCTTAAATAATGATTCCATTGAGGCTTGTCCAAAGGATAAACTATGTGTTAAAAGCATTCCTAAAATAAATAAGATACTTTTTTTATCAAAAAATTTAAATTTTTTAATCATAATTGACGATCAATTTTTGAAATTAATTCACCTGATTTTTTGAGGTCTTCTTCAGTGTTTATTGATGAACCTGGAGCATAACGTGCCCTTTCACAATTTTCTATTACTTCTACATACTCTGATGATATTTGTTTGTCTATTCCCTTATCATTGAGCAGTTTTTGAATTTTAGATTTACTAAGCTCTGTTGTTTCAATCTTAAGTTTAGCTTTTAAATAGTTGTGGAGAGCTCTTTCAAGAGCCTCATAAAACCTAGTTTGGTCTTGAATAACCTTTTTTGCTGAACTTAAATATCTTTTTGCAAGCTGTTGAGCCCTTTTCTGTTTTCGAATGATTAAATCTTCTGTTTTATTTAACACATATTTTTTTATCAAAATTGAAGTTATAATTAAAAAAATTGGAATGAATAATAAAGTCCAAAATAGATAACTCCTCCAAAAAATTTTCTGGTTTTTTTGTTGAAGCTTAGTATCTAATTTTATAAATCTAAATGAACTATCATTTGGAACTATGCTATTTTTTGACTTTGACAAACTATTATTAACAGAGGGGAGCCCTGAAGTAGGGCCTTCAAAAACATCTACAATTAATTCTTGAGAAAATAGAGTTTTATAATTCTCTAATTTAGGATCAAAATAAGTAAATTCAATTGAGGGGATTGGATATTTACCTTGAAACTGTGGCACGATAGTATAACTATCTTCAACCGTGCCTTGAATACCAGAAAGTGTTACTTTAACTTTTTCATCATGCTCTGGTTCATAAACCTCGAGAGTATTTGGAACATTAATAGATGGTAAGTTAAAAAGATTTAAATTTCCTTTTCCTCTAACTTTAATTTTTGCCTGAAATGATTCTGAAGCTTTTAAGACATCTTTATTTAAAATTAAATCAAAATCAAATTTTCCAACAGCACCTGAAAAATTATCAGGTTTGTTTTTTTCAGGTAAGTCTTTTACTTTAATTAACTTTTTCCCAGTAGTTATAGTTTTTTGTGATTGAGTTAAAATACGTCTTCCAAAAAGATCACGCCTATTACTTGGTAAGCTTAAAGTTAAATTTAAGGTAAGTGGATCTAAGACTAAATTTCCCGACTTTTGAGGATACAATACTGCTTTTCTCCATATAACTTCATTATAAGGCTCTCCTTTGAAAGATCCTCTCATATTTATCTCGGCTCTTCCTATTTTAATCAAATGACTCCAAAAATCCCCATAAGATGGAGTTTCTAATTCTGATACGTCAGAAACTGAAATTGGATTTCTAAAATATAGTTTGTACGTGATTGAGATCCCTTCATTTAAATATGGATTAGGATTAGAAACTTCAGCGACTAAATGTATATTACCATCTATTTGACCATCAACATTGTTCGGATCGTTTGGCTTTTTTACTGCATTAGTTACCTCAATTTCAATTGGACTGGTTTTATATATCTCTCCATTAATTTTCACCTCTGCTTGACCAATAATAAGCTTCCCTTTATTTCTGGGTGTTAAAAAATAAGTATAAGTTTTTGAAAAACTTTGGACTCCATTAACCCATGAACGACTAACAGCTTGCTGAGGCCCACTAATTATTTGAAAGTTCGTAAATGGTGGAGGATTAAAATTATCCCCATTTTCGTTCATCTCAAAATCAATTCTTAGTCTTTCATTTAATCCTAGCTTTTTTTTGCTAACCTTTGCATTAAAACTTACTTGAGCTTGAAGATTAAAAGTCAGTATAGCAAAGAAACTGAAAAAGTATAGCTTTAAAAATTTCAACATGACAATTACCAATCTTTTTCTCCTCTTATCGGAGCTCCCTTAATTTTTTTTGCATTGATTTTGTCTTGAACTTTCTTTTCTTGATTATTCATGGCCTCAAGTAGACTCTGAACTTGTTGTGGTGAAAGTTGGCCCCTCTTTGGTTTGTTGTTCTGAGATTTTTTTTCTTTAGGTTTTTGTTGTCTTTTTTGATCACCTTCTTTATTTGGATCACCTTTATCATCTGATTCATCTCCTTTATCTCCTTCCTTTTCAGGATTTTTTTGATCTTTATTTTCTTGATCTCCATCTTGATCTTTTTCCTGATCCTTCTCTTGGTCCTTTTTTTGATCCTTTTGATCCTTTTGATCGTCCTTTTCTTGTTCCTCTGGGGGTTTCTCGTTTTCTAAAAGTTCTTTTGCAAGTGCATAATTATATCTGGTTTCATCATCTTTTGAGTTATTTCTAAGAGCATTTTTATAAGCTTCAACTGCTTTTTGGTACTCTTTCTTTTGCATATAAACGTTTCCCATATTATGAAATGCTCTATGTTTTCCTTCTTTTGAAGAAGCAAATTTCTGAGTTTGAAAAAAACGTTGAGATGCCTCATCATATTTTTTATCTTTAAAATGAGTATTACCTAAATTGTATAAAGCACTTTCCTTTTCAGGTTCCAAAGAAATTGCCTTTCTATAAGATTTCTCTGCTTCTGTATACTCTTCTTTATCTGCTTTTTCGTTTCCCTCAAAAATAAGGTTTGTAACCTCCCCTGTTTGAGATAATACAAAACAAAAATTAAGAGAAAAAATATAGTAAAAAAAGTTAATTCGATTCTTCATTAAATAAATTCAATTTTTGAACCCATCTTGTTTTTGTCTCAAACAAAAATAAGTCGATTAATAGAAAAAATAAAGCTGCTATCAAAAAAGCTTGAAACCTATCTTTGTATGAAACAAATTTCTTTGCTTCAAATTCTTTTTTATCCATTGCTTTTAATTGTTCTGATACAAAATCCAAAACTTCTTTTGTATTATTGCCATTTTGATAAACTCCTCCTGTTGTTTGAGCTATAGTCTCTAAAACATTTTTGTTGAGTTTTGTTATCACTACTTCACCATCAAAATCTTTTTTATAAGATTCTACAATACCATTTCTTTTTAATGGGATAGGAGCTCCTTTTTCAGTTCCTACACCAAAAGTAAAAATTTTAATTCCTAATTCAGCTGCTCTTGAAGCAGCATTGGTTGCCTCCTCAGAATGATCTTCGCCATCTGAAATCAAAAAAATCACACGATTTGTTTGGTCCTTGTCGTCAAAAAAAGTCCCTGAGAGATCAATAGCACTATCAAATGCTGTCCCTTGTGATGAAAGCATGTCTGTGTTTAGCCCTTGTAAAAACATCTTTGCAGATCCATAATCAGTTGTTATTGGCAGTTGAGGTACAGCCTGAGCTGCATACGCTATTATTCCAACCCTGTCGCTAGCTAATTGGTTTAAAATTGCTGATACTAATCTTTTTGATTTTTCAATTCGATTGGGGGCAATGTCCTCAGCCAACATACTTTTAGAAACATCAATTGCAAAAACGATATCTACACCTTCTCTTTTTACTGTTTCTAGCTGTGTCCCGATTTTTGGATTCATCAATCCGATAACCAACAAGAGTAATGAAATACTTAGTATTATTAATTTAAATATTGGTTTGAATTTTGATCGATTAGGGCTTAAAATTTCAAGCAGTTCAGGCCTTGAAAAAGACGTTTGAACTTTCTTTTTCCAATGAATTAAAAAAGCAAAGCATATCCACATAAATGGAAGCAATGTTAAAATGTAAATATATTCAAAGTCGTCTATTTGATACATTTAAATAAAACTTTTAAATAATGTGTTTCTAAACATCCATTCAATAATTATAAACCCTATAGCTAAAAGAATCAGCATACGATACTTTTCTTCGTAATTGTAATACTTAAACTCTTCAATTTCTGTTTTTTCCAATTTATTTATTTCTTGATAAATCTCTTCGAGCTTTTGATTATTTGTAGCTCTGAAGTAAATCCCTCCTGTTTTTGTGGCAATTTCTTTAAGTAAAGCCTCATCAATTTCAACTTTAGTAAGACCGTATTTGAACTTCCCGTTGGGTAAAATTCCTACTGGTGCTAGAGCTGTTCCATTACTTCCAAGACCAATAGTATAAGTTTTTATTCCAAATTCTACTGCTAATTCAGTAGCAATTTTTGGATCAATAAATCCTGAATTATTAACTCCATCAGTAAGTAAAATAATAATTTTACTTTTTGCTTTACTATTTTTCAATCGATTTACCGAAGTTGCAAGTCCCATACCTATTGCAGTTCCATCTTCTATAAAACCTTGAAAGTTTATTTCTCTCATTGAAGACTTAACAATATTTTTATCACTTGTAATGGGAGTTTTAGTATAACTTTCACCCGCATAAACAACTAGTCCAATTCTGTCAGATCTTCTGTCTTCAATGAATTCGGCTGCCACACGTTTTAGAGCGGTAAGTCTATCTGGCTTTAAATCTTGTGCTAACATGCTTGAAGATACATCAATCGCCATTACAATATCTATGCCTTTATTTGTTTTTGTTCGAGTAGAAATATCAACTGTCTGAGGTCTTGCAATTGCCAATATAATTAATCCGATTGCGCATAATCTAAATAGGAAAAATCCTTGAAAAATTCTTGTCCAAAAAAATGATCCTTCTTGAAAATTTGACAAGCTGGGCATTTTTAATAAGGGTTGAATTTTATTTCTTGAAATTATTTGCCATGTTAAGACAATAGGAAGAATTAAAAGTAACCAAAGATAATTTGGATTAGCAAAATAAATACCTTCAAACATTATTTACAATTCTTTAATCAATTCTAAACTATTTATTATTCTCTGTTCGATTTTTGAGCCATACCTATCTTCTTTTTCATACATCATTTTAAGAATTATTGTCCCCTCTTCAAAAGTAAAAAGTAGAGCATTAAATGAACAACGTACCCTGTCTGATTTTTCCTTTTTAGGGTAATCCAAAGTGCCGTAAACTTTAGCGACTGGTAATCCGGAAGGTAACTCTAGTTCATCGTTTTTCATTAAAATATTTACTGCTCCTTTTGATTCAAAACTTGATATAACTGTATTAATCAAAGCGGCACCTTTTCCATCCTTATCTTCTTTTAAATTTGAGGAAGATTTTTTATTAGGAAAATTAAATAATAAATCGATATAAAAAGGACTATTTAATGTCCCCATTGCAAACTGTTGAACATTATTCTTGTCTCCTTTCATTCTTTCTAACACATCAGGAGTTTCAATTTTTATTGGAGGATTTCCATATTGACTCATTACCCATTGTCCACTGTATAGCACTTTTGTTGGATAAGCTAGTAATGAATCTCGAACAGGATAATAACCATATATTAATATGCTTATTAAAAAAGTTAATATTCCTAAGATAGATGTTCCAGCAAGACCATAAATCCACTGTTGTTTTCTCCTTTTTTTAGCTAAAAACTCTTGGTAAGCAGCTTTTTCTCTTAACTCTTCTTCAGTGGGTTCAGGCAATGCTTCTTTAGTTTCTATCACCACAGTTTCAACTACTTTACGATCTTCACTGGCTATTCGAAATTCAGTCATTGACCTGGCAAATTTGGCTAAATCAGCATTTTGAAGTACTTCTCTTAGACTAATTAATGTTTTACGATCTAAGTCTAAGGTGCCTGCATCCTTTCGCATTTCTAATTTTAATAAAAGTTCCTCTGATGTACTTTCCAAAGCATCTATTTTTGCTTCTTCCTTAAGATAACGTCTGATAACATCAGTTAATCTAGAATAGTACCTTTTAAACTCTTCTTGTTTATTTAGACTTTCGTTTTCCAATGCTTTTAGCTCTTCAATAGCACGTTCAAATGGAGGTAGTTCCTGTTTTTTTAATTCTTTTCTGTTTTTTTGAAAAAAATATGTGTACAAAATTCCAACTATAACAAAAACAACAAAAAGAAACCATGCCAATTTTATAATTAAATCTTCATAATTTCTTTTGACTTTTTGTAAGGGCTTTATATCAAATAACTTTTGTTTAGTTGTGTCAACTTTTACTGTATTGACACGTATTGGTATTAATTTAGCTATTTGTGAAAATCCATCAACTAATACTTGCTGTTGTGGAATGTAATAATTACCTGAATCAAAATGAATTAAAGAGTATTTCTTTGTATACAAAAAATGGCTTTGAGATCGAATAGTATCTATTTGACTTGCTTCCAAAAGTTCAAAAGGAGCAAATAAAGGCTGTTCTGGAAAAACTACTTTTGAAGTGCTATCAACTTTTATCTGAAGATAATAGTCTATATTTTCGCCTATCTTTACAGCTGTAGTATCTACTGTTGCAGTTAAAACACCTTTCTGTATTTGTCCAGAAGCGTTTAACCAAATAAAGAAAATTAAACAAATGAATCCTTTTTTTGACATCTAAACGCGTGCTTTAAAATAGCCTAATAATTTTTTAACGTAACTTTCCTCTACACTACAACTAATTCGCCCTGCCCCATTTTTTTTAAAAATTTCTTCAAAAGTTTTAACCTGGTTTCTATAATTTTTAGAATACAATTCCCTGTTTTTTTTTGGAAAAGTACTAACCCATTGAATAATTCCAGTTTCTGAATCTTTAATTGGAATAATTCCTAGATTGGGGAGTCTTTTTTCAATGGGATCGAAAACACGTATTCCAGTAAAATCGTGCTTTTTAGAAGCAATGCGAAGTGTTTTTTCATAATCCTTATCCATAAAATCAGAAAGCATAAAAACAATAGCTTTTTTTTTCAAAATACCAGATAGAAACTCTAATGCTTTTGAAATGTTTGTTTTAAAACTTAAGGGTCTAAATTCCAATAGTTCACGAATTATTCTTAAAATATGTGACCTTCCTTTTTTTGGCGGTATAAAAAGCTCAACCTGATCAGAAAATAATAATAGACCTACTTTATCATTATTTTGAAGCGCAGAAAATGCAAGAGTAGCTGCTATTTCTGTTAAAATTTCTCTCTTAAACTGAGTTTTTGTGCCAAATGCTTCTGAACCACTTACATCAACAACTAACATTAAAGTTAATTCTCTTTCTTCTTCAAAAACTTTTACAAAAGGTTCATTGTACCGAGCCGTTACATTCCAATCAATTGCTCTCACGTCATCCCCAAATTGATATTGCCTTACTTCACTAAATGTCATTCCTCGACCTTTAAATGTAGAGTGGTATTCTCCGCCAAACACATTATCACTTAAACGACGAGTTTTTATTTCGATCTTACGAACTTTTTTTAATAGTTCTTTTGTATCCATTATCTACTATACTAAATTAATGAGTGATCAAACTTTGTTTTAAGGTACTTCAACTTCATTTATAATTTGGGTTATAAGATCTTCAGAGATAATATTCTCAGCTTCAGCTTCGTAGGTTAATCCTATTCTGTGCCTAAGAACATCATAAATTACTGCACGTACGTCTTCAGGAATAACATATCCTCTTCGTTTAATAAAAGCATTACATTTCGCTGCAGTTGCTAAATTTATACTCCCTCTAGGGGAAGCTCCAAAACTTATAAGTGGTTTTATTGATTCAAGTTTGTAGTTTTCTGGATAACGTGTTGCAAATATCAAATTGAGAATATAATTTTCTATTTTTTCATCCATATAAACCTGATTTACAGATTCTTGCGCTGAAATAATTTGTTTAGTAGAAACTACAGGATTAATTTTTTCATTATTAGCTCCTAGATTTTTTCTAACAATAATTTGTTCTTCATCAAGTTTTGGATAATCAATTATAACTTTTAACATAAATCGATCAACTTGAGCTTCTGGAAGTGGATAAGTTCCTTCTTGTTCCACAGGGTTTTGTGTTGCCATCACTAAAAAAGGAGCTTGTAGTTTAAAGCTTGTATCACCAATGGTAACCTGCTTTTCCTGCATTGCTTCTAATAAAGCAGACTGAACTTTAGCTGGAGCTCTATTAATTTCGTCTGCCAATATAAAATTAGCAAAAACAGGTCCCTTTTTTATTGAAAAATCATTCTCTTTAATATTGTAAATCATGGTTCCAATAACATCTGCAGGAAGTAAATCTGGTGTAAATTGAATACGGCTAAAGCTTCCTTTAACGGCTTGACTAAGTGTATTTATTGCCAATGTTTTTGCTAATCCTGGAACTCCTTCAAGTAAAATATGTCCCTTACCCAGAAGACCAATCAAAAGGCGTTCTACCATGTTTTTTTGTCCAACAATTACCTTATTCATCTCTATGGAAAGAAGATCAATAAAAGCACTTTCTTTTTCAATTTTATCGTTGATAGCCTTGATATCAACCATTTTATCTATGTTTTCTTCCATTGTTTTTTATATACAATTTTTTTAGGACAGCTAAAATGAAAAATAAATCATCACTGATTTGTTAACAATTGGTTAAAAATTGAATGGTCATACTTTAGCTTAGACCCGAAATGTTGCTATTTTAGGAGACTAAATTAATGATATTGAAATATAGATGAAACCCTTTTCAAGAATAATTTCTGGAACAATGACATGGGGAGATTGGGGTAAAAAGCTTTCTTCATACCAAATGCAGGAATTAATTGAAAAATCTTTTAGTTATGGTATATCCGCTTTTGACCATGCGGACATATATGGTGGATATACCACAGAAGCTGATTTTGGTAATGCATTTAAAACATGTTCAATTGATAGAGAGGATTTACACTTCATTACCAAATGTGGAATCCAAATGCCATGTGAAGCACGTCCATTAAGTGTTAAATACTATGACTATAGTTCTAGCCATATTCGATTCAGTGTTGAAAATTCTCTACGTAACTTAAAAACAGAATACATTGATTTACTCTTACTCCATAGGCCCAGCCCACTAATGGAAGCATCTGAAATTTGTGATGTATTCCATAAGTTAAGGGAAGAGGGTAAAGTCAACCAACTAGGGGTTTCAAATTTTACTACAGCTCAAATAAAATTATTTCAAAAAGAAATTAGTTTAAATTGGAATCAAATTGAGTGCTCGCTGTCACACGAAATCCCGCTTTTTAACGGTGTTTTAGACTACTTAAAAACTCAAAATATTGGTGTTATGTCATGGAGCCCATTAGGTACATATTTTAAGTCAGATTTACCTAAAAAAAGACGAATAAAAAAAGTTATTACTCCTCTTTGCAAAAAATATGATTGTTCTGAAGCTCAAGTTCTCTTTGCATGGCTTTTAAAGCATCCTTCAAAAATTTATCCTGTAGTTGGTACTACTTCATCCGAGAGGATTAAAAAAGCTATTGAAGCAACTAAAATTAATTTGGATTTAACTGACTGGTTTTTATTATTGGAAGCCAGTATGGGAAAACCTTTACCATAGATATGAAAAATAAAATTGTAACAATTACAGGGGCAACAAGTGGAATTGGATGGGCTACAGCATTAGCTTTTAAAAAGATGGGAGCAAAATTGATAATTTGTGGAAGAAGAGATGATAAACTAAGAAAACTTTCCAAAATACTAGGGAATAATACTCGAATTTTAAAATTTGACGTGAGGGAAAAAAAAGCTGTTTTTGACGCATTTAATAGTCTTCCTGAAAATTGGAAAAATATTGAAATTTTAATAAATAATGCGGGTAATGCTCATGGTCTCGACCCTGTACAAAGTGCATCTATTGATGATTGGGATGCAATGATTGACAGCAATGTTAAAGGCTTAATGTATGTTACTAAAGCTGTTTTACCCAAAATGATTGAGTCAAAAAAAGGACAAATTATAAATTTAGGGTCTATTGCTGGAAAAGAAGTTTATCCGAATGGTAATGTGTATTGTAGCAGTAAAGCTGCTGTTGATTTTTTTACTCGAGGATTACGCATAGACTTAAACCCTATTGGTATTCGTGTAGGAGCAATTCATCCCGGTTTAGTTGAAACTGAATTTTCAGAGGTACGTTTTAAGGGAAATAAAAAGCGTGCAAAAAGTGTTTACAAAGGAATTGATGCGCTTAAAGCTGAAGATGTTGCGGATGCTATTATTTATATGACTAAAGTACCAGAAAAAGTTACTATTGCCGATATGGTAATACTTCCAACACAACAAGCGAATGCTTACATTAACAATAGAATGTAAGGCTATAAAAAAAAATACTTTTTATTTAATTTCTAAAAATATTTATTTTTCTACAAGTGTTTCTGGGTACAAAAAATTATTGTAAGGAAATCGTGTTATATGAATTTTTCTTACCTCGTCATAAACCTTATTTCTAAAATACTCAAGGTTTTTTTTATTTAATGCAGATATGAAAAGAGCATGCCCGTTCATCCTATTCATCCAAGTTTTTTTCCATTCATCAAGGGTATAGTGCTTTCCTTCTCTTTTTTCTACTAACTCATTATCATCCCAAGGTTTTGGTTTGTAAACATCAATTTTATTAAATACTACATAGGTAGGTTTATCTAAACTAGATATTTCTTTTAAAATTTTGTTTACAGATTCAATATGCTCTTCAAAATTAGGATGAGAAATATCAACTACATGAAGCAAAAGATCTGCCTCATGAACTTCATCGAGAGTACTTTTAAAAGATTCTATCAATTGAGTAGGTAGTTTTCTAATAAAACCTACTGTATCGCTTAATAAAAAAGGAAGATTACCAATAACTACTTTTCTTACAGTTGTATCCAAAGTAGCAAAAAGTTTATTTTCTGCGAATACATCACTTTTAGCTACGACGTTCATCAAAGTTGATTTTCCAACATTTGTATAACCTACTAGCGCAACTCGAACTAGAGCCCCCCTATTTCCTCTTTGAGTTGCCATTTGTTTATCAATACTCATAAGCTTTTTTTTTAGTAAAGAAATTTTATCTCTTACTATTCTTCTATCAGTTTCGATTTCAGTTTCTCCAGGACCTCTCATCCCTATACCTCCTTTTTGTCTTTCAAGATGTGTCCAAAGTCCTTTGAGTCTAGGGAAAAGATATTGATATTGGGCAAGCTCTACTTGATTTCGAGCATAACTAGTCTGTGCCCTTTGAGCAAAGATGTCTAAAATAAGTCCTGTACGATCAAGAACTTTTATCTTTAAAATTTTTTCGATATTTCCTTGTTGAGAAGGAGTTAATTCATCATCAAAAATTATAGAAGAAATATCATTTGCTTTCACATAATTCCGAACCTCAGTAATCTTTCCAGATCCTATAAATGTTTTTGTATTAGGAGGGTCAATTTTTTGAACAAAACGCTTGTGAACTTTTCCCCCAGCAGTAAAAGTAAGAAATTCCAATTCGTCCAAATATTCTTTTACTTGCTCTATGTTTTGACTGCTATTAATTAGACCTACCAAAATGGTTTTTTCATGTGAAATAGACTTTCCATCAATCATTTTATACGATTTCAAATTTTTTGAGTTCAAGTTTTATGCCATCAAAACTGGCATATGTGAAGTGAGATATCCAGTCACCTAAATTTATGTATTTTGATTTTGAATCTAAACTGATTTCAGATGGTAAATGATTATGACCAAAAATAAAAAAATCAAAATACTTCTGTTTTAGTTTTTGTCTCGCATAAGTAGCAAGTTTCTCATTATCTTCTCCAACAAAAGTTGACTTTTTTTTTGAGGAATTTAATTTATTTCTTAAAGAAAAATATTGTCCCAAACTTATACCTAAATCAGGGTGTAACGTTCTAAAAGCTCTTTGAGCTAAATTATTTGTAAAAATTTTCTTCATTAATTTATATCCATTGTCTTTTGGTCCAAGTCCGTCACCATGTCCCAAAAAAAATTTTTTGCTGTTAAATACAAATACTTTAGGATTCAAATGAACAGAAATATTTAGTTCCGTTTCAAAATAATCTTTCATCCATAAGTCATGATTACCAACAAAAAAATGAACTGAAATTCCATCATCTGTAAAATTTGCAAGTTTACCTAATACTCTAACAAATCCTTTAGGAACTACTTTATTATATTCAAACCAAAAATCAAATAGGTCACCTAATAAGAATAAAGCGAAAGCATCTTTTTGAATTTTATTTAGCCACCTCAAAAAATGAGTTTCTCGTTCTTTACTTGACTTTAAAGATGGTGCACCAAAATGCTGATCTGAAGCAAAATAAATTTTTTTATTTTTGGGAATATCCATAAAGATTTTAACCTATTGCTTGTTCAAGGTCTTTAATTAAATCTCTAACATCCTCTATTCCAACACTCAATCTAATAAGAGCATCTACTAAACCAGTCTTTTCTCTTTCTTTTTTAGGTATAGATGCATGAGTCATACTTGCGGGGTGACCTGCAAGACTTTCTACACCACCAAGTGATTCAGCAAGGGTGAATATTTTTAACCTTTCTACTATTTTGATGGCTGCATTATAATCTGCACCTTTTGTAACAAAAGATAACATCCCACCAAAATCTTTCATTTGAGTTTTTGCTACTAAATGATTTGGATGTTTCTTGAATCCAGGCCAATAGACTTTCTCTATTTTAGAGTTTTTATTTAGAAAATTTGCAATTGTAGCAGCATTTTCGCAATGACGTTGCATTCTTACATGCAAAGTTTTTATTCCACGTAATGTAAGGAAACTATCCATAGGGCCACAAATAGCTCCGCTTGCATTTTGTATGAATCCAATACGTTCTGCCAACTCTTTATTGTTTAAAATAAGTGCCCCCAAAATTACGTCAGAGTGGCCAGCTAGATATTTTGTTGCAGAATGCATCACAATATCTGCTCCTAAAATTAAAGGTTGTTGTATGTAGGAAGAAGCAAAAGTATTATCTACAGCTACTAAAATATCTTTACCTTTAACAATATCTACAATTGACTTAATATCAATTATATTCATCATTGGGTTAGTGGGTGTTTCAATCCATATTAATTTCGTGTTTTTATTTATCGTAGAATTAATAATATCTAAATTATTCATTGAAATAAATTGAAATTTTAATCCATAATCTTCAAAAATTTTTCTAAATAAACGATACGAACCTCCATATAAATCATTGGTTGAAATAATTTCATCTCCAGGTCTAAGTAATTTTAATACAGCATCTATAGCGGCTAATCCTGAGCTAAATGCAAACCCATATTTACCCGATTCTATACTAGCTAAAGATTTTTCTAGAGCCTGTCTTGTTGGATTATGTGTTCTACTATATTCAAATCCTTTATGCCCTCCAGGTGTAGACTGAGCATACGTTGATGTTTGATAAATAGGAGGCATAACGGCTCCATAGGCTTTGTCATGTTCTTGCCCACCATGTATAGTAGCGGTATTAAAATACAACTTGTTTTTCATACTATATTATTTAACTATGTAAAGGTATTTGATTTTAAATAAAACCTGTGTTGTTCAATAAAAATGATTTTTATTTGTATTAATAAAAAA
>CACMUP010000027.1:0-2500 GCA_902616905.1 uncultured Bacteroidota bacterium
AACAAAATTAATGGCTTATAAATCATTAAATAAAGATTTTTCTACTGATGCATTTACTGTTAACTTATCTCGTAAAATTTTTGAAGACTTTAAACTAGAAGCATCTTATAAATATCGTTCTCAACCGCTAGACTTTAATTTTTATTTATTAGAAAGTGATTTTAAAGAATATAATTGGGAAAACAAAAATTTATTAAATCAAAATTTTAAAACTAGATCTGTTGCCATATTTCACAGTAAGTGGGGCAGTTTAAAGAGTGAGTGGACTTTGATTAACAATTATACATTTTTTTATAATAATACTCCTTTGTCATATTTTAATGAGAGATTTAAAACGGTGGTGTTCCAAACTGACGAGATTATTGACTATATGAAGATAAGATTCGATCAAAGGTTTGACTTTGGAAATTTTACTTGGGCAAATAATATTCAATACCAAAAAGTTAATCAGCAAAAAGATATAGACGAAATTCTTGGTGATCCACTAGCTTTGAATGTGCCTGAGTGGTTAATTAGGAGTACATTTATGTTAACCTCCTCACTATTTAATAATTCTTTGTTCTTTCAGACAGGGGCAACATTTTTCTATTTTACTGAATTTTATGCAGATCAACTTAATCCTCTATTGTCTGAATTTGTTACGCAAAACAATACTAAGATTGGAAATTATCCAAGGGTTGACGTTTTTTTTAATGCAAAAATTCAAACTTCACGAATATTTCTAAAGCTTGAAAATATATCAGCACCTATCAAACATTTGATTAATATTGATGCGCCATATAATTATTATTCAGGGCCATTTGTCCCATACAGAGATTTTTCGTTTAGGGTTGGTATAATTTGGAACTTTTTTGACTAATATAACTATCTGATTTTCAATTGTTAAAAACTAAGTAAATTTTCTTCAAAAAATTAAAGAAAAATTTATTGAAAGAATTAAAAAGGGTCATATATTTGCATCCGCTTACAAGCTAAACAGTAAATACTTAGCTATAAGTATAAGTTCATTGAAAAGTTAAAAATTAAGAATGACAGCGCGTATCGAAAGATACAAGTGAATAGAATCATTTTGAACATGTCAATTTTTAGTTGTTTGTGGAAATATATTAAGAAACAACAACGAAGAGTTTGATCCTGGCTCAGGATGAACGCTAGCGGCAGGCTTAACACATGCAAGTCGAGGGGTAACAGAGAGTGCTTGCACTCTGCTGACGACCGGCGCACGGGTGCGTAACGCGTATGCAACCTACCTTTTACAGGGGAATAGCCCAGAGAAATTTGGAATAATACCCCATACGATCATTTATTGGCATCAATATATGAAGAAAACTCCGGTGGTAAAAGATGGGCATGCGTCCTATTAGTTAGTTGGTGAGGTAATGGCTTACCAAGACACCGATAGGTAGGGGTCCTGAGAGGGAGATCCCCCACACTGGTACTGAGACACGGACCAGACTCCTACGGGAGGCAGCAGTGAGGAATATTGGACAATGGAGGCAACTCTGATCCAGCCATGCCGCGTGCAGGAAGAAGGCCCTACGGGTTGTAAACTGCTTTTATACAGGAAGAATTGTACCTACGTGTAGGTATTTGACGGTACTGTAAGAATAAGGATCGGCTAACTCCGTGCCAGCAGCCGCGGTAATACGGAGGATCCAAGCGTTATCCGGAATTATTGGGTTTAAAGGGTCCGTAGGCGGTTTTTTAAGTCAGAGGTGAAATCCTACAGCTCAACTGTAGCATTGCCTTTGATACTGAAAGACTTGAGTTATTATGAAGTAGTTAGAATGTGTAGTGTAGCGGTGAAATGCATAGATATTACACAGAATACCAATTGCGAAAGCAGATTACTAATAATACACTGACGCTGAGGGACGAAAGCGTGGGTAGCGAACAGGATTAGATACCCTGGTAGTCCACGCCGTAAACGATGGATACTAGCTGTTCGATCAACATTGGTTGATTGAGTGGTTAAGCGAAAGTGATAAGTATCCCACCTGGGGAGTACGCTCGCAAGAGTGAAACTCAAAGGAATTGACGGGGGCCCGCACAAGCGGTGGAGCATGTGGTTTAATTCGATGATACGCGAGGAACCTTACCAGGGCTTAAATGTAAGTTGCATAAATCAGAGATGATTTTTTCTTCGGACTACTTACAAGGTGCTGCATGGTTGTCGTCAGCTCGTGCCGTGAGGTGTCAGGTTAAGTCCTATAACGAGCGCAACCCCTGTCGTTAGTTGCCATCAAGTAATGTTGGGTACTCTAGCGAGACTGCCGGTGCAAACCGAGAGGAAGGTGGGGACGACGTCAAATCATCACGGCCCTTACGTCCTGGGCTACACACGTGCTACAATGGCCGGTACAGAGAGCAGCCACTACGCAAGTAGGAGCGAATCTTCAAAACCGGTCTCAGTTCGGATCGCAGTCTGCAACTCGACTGCGTGAAGCTGGAATCGCTAGTAATCGGATATCAGCCATGATCCGGTGAATACGTTCCCGGG
>CACMUP010000027.1:7500-12925 GCA_902616905.1 uncultured Bacteroidota bacterium
TTTCAAAGTTTGTAACACTTTCGGCACCTTGTCTGTTAGATGTTCCAATACAGTCTGAGCCAGTATCTCCACCACCAATTACAATTACATTTTTATCTGTAGCTAGATATTTTTTTTCACGTTTGTGTTGACCATCAACAGCTTTGTTGTTATGAGGGAGAAAATCCATAGCTTGAATGACACCATGTAAATTAGCTCCAGGTATTGGCATTTCCCTTTTAACCGTTGCGCCAGTTGCAATAACTACTGCATCAAAATCTTTTTCTAATTGGCTAGCTTTAATTTCTTTTCCAATTTCAATATTACATTTAAATATAATTCCTTCAGCTTTTAAAATATCAAGTCTTCTATCAATAACACTCTTTTCCATTTTAAAATCTGGAATACCATAACGTAGTAAACCTCCAATTTTATTATCTCGTTCAAATACAGTTACACTATGTCCAGCTCGATTAAGCTGTTGTGCAGTGGCCAGACCTGCAGGTCCTGAACCAACGATAGCTACAGTTTTACCAGTTCTATTTTTAGGTGGCTCAGGTTTGATCCAACCTTCAGAAAAACCACGTTCTACTATGTATTTTTCTATAAGTTCAATAGAAACAGGGGGGTTAACAATTCCTAAGACACAAGCTTCTTCACAAGGAGCAGGACACAACCTGCCTGTGAATTCAGGAAAATTATTTGTACTGTGTAATATATTCAAAGCACGCTCCCATTCATTATTATAGACTGCATCATTAAAATCAGGGATTAGATTTCCAAGTGGACAACCACTATGGCAAAATGGCACTCCACAGTCCATACAACGTGCACCTTGCTCTTGTAGTTTTTTAGTTTTTGGAGCAAGTGTAAATTCCCTATAGTTTTTTATTCTTTTTTTAGGCTCAATAACAGACTCTGAAAGCCTGTCAAATTCTATAAAACCTTTAATTTTTCCCATAATTTAAAAAGATTTTTCAATTTCTTTTTTTGCCATCATTTCTAGAGCACGTTTGTAATCTGTTGGCATTACTTTTATAAAGTTTTTACTTAAGTTTTTCCAATTTTTCAATATATCATTTCCTTTTGGACTCTTTGTATGTATAACATGATTTTGAACTAGTTCTTTTACTATTTCAATGTCTTTGACTTGAAGATTTTCTATTTCAACCATTTCGAGATTAAATTTTTTCTCGTCAAACTTTCCGTTATTACTATATAAGTAGGCAATTCCACCACTCATCCCAGCTGCAAAATTTCTACCAATATCCCCAAGAATGACTGTTATTCCTCCCGTCATATACTCACACCCGTGATCTCCTATTCCCTCTACCACAGCCTTAGCACCAGAGTTTCTAACGCAAAAGCGTTCTCCTGCAATTCCATTAATGTAAGCTTCTCCGTTAGTCGCTCCATATAATGCCACGTTTCCTACAATAATATTTTTATGAGGCACAAATGTTGATTTTTTAGGAACTTTAGCGACCAGGGTTGCACCTGAGAGACCTTTCCCAAAATAGTCATTTACAGTACCCTCAATTTTCATTAAAAGTCCTTTAGTTGCAAATGCTCCAAAACTTTGTCCAGCTGTACCAGTAAAATTTAACTTAAGAGTTTCTTTTGGTAATCCAGCAGCCCCATATAATTTTGAAATCTCATAGCTTAGTATGGTTCCAATCGTACGGTTTGTATTCTTTATATGAAATTTAAGTTCTTGTTTTTTCTTTTTATTTAAAGCAGGCGTTGCTTCTTTTAAAATTTGAATATCTAGAACATTTTCTAGGTTGTGGTTTTGGCTTTCAGTATTACGTTCCTTAAATTGAGGTGGTACGGGGGGTTTATATAGAATATTTGATAAATCTACTCCTTGTGCCTTGAAATGTTTTATAGCTTTTTTCATGTTAAGTTTTTGGGATTGGCCAACCATTTCGTCTACTGTCCTAAAACCTAAATCTGACATAATTTGTCTTAACTCTTCTGCTATAAAATGCATGTAATTTATTACATGTTCGGGTTTACCCTTAAAGTTTTTACGTAACTCGGGATCTTGGGTAGCAATTCCTACCGGACAAGTATTAAGGTGACAAGCTCTCATCATGATACAACCTGATGCAATTAGTGGTGCAGTAGAAAAACCAAATTCTTCTGCCCCCAACAAACACGCAATCGCTACATCACGACCTGTCTTCATTTGGCCATCGCACTCAAGTACAACACGACTTCTTAAATTATTCATTACTAATGTTTGCTGCGCTTCCGCTATACCAAGTTCCCATGGCAGTCCTGCATGTTTTAGAGATGTTAATGGTGAGGCTCCAGTACCCCCATCATATCCAGAAATTAGAATTACATCTGCTTTTGCTTTGGCTACTCCGGCAGCAATTGTCCCTACTCCAACTTCTGATACAAGTTTTACGTTTATTCGCGCATTACGGTTTGCATTTTTTAAATCGTAGATCAATTGAGATAAATCTTCAATTGAATAGATATCGTGATGTGGTGGTGGAGAAATTAAACCAACATAGGGAGTTGAATTTCTTACTGAAGCTATGTACGGATTAACTTTTGGACCAGGAAGCTGACCTCCCTCACCGGGCTTTGCTCCTTGAGCCATTTTTATTTGAATTTCTTCGGCAGTGCTTAAGTAGTGGCTTGAAACACCAAATCTTCCTGAAGCAACTTGTTTAATTGCAGAATTTTTAAAATCACCGTTTATGTCAGGTTTAAATCGTTTTGGGTCTTCGCCTCCTTCTCCAGAATTACTTTTTCCTCCAATTCTGTTCATTGCGATAGCAAGATTCTCGTGAGCCTCTTGACTAATTGAACCTAATGACATAGCCCCTGTTTTGAATCTCTTTACAATCTCTGTCCATGGTTCTACCTGATCAATTGGTATAGGGTCGAAACTTGAAAATTCAAATAAACCTCTAAGTGTCATTAGCTTTTCATTTTGATCATTAATCAATTTTGAAAATGCATTATAAGTCTCTGGTTTATTTTGCCGAACAGCCTGTTGTAATGTGGCTATTGTAGAGGGATTAACAACATGAGCTTCCCCATCTCTTCTCCAACGATAATCACCACCAATTTCTAGGGGTAATCCTAGGTTTGATTCATGGATATATGCTTTGCTATGTCTTTTGCTAATTTCTTTTTCGATCTCATACAAACCTATACCTTCTATACGAGTGGGCGTATTGCAGAAGAACTTATCTATGAGTTTTTTTGAAAGACCCAGTGCCTCGTTGATTTGGGCTCCTCTGTAGGAATGAAGAGTTGAGATACCAATCTTGTTCATCACTTTAATTATACCTTTAGCAATGGCTTTATTATAATTATTTATTGCTTTATCTGGACTTTCTGGAATTATAGTTTTTTTAGACTGAAAAGTAATTATCTCATTAACTAGATAAGGGTTTATAGCACTTGCTCCATACCCAAATAGCAACGAAAAATGATGAGGTTCTCTAGGTTCAGCAGATTCTACAATAATTCCAAATTGCGACCTTTTTTTTAATCGTTTAAAAGCATGATGTGTGTGAGATGTGGCGAGAAGCATGGGGATAGGAGCAAGAGAAGGTGAAACTCCGCGGTCTGATAGTATAATTATGTTTGCACCTTTAACAATAGCCTTATTGATTTCAACAATCATGTCTTCAAGTGCACTTTCTAAACCATTTAATCCATTATTAATTTCATAAAGTGTCGAAATTGAAACTGCCTTAAAATCGTTGTGATCTATAAATTTTATTTTATCTAAATCTTCATTTGAAATTACAGGGTTCTGGATGCTTAGTTTCTTTGCATGATTATCATCAACCTCAAAAACATTAAATTCATTGCCCAGTGTTAAACTAATATCAGTGACAATTTCTTCTCTAATACCATCTAGGGGCGGATTTGTGACTTGTGCAAAAAGTTGTTTAAAATAATTATACAAAAGTTGTGGACGGTCGGAAAGCACAGCTAGTGGTGTATCTACGCCCATAGAACCAATTGCCTCTTTTCCACTTGTACTCATAGGAGCAATAATGGTTTTCAAGTCCTCCTGTGTGTATCCAAAAATTCGCATGCGTGTTTCAAAATCTTCCTTCTCGACTTTTTTAGAATTGCCTTTATAAGGAACATTTTTTAATTGTAAAAGGTTCTCTTTCAACCATTTTTTGTATGGTCTAGCGGATGTAATTTCTTTTTTTATCTCGTCATCCTCAATTATTCTACCTTCATCCATATTAACCAAGAACATTTTCCCTGGCTCTAAACGACCGTGTCTGTCAACATTCTCTGGGAGAATTTCTAAAACTCCTGTTTCAGACGACATGATTACATAACCATCTTTTGTAACTGTGTAGCGTGATGGTCGTAAACCATTTCTATCCAATAAGGCGCCAATATATTTTCCATCAGTAAATGGAATTGATGCAGGACCATCCCAAGGCTCCATTATACACGAATTATATTGATAAAAAGCTTTTTTATTATCATCCATATAGGTATGCTTTTCCCATGCTTCGGGAACTAACATCATCATTACTTCAGGAAGTGATCTGCCGGTAGCAAGAAGAAGTTCTAATGTCATATCCATGGATGCTGAGTCAGATTTTCCAGGTAAAACAATAGGTAATATTTTTTTTATTTCTGGACCAAAAAGTTCATTTTCTAACAGTTCTTCCCTAACCTGCATTCTACTAAAGTTTCCTTTATATGTATTAATTTCTCCGTTGTGACACATGTAGCGAAAGGGTTGAGCTAAGTCCCATGTAGGAAAGGTGTTTGTGGAAAAACGTTGATGTACTAGAGCTAATCGTGTAACTACAGCAGGATTTTTAAGGTCTTTATAATATTCTTTGATGTCTTCTGGAATCAATAAACCTTTATATATTAAGGTGTGAGTTGAGAGACTAGGTAAGTAAAAATAACTAGCCTGGGAAAGCTTTGATTGTGAAATTGTATGTTCAGATATTTTTCGAGCACAGAATAGTTTTATATTAAACTTATGGTCAGATAAAGATTCAGATCCCCTGCCAATAAAAATTTGCATTATTACAGGCTCTGTCAATGCAGCTATCGAACCAACTACACTGGGATCTACTGGTACTTTTCTCCATCCTAAAACCTCTAGGCCTTGTTTTTTCACTTCATTTTCTAAAACACTTAAACAGAAACTTCTCTGGTTTTCTTTTTTTGGTAAAAAAACCATACCAACGGCATACTGATGAAGTTCAGGTAGTTTAAATTCACACTGTTCTAGTAAAAAATCATGAGGAATTTCTATGAGAATACCCGCACCATCGCCTGTTTTACCATCGGCACTTACAGCACCACGGTGTTCAAGGCAATCTAAAATATCTAGAGCCTTATGAATTATATTGTTTGTCTTTTTACCCTTTAGACTGCATATAAATCCCGCACCACAGTTGTCATGTTCGTTTTGAGGATCATAAAG
>CACMUP010000028.1 GCA_902616905.1 uncultured Bacteroidota bacterium
TTTGAAAAGTAATTATTTTTTATGAACATAAAATAATAATAATATAAACAATCTTTACACCAATAACTTTTTTTATTTTTAGTTTTTAAAGTATCATTTAATGAATATAAGTATTGGAAATGACCATGCGGGACCAAAATATAAAAAGGCTATAATTTCATTTTTAGAAAAGAAGGGCTATAGTGTAAAAAATCATGGAACGAATAAAGATGAAAGTGTAGATTATCCTGACTTTATTCATCCAGTTGCTTTAGATGTGTCAAACAAAAGAGCGCACCTAGGCATAATTATTTGTGGCAGTGGCAATGGAGCAGCAATGACAGCAAACAAACACCCTAAAGTAAGAGCGGCTTTGTGTTGGAATAAAAAGCTAGTGAAGCTTGCAAAACAGCATAATAATGCAAACATTTTAAGTTTACCAGTAAGATTCATTACTGTTGATGAATCTATAGAAATGGTAGATATGTTTATTAAAACTAAATTTGAAGGGGGGAGGCATCTAAAAAGAATTAAAAAAATACCATTTAAAAAATGATTTCTTTTTATGAAAGAAACTTTAATGAACTAAGCTTATCAATGGTGCATGACATGTTTGCTTTAAGATCACAAATTTTTGTTGTAGAACAGAAATGTGTGTACCAGGACATAGATGGAAAAGACAAAGAAGCAAAACATGTTATAGGAGTAGAAAAAGATAAAGTTATCGCATATGCCAGAATACTAAATTTTCATTTATCAAACCCAAAATTTGTATCTATAGGTAGAATTATAATATCAAAAAAAGAAAGAGGAAAAGGGTATGGCCACAAACTTGTTGATTTTTGTATTGGAATCATTAATAAAAGATGGCCAACAAAAAAAATTAAAATCTCTGCACAAGCACACTTAAAAGAATTTTATGAATACCATGGGTTTATAAAAAAGGGAGATGAATATTTAGAAGACGGCATTCCGCATATTGAGATGAATAAAAAAAGAAAAAATTTGTAATTATAAATGAATCAACATCTTTTTTATTTCATTACATAAAGAAGAGTAAGGAGGGATTTGATTATTGTTGTAGATAAATAAAAATTGACCCGGAGGAAAGGAATTATAATTTTTTCTAATTATTTCTCTTAACATCCTTTTTATCCTATTTCTATCAACAGCACGAGGAAGTTTATTCTTGCTGACAGAAACACAAAATTCCTTAAAAATATTATTTTCTTCTATTTTGAACTTCAATAATAAAGAGGATGAATGGATGGAGAGGCCGTTTCTAAACAGGGCATCAATCTTATTGTTGCGCTTCAGAGGTTTTAATTTCAAATCATTCTTTTTTTGAGGTAAAAAAGTTATCTGTTTTATCTATATCGGCCATAAGATTGCTTGGATCAATAATTATAGCCTCAATTTCCTTTTTTGGATAATTTAATTCTAAAGAATAATTAAGATAAGACCACGGCCAATCAGGATGAACCTTCCAGCTCATCTTGTATGTATTTTGTTTTTCTCCCCTCATTAGCGATATAGGGATATAATGTAATTCTGTTTTACCGTTTTTTAAAATAACTAATATTTCAAGAGGCATAGGCATTAATTCTTTACGCTTTAGGGTTAATAATGTTAGATTGTTTTTGTCTACCACTGAATCTATAGCGTAGTCAATTTTATTCGTTGTTTGTGTCCAATCAGTCAAATACCATTGAAGTTGAATACCAGAAACACGTTCAGCGATTCTTCTAAAATCGTTAGGAAGAGGGTGTTTAAATTTCCACTCATCATAATATGTTCGTAATGTTTCAAATAACTTTTCATAACCAATTATATATGCTAATTGAGCAAGGAAAACTGCTCCCTTACTATATGCGGTAAGCTCATAGGCATAATTATGATAATACCTATTGGCGTTTGTGCTTTGTGGCATTTCTCCTCCAGAGGCCACAAGTTGAAAATATCTTAAATATGACGATTCTAATGGGAATTCTTTCTTTTTATTAAGAATTTCGTTTGATGCTAATTCATCTATAAAAGAAGTAAACCCTTCATCCATCCATTCGTGTTTAGTTTCGTTTGTCGCCAAAACATGTTGAAACCATGAATGAGCTAATTCATGGGCTGTAACACCAAATAGGGAATCATAATTTCTGCCTCCAGTAATTAAAGTTAACATTGCATATTCCATTCCACCGTCTCCTCCTTGAACCACGGAATATTGTTTATAGGGATAATCACCAATTTTTTCATTGTAATATTCCATCATCTTAGCAGTATGGGGTTGAAGTTTTTTCCAATTATCAATTATTGCCGGATCATTTTTATAAAAGAAGTGTAAAGTCACGTTATTTGGCCCAGGATAGGTGTCATGAATATAATCTTGATCAGCAGCCCAAGTAAAATCATGAACATTCGGAGCAATAAAATGCCACGTTATTTTACCTTTTTTTGTTTTTGGTTTTTTTCTCTCCGAATAACCCATACCAATCTCGTCGGCGTTTTGAAGATATCCACTTGAAGCAACCATGAAATCTTTATCTAACGTGATTTTAACATCAAAATTTCCCCAAACGCCGTGAAATTCACGACCAATGTATGGGTCTGCATTCCATCCTTCCCGGTCATATTCAGCCATTTTGGGATACCATTGAGCCATCGAGAAAGCGACACCTTCAGAGGAGTTTTTACCTGCTCGACGGATCACATCAGGAACATGTCCATTAAAGGAAAGCTCAAAAACCGAAGAACTGCCTGGGGTAATTGGCCTGTTAAGGATAACCTCCAGTATCGTCTCAGAATTAATAGTTTTTACGGGGACACCATCTTGGGTCAAGTTGGCAACTTTCAAAAACCCCTCTTGATCTTTACTAATTGTGTTAAGATCCACTTTAAATCGAGTATTTTTATCAGGTGAGTTTTTCAACTGAACAGCCATTTCGCTTCCAGGCTGAAAAGCATTAAAATATAGGTGATAAAAAACTTTATGTAAAGTTTCAGGAGAGTTGTTTTTGTATATAAGCTTTTGTTTTCCTATGTAATTAGATGTCTTACTGTCTAGAGAGACAGACATGGTATAGTCTACGGATTGTTGCCAATACTGAGAGTTAATATTTGTCGTTATGGCAAAAAGAGACCAGTAGATTATAAGGCGTTTCATGTTTAATTATTAATGTTTAGTTATTTGCTAAAGTATGAATCAAAAGAATAATTTTCTTTCATTCTAATCCCTTTTTCCGTTTGCTTAATAGAAATAAGTTCATGACGAGGGTCATGCTCAAAAAACAATAATGTTTCCTTTTTAAAAGCATCCTCTAAAAAAGTCTTTTTTTCTTCTAGTGTTATTAGCGGCCGAGTGTCATAACCCATTATATATGGTATTGGGAGGTGACCAACAGTTGGAATTAAATCTGCGACATATGCAATTCGTTTGCCTTGATATTCTATCAAAGGAATCATTTGTTTATCGGTATGACCGTTAACAAGCAAAATTGAAAATGGAAAAGAGGAGTTTAATATCAAAGGACCTTCATCATCTATAAATTTTAGTTGGCCGCTTTCCTCAATGGGGAATATATTTTCTTTTAGAAAGGAAGCTCTTTCTCTTATATTAGGATTTTTTGCCCACTCCCAATGCTTTTTATGAACCCAAAAAACAGCATTTTTAAATGATGGTTTTAACATCTGTTTTGAGTCTTTATAAATTGCCCCTCCACAATGATCAAAATGCAAGTGTGTTAAAAAAACATCTGTAATATCGTTCTTATGAAATCCATTAGCTAACAAGGAGTATTCTAAGGAGTAATTTCCCCATAAATCATAATGACTAAAAAACTTATTACTTTGTTTATTTCCCATCCCGGTGTCAATAAGAATCAAGCGATCCCCATCTTCAATAAGAAGACATCTGCAGGCCATTTCAATTTTATTATTTTTATCAGCTGGATTTGTTTGCCCCCACAAAACCTTAGGAACAACCCCAAACATTGCCCCCCCATCTAATTTGAAATTTCCAGCCTCAATTGGGTAAATTTTCATGATTTTATTTTAACCTTAATAACAAACTATAAAAATATTTTTTCTATACAAGCAGCTTTGCTAGCTCTTTACTATAATTAATTAAAGCGATTGTTTCGTCGGTCCTGGCCAATTTAATTTTATCAAATATAATTAAAGCTTCACCATTACTTTCTAAATGATATATCTGTTTGTTCTCGAAAAAAGAAACAAGATCATCATTAAAAAAAGAATGAATTTTTTGTTCATCATTTCCTGTAACGAGAAACTTTTTTGAAAAATTTGGATACATTTCAAAATCTATATCCTTGTGCCCGGCAAACGCAATTACACGATCAAAGATTTTTTCAATAATTCCTTCTTTTTCCATAGTAAAAACAGGCATATTTTTATTTAATTTTAACATCATTACCGTTGTATTAAATATCTCTGACGAAAAAGCAGCACCATCATTAAATGTGACATCAGAAATCTCCCACTCAACATCTAATTCTTTAAATTTTCCTTTTAAACAATTTGATTTACGCTCAATGGGACGAATTTCAAAAAAATGAAACTTTTTTAAATATGATGTATTCCAATTAACCTTGATATTGTATTCATAATCATTCTCATTAGCCAAATTTTTTAGGCGCCTTTGCCTAGGAGATAATCTTTCTATTCTACTATCTAAAGAAATTTTTAAAGCTCTGTTGTAAGGGGAGGTAGAAACGTGAGAATCAAGCCCTGTGATAAAGACATTTCCTCCGGTTTCCTTTTGAGCTTTCAAAAAGTCTACCAAAAAGTCCATATACGTCATCCCAACTAATCTCGTTCCAGATAAATCTATTTTTACATCTACCCCAGAAGGAATTTTAGAGACGAGATTATTAATATTTAGAATTCCTAAAAAATTTGCTATTCCCTTAATTCTTAAATCACAGCGATTATCATCTAGGATGTTCAACTCAGATCCAGAATTAAAAATCTGTTTAAAAAACTGTAATATTGATAATCTGGCTAGTAACATATGGCTTACCAACACAAAAATTAAACCCCCAATCAAACCGATCAATAGATTTGTATATAAAGTTAATATCATTGTTGCTATAAAAAAGATTAATTGTTCAGGGCCCTTAGTATAAACTTGCTTAAATACCGTGGGGGATGCCAACTTGAACCCCGTGTAAACCAATAAAATTGCAAATGCACACAAAGGAACCTTTCTCATAATTGGGCTTAGTAATAAAATAAAAACTAATAACAGCAGGCCTTGATATAAATTAGACCACTTTGTCTTGGCTCCGTTATGAATATTTACAGTACTTCTAATAATTACAGCAATTATTGGTAACCCTCCAATCATTCCTGCAACGATTGTACTTATACCTATTCCAGTCAATTCTTTATTAAGATCTGTCTTTCTTTTATAAGGGTCGAGTTTATCAACTGCTTTTGCTATAGCCAATGATTCAATGCTTGTTATCATTAAAATAGATAATACGGTTGTCCAAAATTCGAGTGTATTAATTTTGTTAAAATTAGGATGCATTATAGAATCAGAGATATTATTGGGGATATCTAATAATAGTTTAGGACCTAAATTATAATTAGTCTGTAAAAAAGTGGCTGTATGCTCTTCAAAAAAATCAAACCCATAAGCAAAAGGAATAGAAAGAGCAACCACCCACATTGGAGCAGGCAAAATTTGAAATAAACGATAATTTAATTTTGAGTGGAATAGCAATAGGGTTAAACCAATAAAAGAAATGATAACAACAAAGGGATTGGCATTAGGCAATTGTACAAAAGCATCAGTGAGGTTTTGAATAATATTTGCGCTGTTGGAGTTAGTCCCTAACGCAACATGAATTTGTTTCGCAAAAATGATGATACCAATTGCAGCCAAAATACCGTTTATTACTGAAGGATGAAAAATATCAGCCAAACGGCCTAATTTTAATACGCCTAAGATCATTTGAATAACTCCAGAAACCACAACAGCGGCCAAAATATAGTTAAATGCTTGACCCGAGCCGTCGTCCATTAATGTTATACCAAGGAGAATCACCGCGATAACACCTTTTGCTGGGCCATTAATTGAAATGTGACCTCCTCGATAAATAGTTGTTACAACCCCACCGACAACCGCTGAAAGTATTCCTGACATAGCTGGAGCGCCAGCAGCTAAGGCAATTCCCAGAGAGAGAGGCAACGCAATAAGAGAAACACTAATAGCAGCTACAAAATCGCTTTGAAAGTTGTCAACTAATTCTTTAAAACCCTTTTTAAACACAAAATTCATTTATAATTAAAATAAAAAATAGATTTTAAATAAGTTATAACATATTAATAAAATTTTATTTAGCGAGGGTGTTTTTTTTAAGTTTTAACTTAAAAGATATTTACAAATTAAGGATCCAATTGTAAAGTAATTCGGGCCATTCTTCTAAATAATTTTTTCCTTTTGCTAAAGCAAAACCATGACCGCCAAATGGGAAAATATGCATCTCAGTACTAATACCATTTTCTATAAGGGCATTATAAAAAAGGATGCTATTATGAACAGGCACAGCTTTGTCGTCAATTGAGTGGATTATAAAACACTGGGGGGTGTCTGAATTAACATGTAGATTATTTGAAAACATTGATATAAGCTTTTTATTATCTCCTTTTCCAATTAATGAATTCTTTGATCCTTTATGACCGTATTTTTTATCAAATGTTATCACAGGATAAATTAAAGCCATAAAGTAGGGACGAGCACTTATTTTATCAATTGCATCAAAATTGTTTTTTAGAGTTTTTTTGTTAAACTGTGTGCCAAGAGTTGACGCTAAATGACCCCCGGCAGAAAAACCTAGAACACCAATTTTTTCAATGTTAATTCCCCACCTATCAGAATTTGCTTTGACTAATCGGATAGCCCTTTGTGCATCTTGTAATGGAGCCAGCGCTGGATCAATAATAGAAGGAGACGTTGGAAGTCGGTATTTGAGTACAAAGGCAGAGATTCCTTTAGCATTTAATGCTTTCGCAAAATCAGTACCCTCCCAATCATAAGCTAAGAATTGGTATCCCCCACCAGGAAATATTATTACAGCTTTATCTGTTCTAATTTTTTTGGAAGGTAAGTAAATTTCAAGTGTTGGATTTTGAACATTTTTGATTCTAATTATTTCTGTTTCTATTATTTTTTCAACCTCTTCACTTTTTCTTTGATTTGGAACACCATTTGCCCAAATAGAAATTTTTTCTTGACAATAATTAAAATTAAAAAACAAGAAAATTAAACCAATCAAATAACGCAGCATTTTGTTTTTAGAAATTTGTTAATCCATTAATAATTAAAATTAAATAATTCGTTTATCAAAAAAGCTAAATTGATTAATAAATTTTAGCTATTCAATTTTAAAACAGCCATGAATGCTTGTTGAGGGATTTCTACATTTCCAACTTGACGCATTTTCTTTTTACCCTTTTTTTGTTTTTCAAGTAATTTTCTCTTTCGCGAAATATCACCTCCATAACATTTTGCAGTAACATCCTTTCTAAGAGCCTTTATAGTTTCACGAGAAATTATTTTTGCTCCAATTGCGGCTTGAATAGGAATATCAAATTGTTGTCTAGGAATTAACTCTTTTAGTTTTTCACACATTTTTTTCCCAATGCTGTAGGCATTATCTGAGTGAACCAAAGCCGAAAGGGCGTCAACTTGATTAGAATTTAGTAAAACATCAACTTTGACTAGTTTAGACTGCCTCATCCCAATCGGACTGTAATCGAAAGAAGCATAGCCCTTAGAAACTGTTTTTAATCTATCGTAGAAATCAAAAACTATTTCAGCTAAAGGCATATCAAAATTTAATTCAACACGCTCAGTTGTTAAGTATGTTTGATTAGTAATTTGACCTCTTTTTTCTATACAGAGCGACATTACATTTCCCACAAATTCAGACTTGGTTATAATACCAGCTTTAATATACGGTTCTTCTACACGATCTAATCCTGAGGGATCGGGGAGGTCTGAAGGATTATTCACCCATATAACATCATCGGGAGATTTTTTAGTAAATGCACGATAAGAAACATTTGGGACTGTTGTTATAACAGACATATTAAATTCACGTTCTAAGCGCTCCTGAATTATTTCCAAATGAAGCATTCCTAAAAAACCACATCTAAAACCAAAACCTAATGCAGCCGAACTTTCTGGGGAGAAAACTAAAGATGCATCATTAAGCTGGAGCTTTTCCATGGAAGCTCTTAGCTCTTCATAGTCTTCAGTATCAACAGGATAAATCCCAGCAAAAACCATCGGCTTAACCTCTTCAAAACCTTCGATAGCCAACTTAGTTGGATTTTCAAAGTCTGTAATAGTATCACCAACTTTAATTTCTTTTGCTTCTTTAATTCCTGTAATTAAATATCCAACATCACCAGTCAGAATCTCATTTTTTGGTTCTTGTTTTAATTTTAATGTTCCGATTTCATCAGCGGTATAATTTTTTTGAGTAGCGATAAACCGAATTTTTTGCCCTCTTCTTATGGTACCATTGATAACTCTAAAAAAAGTCTCAACTCCTCTAAACGGATTGTAAATAGAGTCAAAAATTAATGCTTGTAAAGATTCATTTTCATTTCCTTCTGGACATGGGATACGTTCTATTATTGATTTCAAAATTTCCTGAATTCCTAAGCCAGTTTTTGCAGACGCCGGGATTACCTCTTCTTTACAGCATCCCAATAAATCTATAATATCATCAGTAACTTCGTCTGGATTTGCGGAGGGGAGATCAATTTTGTTTAGCACTGGGATAATTTCAAGATTATTTTCTAATGCTAAATATAAATTTGAAATTGTTTGTGCTTGAATGCTCTGAGAAGCATCGACAACAAGCAAAGCTCCTTCACAAGCAGCAATTGAACGAGAAACCTCATAAGAAAAATCAACATGTCCTGGAGTGTCAATTAAATTTAACACATAATTTTCTCCTTCATAAACATATTCCATTTGTATAGCATGAGACTTTATGGTAATCCCTCTCTCTCGTTCTAGTTCCATGTTGTCTAATAACTGGTCTTGCTTTTCTCTTTCAGAAACCGCACCAGTAAAATCCAAGAGCCTGTCAGCCAGCGTGCTTTTACCGTGATCAATGTGAGCAATTATGCAAAAATTTCTTATGTTCTTCATTCAAATCCTTCTTTCATAGCTAGACAAATATACTATTTTGAAATATGCTAATTATTATTTGTTGAATTAAAGATTTAATTTTAACCTATTCTAATTCACAATTTCAAGTGTAAAAACAAATAACACAGTGAACAATCATCATAAATATAATGTATCAAAAATACATGTAATATTTGTACAGACTTAGGTAAGTTAATTTTTGTCTATTTTTGAGGAAATTAAAGTCTATGGTAAAAATAGGCAACATAAAATTAGGAACTTTCCCTTTGCTTCTTGCACCAATGGAAGATGTAAGCGACCCACCTTTTAGAGCCCTTTGCAAAGAACAAGGATCTGATGTGGTATACACTGAGTTTATTTCTAGTGAAGGATTAATACGAGATGCAGCAAAAAGCATTCAAAAACTTGATATATATGAAAAAGAACGCCCAGTAGGTATACAGATCTTTGGTTCTAATTTAGATTCTATGCTCCGGGCAATTGAAATTGTTGAAGCAACAAAACCTGATATAATTGATATTAATTTTGGATGTCCGGTAAAAAAAGTTGTTTGCAAAGGTGCTGGAGCAGGAATTCTCAAAGACATTCCTAAAATGGTTGCATTAACAAAAGCGATGGTGAAAAAAACAAAAATTCCCATTACTGTTAAAACCAGATTAGGATGGGATCACAAATCGATCAGAATTGTTAATGTGGCGGAGCGTTTACAAGATGTAGGTTGTGCAGCAATTTCGATTCATGGCAGAACTCGCGCTCAAATGTACAAAGGGGAGGCAGATTGGATGCCTATTGAGCAAGTAAAAAACAATCCTCGAATGTTTATTCCAATTTTCGGTAATGGCGATGTTAATACTCCAGAAAAAGCACTTGAAATGAAAAATAAATATGGTCTTGATGGGGCAATGATAGGGAGGGCTAGTATTGGGAATCCTTGGTTTTTCAATCAAGTAAAACATTTTATAGAAACAAGAAAACATAAAAACCCACCAACTTTAGAAGAAAGAGTAGAAGTTGCTAGAAGACATCTTGAGATGTCAGTTGCTTGGAAAGGGCCTATCTTAGGAGTTCTAGAAACAAGAAGACACTATACAAATTATTTCAAAGGCTACCATAATTTCAAGCCTTTTAGAACAAGGATGGTAACATCTAATTCAGCGGAAGAGGTTTATGCTGTACTGAATGAAGTTTTAGAGGTCTACGAGCCTAGAGTTAAAGAGCTTGTTTAAATCCAAAAATTTTTTTTGAAATTCCTTTTGTTGCCCAAAATGTACTAAATGTTCCAAGAGAGAACAAAGTTACAAGCACGATTAAAATATTTTTAAATTCAAAAATAACGGGATAAGACAAGTTTGTTCCAGGAACAAATATGAAAGGGAAGTAAAATTGAACCAACACAATAATTATCCCAATTATCAAACCAAAGATACCGCCGAAAAAGCAAATTAACATACCTAACACAAAAAATATTTTTTGAATTCCCATTGGTCTTGCACCAAGACTAAGCAGTATTTTAAGTTGTTCTTGTTTGTCTAAAACCATCATTATTATAGCGCCAATTAAATTAAATAAAGCAATTATCATAACTAAAGAAAAAATAAAATAAATGGCCAAGTTTTCTACATTCAGCATCCTGTACAATGACGCATTTTTATCTTCTCTTGAGACCAATGAAATTGGAAACTTAAAAAAAGGCAAAATTTTGTTGTAGAGATCAATTTTATTTATTCCAGATTTAGTCTTTATTGCCAAAAAGCTATACTGATTTTTATTAAGCCCCAAAAGTTCTTGCCCAAATTCTATGCTGGAAAACAAATATTTTTTATCCAGCTCTTCAGTAACTTGATATAAACCTGAAATCAGAGCAGGGGATGAATTGAACGGATCCAGGTTTAATAAACTTTTTTTACTTTTTTTAGGCACTGTAACATTTAGAAAATTATTATAATCGTATACTCCAGCAGTCAAATTACCAGCAATTCCGAAACCTAAAACTACATCAGATCCTTTGAAAGATAGCCAATCCCCCAAAGTAATTAAACTGTCGATAGGAATCACTTTAATATACGAAGGAGTTACAGCCTTTAATATTGCAACTTGATTTTTATCCTTAAATGTTAAGAAAACTTTTTCTTCAATTTCTGGAGCTGCGGCTATTATTTCAGGGATTTCTAATATATTTTTAATTGTTTTGTCAGAAACAGGCATATAAGCTCCTTTAACAGACCGAATTTCAAAATCTGGATCAAACTTGTTAACAAATGAAATGCCAAAATCTTTTAACCCCGCGAATGCACTTAGAACAATAAACAGAGCCGCAGTTGATATAAATACCATAAATAGGGCAAAAGAATTTATTCTGTTTACTACTGTTTGCTTACTTTTTGAAAAAAAGTAACGAAGTGCAATTTTAAAAGTGTATGACATATATATGCACTATCTTTTCTGTCTTGGCTCTAAACAGGATATTTTTTTTAAAGGGTCCTCACCATTATTTAATTCTCTATTAATCTTTTCCATGTAATCTAAAGAATTGTCGAGATAAAAATTTAATTCAGGTATTTTTCTTAGCTGACCTTTCATTTTTTGTGAGAGATCATGTCTTAATTGATTTTTGCTTTTTTTCAAATTTTTAAGATAAAGATCTACTTTTTTGTTAGGAAATATACTGATATATACTTTAGCCATTGAAATATCTGGAACAACTTTTACTTTTGTTACTGACACTACGAGATTTGTTACAGTACTTTTACGAATAGCATCTTGAAGAAGGTAGGCAATCTCATGTTGAATTATAGTATTTATTTTTTTTTGGCGCGGAGTTTCCTGACTTCTCATATTATTTAGTATTGTAAAAAACCTATTTACGTTCCCATTTAAAATCTCCATTTAACCTAAAAGTACCTAAATGGTTCTTTTTCCACTGAGAGGGCTCTATAAGCGAAAGAAAGTTTTTATTTTTTCCTTCATAAAGATAATATGTTTCACCAACTATTGGTTCAAACTTAATCTCTGAATTGTAAACTAATTCTGTATCTGAGACGATTGATACAAATGATTCAATTTTTGATTGAAGATCAGAAAGTTCAGCACGAAATAGTTTTGAAACTTTATCAACA
>CACMUP010000029.1 GCA_902616905.1 uncultured Bacteroidota bacterium
AAAAAATTCGGGAAAAGCCATTGCATACTGAAGGTCTTGAAGCAGCTGAATGGGTTTTGATAGACTATGTTAATGTGGTTGTTCACGTATTTCAAAGAAAAGTAAGAGAATTTTATAACATTGAGGAATTGTGGGGAGACGCTAAAAGTAAAATTGTTAGCTCAAATTATTAAATTATGAAAGAAGAAAAAAAATCGAATCAACCAAAATTTAATATTTATTGGATTTATGGTGCAATAATATTTGTCCTATTAGGCCTCAGTTTTTTTGGGGGAAATGATTGGCAAACCATGAGTAAAACAAATATTTCAAACTTTGAAAAATTTTTGAATGCAGGTGATGTAAGTGAAGTAATAGTAATTAGGAATAAAAGTAGTGTTAGGGTTACCCTTACAAAAGAAGCCTTGAACAAATCTGAACATAAAGTATTATTAACAAAAAACATTTTAGGACAAGAAAATATAAAAGGCCCTCATTACCAATTTGAAGTTGGAAGCTTGGAATTATTTGAAGAAAAATTAGAAAAAGCACGTGCTAACGGTGCAATCTTCAGACTTGAATTTATTTCAATTGAAAATAGATGGTTAGATACTTTAATTGGATTTTTGCCTATCATTATAATTATAGGCGTATGGATTTTCTTAATGAGAAGAATGTCAGGTGGAGGTGCTGGAGGACCTGGTGGCCAAATATTTAGTATTGGTAAATCAAAAGCAAAACTCTTTGATAAAAATACAGAAGTGAAAGTTACGTTTAAAGATGTTGCAGGTTTAGAAGGAGCAAAAGAAGAAATTCAAGAAATTGTCGATTTTTTAAAGAGTCCTAAAAAGTACACGATTCTCGGTGGAAAAATTCCTAAAGGAGCTTTACTAGTAGGAGCTCCTGGAACTGGAAAAACATTACTTGCTAAAGCGGTGGCTGGAGAAGCCAAAGTACCATTTTTTTCGCTTTCTGGATCAGATTTTGTTGAAATGTTTGTTGGCGTAGGGGCCTCAAGAGTTAGAGATTTATTTAAACAAGCTAAAGATAAGTCTCCATCAATAATTTTTATTGATGAAATAGATGCTATTGGAAGAGCGAGAGGTAAAAGTAACATCACTGGATCAAATGATGAAAGGGAGAACACTCTAAACCAACTTTTAACAGAAATGGATGGCTTTGGAACCAATACAAATGTCATTGTTATAGCAGCTACTAACAGAGCAGATGTTCTTGACAAAGCATTAATGCGTGCAGGACGTTTTGATAGACAAATTTATGTTGACTTACCTGACTTGAACGAACGCAAAGAAATATTTAAGGTTCATTTAAAACCCCTCAAAATAATTAAAACACTCGATATAGATTTTTTAGCAAAACAAACACCAGGGTTTTCTGGTGCTGATATAGCTAATGTTTGTAATGAATCTGCTTTAATTGCTGCGAGAAAAAACAAAAAATCTGTAGGGAAGCAAGACTTTCTAGACGCCGTAGATAGAATTGTTGGTGGATTAGAGAAAAAAAATAAAATTATAACACCTGAAGAAAAAGAAACAATTGCTTATCATGAAGCAGGTCACGCAATAATAAGTTGGCTTCTTGAACATGCTGCACCACTTGTGAAAGTTACAATTGTACCACGTGGGCAGTCTTTAGGGGCCGCATGGTATTTACCTGAAGAAAGACAAATTGTTAGAACTGAACAAATGCTCGACGAAATGTGTGCTGCCCTAGGAGGACGTGCTGCAGAAAAAATTGTGTTTAATAAAATTTCTACGGGTGCATTAAGTGACTTAGAAAAGGTTACTCGCCAAGCAAAAGCAATGGTATCAATATATGGTCTTAATGACACATTAGGAAACATTACTTACTATGACTCCTCTGGGCAAACTGATTACAATTTTTCGAAACCTTATTCCGAACAAACAGCTCAGGTTATAGACAAAGAAATTTCAAAAATTATTGAAAAACAGTATAGTAGAGCTTTAAGCCTATTGAAAAAATCAAAAGATAAACTAAAACAATTAGCAGAACGTCTTTTAGAAAAAGAAGTTATTTTTAAAGATGATTTAGAAAATATTTTAGGTAAAAGACCTTACAAAACAAATAATGAGAAAATAGAAGAGGCAAAATTACAAAAAGAAAAAAAATGAAATAAAAAATGGGAATTTGGAAAAAAATATTTGGTAAAAAACCAGACAAAAGTCCTTATCTCCCTAAGCCCGAAGAACCATTAGATATAAGTTTTGCTAAAAACTTTACTTCACAGGGAGGATTATTTCTATATAACGAATCAAGAGAAAAAGTACTTTATAATTTTAACGAAATATGCAAAGAAAACAAATGGAACTCAGATGAAATAATTTGTTTTAATCAAAAATTTTCATCTCATTTCAAAATTCCTTATATAGCTAATATTTCTGGAAAATTAATACACCATAAATCACTTTTAATTAATTGTGAATATTTAATATCAAACACTGGAAAAATTTTATTGAGTAGTAAACAAATAAACCATTTCAAACTAAGTGATCTACCCAAAACAATTCTAGTTCTCGCCAAATTAAATCAACTGGTTAGAGATGTAAGTCAGGGGATGACTCAATTAAAAAATAAATATCCTAATAAAATTCCTACCAATATAACCACTCTAAAGACAGTCAAATATAAAAAAGCAGGTTCCGTTAAGAACAATTCAAAAAACATATATTTGTTACTTGAAGACAATTGAGCTTTAATTAATCTTTTATTAATTAGCTTAAAATTGAACTCTGATGAAAATTAACTTGTGAAAGAATTTATTATTCGAAGTATTTCTGGATTATTATATGCATTTCTAATTATTGCTGCAGCACTATATTCAGAACTTAGTTTTATTATTGTTATTTTTACTTTTTGTTCATTAGCATTATATGAATTTCAAAAGCTGATCCAATATAAAAGTCCAGTACCTTTTATTCTTTTTGGAGTCATAATTTATCAATTCTATAATAATAAATTGAATGCCTATCTTCATTTAAGTTTACTCGGTCTATCGGTTTTAAGTAATTTGTTTTTAACATATTTACTTTTTACAAAAAAAATCATAAAGTTAATTCCCTATCAAAAATCTGCTTTAACACTTTTTTATATTGTAGCTTCAAGCTATTTTATTATAGCATCATCATCTCTAAGTTCTTCAATAGAAAATGGAATTATAATTAGCATTTATTTCCTTGTTTGGGTTAACAATAGTTTTGCTTACATACTGGGTAAAAAATACGGTAAAAATCTTCTTTTTAAAGAAATTTCACCTAAAAAGACATGGGAAGGTTTTTGGGGTGGAACAGTAGTGTGCTTTATGTCAAGTTTCTTATTAATTTTTTATCATCCCATATATCCAACCTGGACATTCCCAATATTATCAATTTTAATTGCTGTAACTTCAACAGTCGGAGACTTAGTACAGTCAAAATTTAAAAGACAAGCATTAGTTAAGAATAGCGGGTCTTTAATTCCCGGCCACGGTGGATTTTATGACCGTATGGATAGCATTTTATTTACAGCTCCATTTATTTTTTTAGTGCTAATGATAATAAGCTATGTTTCATAAGGAAGGTTACCATATCATTATGACTTCATTTTTAATTGCGGCTTTGATTGCAATTGGGTCTGAATATAAAATTGATAATTTTATTTTAAGAACTATTTTTCAAATTATTTCCCTACTACAACTGGTTTTGGTACTTCAATTTTTTAGAAATCCTAAGCGTGAAACAATAATAAATAAAAATCATTTAATTGCACCTGTAGACGGGAAAGTGGTAATTATAAAAAAAGTTCATGAAAAAGAATATTTCAAAGACGATCGTCTTCAAATATCAATATTTATGTCACCTCTGAATGTTCATGTAACAAGATATACTATGAGTGGAATAATCAAATTTAGTAAATATCACCCTGGTAAATACTTAGTTGCTTGGCATCCCAAATCTTCAGAATTAAATGAAAGAACAACAATTGTCATAGAAAATGAAACTTTCGGAGAAATTCTATACAGACAAGTTGCGGGAGCTGTTGCTCGTAGAATTATAAATTATGCTGAAGAAGGTTTAAAGGTTATTCAAGGTGACGATGCTGGATTTATAAAATTTGGTTCTCGTGTCGATTTATTTCTTCCTTTAGATACTAAAATTGACATTAACTTAAATGACAAAGTTAAAGGAGGAGTCCAAAAAATTGCCCATAAAGATTAGAGATCAGCTAAACTTTTCTCTATTGAATTTATCTTTTCTTTAGCATCTACAACTTTTTTCTTTTCCATAGCTACTACATCCTTTGGAGCATTTAAAATAAATCTTTTATTTGAAAGTTTACCCTCAACAGATGCCAAAAAACCTTTAACATATTTTAATTCTTTCTCTAGTTTCTTTTTTTCCAATACTTTATCATTAGAAAATTTTGTTGGTATAAAAAATTCATATGATTCAACTCTGAAACTTCCCCCAGATTGATGGATTGGTGCTTCCCCAAAAATTATTTTTTCAACTAACCCTATTTTTTTAATAATTGCTTCAAAGAAAAGATTTGAATTCCCTTTAGTGAAATATAGATCTATTTTTTCTTTAAAAGAGAGTTTTCTTTCTTTTCTAAAGTTCCGTATTGCTGCTATTATTTCTTTTGTTAACGAAAATCTTTCCAATATATGTTTATTAACTTTTTTAACCTTTGGCCATGACGATATAGTAAGAGAGTTTTCTTTATTTCTTTTAGATATTAAATGCCAAAGTTCTTCTGACAAAAATGGCATAAAAGGATGTAATAATCTTAGATTATTTTCAAAAAAGAATAAGATTTTATTATAAGATTTTCTATCTATAGTTGATCCATAAGAAGGTTTAACTATTTCAAGAAACCAAGAACAGAAGTCCTCCCAAATAAGCTTATATATCGACATCAGCGAATCAGAAATTCTATATTTATCAAAATTATCGTTTACCCATTTTAAAATTTTATTAAAGTGGCTGTCATACCATTTAATGGCCTCTTCATTTGATTTTGAAGCAAGACCCTTTTCATCAATTTTCCAACCATTAATTAGACGAAAAGCATTCCAAACCTTGTTAGTAAAATTTTTGCCCTGATTACAAAGATTTTCATCAAAAAGTAAGTCATTTCCAGCAGCAGAGCTTAACATTAGACCAACTCTTACTGCATCTGCTCCATACCTACTTATAAGTTCTAAAGCGTTAGGTGAATTACCTAACTGCTTAGACATTTTTCTACCTTTCTTATCACGAACTAATCCAGTTAGATAGACCTTAGAGAATGGACGTTCTTTTTGAAATTCGTACCCCGACATAATCATGCGAGCAACCCAAAAAAATAATATATCGGGACCTGTAACTAAGTCTTGAGTAGGGTAATAATAATTGATATCATCATTATTAGGGTTTCTAATACCGTCAAAAACTGAAATAGGCCATAGCCAAGATGAGAACCAGGTATCAAGAACATCTTCGTCTTGAAATAATTCATTTATGGTTAAATTCTCATTTCCAGTTACTTTTTTTACTTTTTCTAATGCATCTTTAGCTGAGGCCGCTACTACAAAATCATTTTTACCTTCACCATAATAATATGCCGGAATTCTTTGGCCCCACAATAATTGTCGAGAAATATTCCAATCACGAATATTCTCCATCCAATTTCTGTAAGTATTTTTAAACTTTTCTGGTAGTAATTGTATTTCTTCAGACTCTAATACGTTTTTAATGGCAGGTTTGGCAAGATCTTTTGTCTTTAAAAACCATTGATCAGATAATCTAGGTTCAATTATTACTTTGGTTCTTTCAGAAGTACCTACTTTGTGAACATAAGACTCAATTTTTACTAAATGACCCTCATTTTCTAAATCTTTTACAATATTTTTTCTAGCAACAAAGCGATCCAATCCTTCATATTTTTGACCATTTTTATTTAAGGTTGCATCAGAATTAAAAATATCTATTATATCCAAATTATATTTTTCACCTAATATTTTATCATTCGCATCATGAGCAGGTGTAACTTTTAAACATCCTGTGCCAAAATCCATTGCTACATAATCATCTTGGATAATAGGAATTTTTCTCTTAGAAAGTGGCACAAAAACATGCTTACCTTTCAGATGCTTATAGCGAACATCCTTAGGATTAATGCAAATTGCTGTATCTCCCAAAAGGGTCTCTGGACGGGTAGTAGCAATTACAACTTTTCCTTTAGATCCCACTAATTGATAAGCAATATGATAGAGATTTCCAGATATTTCTTGATAAATCACTTCTTCATCAGAGAGCGTTGTCTGAGCCAAAGGATCCCAATTAATCATTCTATATCCTCTATAAATTTTTCCTTTTTCATATAAATCAACAAAAACCTTTATTACAGATTCAGACATTTCTTTATCTAATGTGAATTTAGTTCTTTCCCAATCACAACTACAACCTAATTTTTTAAGCTGTTCTAAAATTATACCTCCGTATTCATTAGTCCACTCCCATGCATATTTTAAAAATTCTTCTCTAGATAAGCTGCTTTTTTCTATTCCTTTTTCTTTTAAAAATTCTACTACTTTTGCTTCTGTTGCAATAGATGCATGGTCTGTCCCTGGAACCCAACATGCATTGTATCCTTTCATTCTAGCTCTTCTAATAATAATATCTTGCAAAGTGTTATTAAGCATATGGCCCATATGCAAAACACCTGTTACGTTGGGAGGAGGGATTACTATTGTATATGGTTCTCTTTTGTCTGGTTTTGAATTAAAATATTTATTCTTTATCCAGTATTCATACCATTTGCTCTCAACTAGATGAGGATTAAATTTGGAAGGAATTTCCATGAAAATTATCAATAAAATATTAAATACAAAAATAGGGACACTCAATCTATAATAAAAATGAAGTCTTAATAAAGACTTTTAAAAATAATATTCAATTAATAAGTTAAGTGTCCCTACTTTTGTACATTATTAAAATTATGCCAGATTTATCAAAAAGAGGAAGTGAACTTCCAACTTCACCAATTAGAAAACTAGTTGTTTATTCTGATCAAGCAAAATCAAAGGGTATAGAAATTTTACATTTAAACATTGGGCAACCTGACATTGAAGCTCCAAAAGAAGCAATTAATGCTGTTAAGAATTCCAATCTTGCTCTTCTACCATATAGCTCTTCTCAAGGTTCATTTTCTTATCGTAAGAAACTTTCTGAATATTATAGAAAAAATAAAATTGATGTTAGTCCAGATGAAATCTTAATCACTATAGGAGCAAGTGAAGCACTTACTTTTACTCTAAACTCGATTTGCGACTCAGATGACGAAATTATTATCCCAGAACCTTTTTATGCAAACTATAATGGTTTTGCTAGTGCTGCAAATGTGAAGGTAGTTCCAGTTATTTCTGAATTTAATAGTCAATTTCAACTCCCATCTCTAGAAAATATTGAAAAAAAAATAAACTCAAAAACTAAAGCTATTCTACTTTGTAATCCAAGTAATCCTACTGGATATGTATATGATAAAAAAGAAATCATTACGTTATGTGAACTAGCTTTAAAACACAAAATTTTTCTTATTGTTGATGAAGTTTATAGAGAATTTATATACACTGATACGAAGCACTATTCGGTTATTCAATATTCCCAAAGTAAAAATAACTCAGTAATGATTGACTCTGTTTCAAAGCGATATAGCCTTTGTGGCGCTAGAGTTGGATGTATTGTGACTAAAAACAACAAACTCATGAAAAATTTAATGAAGTTTGCAGATTTAAGATTATCCCCACCTACATATGCAACAATTGCTAGTGAAGCTTCCTTAGATGCGCCAGATAGTTACTTGATAGGTGTTATTAAAGAGTACAGAAAACGAAGGGGGGTTTTGATAAAATCTTTACGAAAAATTCCTGAGGTAAAAGTTTCAGAACCTAAAGGAGCATTTTATTGTATTGTCAAACTTCCTGTTGATGATGCTGAGGATTTTTCTAAATTTTTATTAACATCTTTTCATTATGAAAATCAAACAGTAATGTTAGCTCCTGCAAGCGGATTTTACACTACACCTGGAATTGGTAAAAATGAAGTCAGAATTGCCTTTATATTGGATTGTGAAAAATTAATTAGAGCGGTTAAAATTATCAAATTAGGATTAGTTGCCTATAAAGAAAAACATACGCATTTAATTGTATGATTAAAAAAAATATATCTTTAAAAAATTACAACACTTTTGGTATAGATGCTAAAACTAAATATTTTTCAGAAATCTCAAATGAAAAAGATTTAGTTGAAAAAATTAAAAAATGTAAAAAAACACCATTTAGAATATTAGGTGAAGGGAGCAACATTCTTTTAACAAAAGATTATAACGGTTTTACCTTTATAATTAAAAATAAGGGAATCAATATTCTTCAAGAAAATGAATATGAGATTGTGGTAGAAGTTCAAGCTGGAGAAAATTGGCATGATTTTGTTCTCTGGGCATTAGAAAAAGATTATGCAGGAATAGAAAACTTGGCACTTATTCCTGGTACTGTTGGCGCAGCACCAATTCAAAATATTGGTGCATATGGTATGGAATTAAAAACTGTTTTTAAATCTTGTCGTGCTCTTGAAATTGAAACTCTAACTTTCAAAATATTCAATAAAAAAGATTGTGACTTTGGATACAGATCATCCATATTTAAAAAAGAACTTAAAGAAAAAATTATAATTACTAGTGTTTGTTTTGTCTTACAAAAACCTCCTCACAAAATGAATACAGATTATGATCCCTTAAAAAATGCCCTTAAAGGAAAAAAAAATACTATTCAAAATATAGCGGATGCAGTAATCGATATTAGAAAATCAAAACTACCTGATCCATCCAAAATTGGAAATGGTGGTAGTTTTTTTAAAAATCCAATTATTAACAATGATAAATTCCTTAAACTCAAAAGTAAATATCCAGAGATTCCAAATTTTTTTGAATCGTCTAATAAAATTAAAATTCCAGCTGCGTGGCTAATAGAAAAAATAGGATACAAAGGAAAAAGATTTGGTAATGCAGGAATACATAATAAACAAGCTTTAGTTATTGTAAATTATGGGAATGCAAAAGGAAGGGATATTTTGATGCTTGCAAAAGAAATACAGGATAAAATATTAATTCATTTTGGAATAAAATTAGAATCTGAAGTAAATTTATTTTGATTAATTATTATTCTCTTTTTTTAGAGTCAATCCATATTGTAACAGGGCCATCGTTAATTAATTCAATCTGCATTTCTGATCCAAATTTTCCAGAAACGACAGGTTTTGTGAGAAATTTTTGTGAGTATTCGATAAATGAATTATATAGAGGAATAGCATGTTCATGAATAGCAGCTCTTATATATGAGGGTCTATTACCTTTTTTTGTTTTAGCCATAAGTGTGAACTGACTAATAATCATTAATTCCCCTCTAATATCTATTAGAGAATAATTCATTACGCCTTTCTTGTCATTAAAAATACGCAAATTCAAAATCTTTTTGACCAACCATTGTACATCACTAATATCATCAGAATTTTCAATACCTAATAAAATCATTAGTCCCCTTCCTGAATGTTTTTTTTCTTTTCCATCTATAATTACTTCAGCATGTTTAACTCTTTGAATTACTACCCTCATTTAACTTCTAAAATTTGTACTCTCATCAATTAAATTAATATAACTTTTGTATCTGCTTTTAGATATTGAACCATCTTCAACTCTCCTTATTATGGCACATTCGGGTTCATTTTTATGAAGACAATTTTTGAATTTACATTTTCCTTTATTAATAAAAATTTCTGGAAAATAATTCCCTATTTCTCCAGGTTTTATATCTACAACGCCAAATCCTTTTATGCCAGGGGTATCTATTATTTTAATTCCATTTTTTAAAATATGCATTTCTGCAAATGTAGTGGTATGTTTTCCCTGCAAATGTTGATTTGAAATGGATGCTGTTTTTAAATTTATTTCAGGTTCTAATGTATTTATAAATGTTGATTTTCCCACTCCACTGTTACCTGAAATCATACTGATCTTATTAATTAATATTTTTTTTAGTTTACCTATATTTTGGTTTTTTTTTGCTGATATCTTGTGTGTCTTATAGCCAATATCATCATAAATTTTTTTCAATGATTCTAAATCTTTTAGCTGTTCTATAGTAAAAGAGTCAATTTTATTAAATAAAATAATTACTGGTATGTGATAAGCTGCAGCAGAAAGCAAAAATCGATCTATAAATGTTGTATATGTCTTCGGGTTGTTAACGGTCACCATTAATAATGCTAAGTCAATATTAGATGCAATGATTTGTGTTTGTTTTGAAAGATTAACAGATTTTCTAACTATATAATTTTTTCTAAATCCAATATCAATTATTTTTCCTTCATGTTTTTTAGTGGCATCATTAACTTCGAAAATAACATTATCACCAACTGCAATTGGGTTTGTGCTTTTTATATTTTGAAGTCTCATCTTTCCTTTTAATTTACAAGAAAACAAATTTCCCTCTGACTCAACCGAGTAATAGCTTCCAGTAGATCTTAAAACAACACCTTTTTTCAATAGTTTTATTTACAAAGTAACATTTTTTTTTCAGCATAGTCTTCTCTTACTAGATACTACTAATTCTTATCTTTGTGTAAACTCATTTGATGGCGCAAAAAACACTTTTAATGATACTAGATGGGTGGGGTAATTCAACAGACTCTAGTGTATCTGCTATAGATAAAGCTAACACTCCTTTTATCGACTCTTTATATGAAAACTATGATTCTAATATTTTAAGAACTGATGGAAAAAATGTTGGCCTTCCAGAAGGACAAATGGGAAATAGTGAAGTAGGACATATGAATTTGGGTGCAGGAAGAATTGTATATCAGGATTTAGCAAAAATTAGTAGGGCAATTAAAGATGGTGAACTTGAAAACCAAATAGTTTTAACAAATAATATAAAATATGCCATACAAGAGGAAAAGAAAATACATCTTTTAGGATTACTTTCAGACGGTGGTGTGCACTCTCATATTAATCATATAGAAGGTTTTTTAGAATTTATAAGCAAATTCAAACATAACAAAGTTTTTCTTCATGCATTTACAGACGGAAGAGATGTGGATCCAAAGTCTGGTATAAAATTTATAGACCGTATCGAAAAAAAGATATCTGAAACTGGAGGCAAATTAGCAAGTGTTATAGGAAGATATTATGCTATGGATCGTGATAATAGATGGGAAAGAATAAAAGAAGCATATGATCTTTTGGTACATGGCAAAGGAAAGGCCTCTGATAATTTTATTGAGCAATTAAAGATTAGTTATAAAAAAGGTATAACAGATGAATTTATTAAACCCCTCTACAAGAAAAAAATTGATGGGAAAGCATTGACAAAAATTGAAAATGGAGACGTTGTAATTTTCTTAAATTATAGAACTGACCGTGGTAGAGAGTTAACGCAAGTGCTTTCTCAAAAAGCATTCCCAGATTACGAAATGCATCCCCTTTTATTAAGATATATTACACTTACGAATTATGACAAATCATTTAGAAATGTTGAAATTATTTTTAATAAAGAAAACTTATCTGAAACACTAGGCGAGATATTGTCAAAAGCTGGTAAGACTCAAGTTAGAATTGCTGAGACAGAAAAGTATCCTCATGTAACTTTTTTCTTTAATGGAGGACGCGAAGAACCATTTGAAGGAGAGGAACGTATACTTTGTCCATCACCAAAAGTTGCAACATATGATCAAAAGCCTGAAATGAGTGCTCTCGAGATTACAAAAGCAGTCATAAAAAAAATTGCTTCACAAACTCCAGATTTCATCTGTCTTAACTTTGCAAATCCAGATATGGTTGGACATACAGGAGATTTTAGTGCAGCTATAAAAGCTTGTGAAATTGTTGACGAATGTGTATCGGAAGTTGTAAAATCAGCATTGGAGAAAAAATATGTTATCCTCATAATAGCTGATCACGGAAATTGTGAAACTATGGTAAATCCTGATGGAAGTCCTAATACTGCTCATACTATAAATCCTGTTCCAATTATTTTAGTAGATTTAGAAAAGAAAAAAGTA
>CACMUP010000030.1 GCA_902616905.1 uncultured Bacteroidota bacterium
GTATAGTGACTAATTTAAAGGTAAAAAATGCAATCCCATTTGGAAAATCACAGCAACCTAGTTTGTGGGATTATGCTGATGGAATAGACACAATTAATTTTCTACAAAATCTATAATATTATTTTACCAGTAAAACAACTTTGTTTTTTATAAAAATTGACGTGTTAACAATTTAAAAAAAAAATATAATATAAAACTCTGATTTTATTTAACTAATCGCAATATTTGTGCTTTCAAATAAAAAATTGCTAGTGAATGAAAATACACAACTTTAGTGCTGGTCCTTCAATTTTACCTAAAGAGGTAATGGATAAAGCCTCTAGTGCAGTAAAAGAATTAGATGGTTCTGGTTTGTCTTTAATTGAAATTTCTCATAGAAGCAAGGCCTTTATTTCGATCATGGAAGAAGCTTGTGAATTGGCTTTAAAACTTACAAATCTAAATAATAAAGGTTATAAAGCCTTATTTCTTCAAGGTGGAGCTAGCCAACAATTTCTAATGTGTGCTTACAACCTTTTAGATAATAAGGCCGGATATGTAAATACTGGAACATGGTCAACAAAAGCAATAAAAGAAGCTAAGCTATTTGGTGATGTAATTGAAATTGCAAGTTCAAAAGAAAAAAACTTCAATTATATCCCGAAAGGTTTCGTTATTCCCTCAGACTTAGACTACTTGCACTTAACTACAAATAACACTATTTTTGGAACTCAGTATAAAGAAGTACCAAAAACAACAGTTCCTCTAATAGCTGACATGAGCTCTGATATATTTTCAAGAAAATTTGACTATTCTAAATTTGATTTATTCTACGCAGGAGCTCAAAAAAATATGGGTCCTGCAGGAACTACACTGGTAATTATTAAAGAGTCCCTTTTAGGTAAAGTTTCTAGAACAATTCCTTCAATTTTGGACTATATGGTTCAAATTAAAGGAGGGAGTATGTTTAATACACCACCTGTTTTTTCTGTATATACATCCCTGCTAACATTAAGATGGATCGAAGAACAAGGCGGTATAGAAGTTATAGGAGAAAAAAATTCTTTAAAAGCAAATAGATTGTACAATGAAGTTGATAGAAATTCAATGTTTAATGGATTCGCATCAGAGGAAAGTAGAAGTCAAATGAATGTTACATTTAATCTTGTTGACGCTGAACTTACAGATACTTTTGATGCTTTATGTAACAATAATGGAATTAGTGGTTTGAAAGGTCATCGATCAGTAGGAGGCTATCGAGCTTCGATATACAATGCTTTATCTATCGAAAGTGTCGACAAACTAATAAATTGTATGCAGCTTTTAGAACAAAAAAAATAGAAAAATGAAAATTTTAGCAAATGATGGCATCTCGCAATCAGGTATTGATAATTTAGAAAAAAAAGGGTTTGAAGTATTAACAACTAATGTTTCACAAGAGCAGCTTATTGACTTCATAAATAATAATAAAATTGATGCGCTTCTTGTGCGAAGTGCCACAACGGCAAGAAAAGAACTTATTGATTCGTGTTCTAGTCTAAAATTAATTGGAAGAGGAGGCGTTGGCATGGATAATATCGATGTTGATTATGCAAAATCTAAAGGAATTCATGTTATTAATACACCTGCTGCATCATCTGCTTCAGTAGCTGAGCTTGTATTTGCCCACCTATATGGTTGTGTTAGATTTTTACATGACTCAAATAGAAACATGCCTCTTGAAGGAGAAGCAAATTTTAAGGGTCTCAAAAAAGCATATTCTAAAGGAATTGAATTAAGAGGTAAAACAATTGGTATAATTGGATTTGGTAGGATAGGTCAGGAAGTTGCTAAAATCGCTTTAGGTGTAGGAATGAATGTTATGGCGTCTGATAAATTTATTACGGAAGCTAATATTGAAATAAACTTTTCTACAGGGAATAAGATTTCTGCAAATATTAAAACACAAGATTTTGAAAAACTTATAAAATCATCTGATTTCATATCCCTTCATGTGCCAGCACAAAAATCATATGTGATAAATGCAGAAGTTATATCAAAAATGAAAAAAGGAGCAGCAATCATAAATGCAGCAAGAGGAGGAGTTATTGACGAAGTTGCTTTAATAGATGCACTTGATTCTGGGCATCTGTCTTTCGCAGCCTTGGATACATTTGAGAACGAACCTAAACCTGAAATAAAACTATTAATGCATGAAAAGATATCTCTAACACCTCATATTGGTGCTGCTACACTGGAAGCTCAGGATAGAATTGGTGAAGAATTAGCTTTGCAAATTTCTAATCTCTTAAATTAAAAATACAGTACATTGTATTTTAAACGTCTAAAAGAAAAATGGGGAATAACCTCAAACCTTCAGCTAATTATAATTTTTATTGTTTTCGGCATTACAGGTTCATTAAGTATTAAGCTCGGAAGACCTTTTTTAAATTATATTAATTTAAATCCTGAAGCTTTCGAATCTTTTTACTTCGGAAGGATTATGTATTGGGTTCTAAGACTACTAGTTATTTTTCCAATTTATCAGATATTACTATTAGTCTTTGGTGCTTTATTTTTTCAATTTAACTTCTTTTGGAACTTTGAAAAAAAAATTTTAAAAAAAATAGGCTTAAAGTGCTTATTTAAGGATTCCTAGGAGAGATTAGATTTAATTGTATTCCTTATGTAAGCAACATGGGCTCTTTCGAAAAAATGTAAAAGATGATGCTCACAAAATGAATACAATTCAATATCTTTAACTATAACCGTCTCCATTGCAATCTTCTTTAAACATTGCACTTTGTAGTATTTGTTTTGGATCATTTTCATAAGCTTCTGTCAAAAACTTCATAACTTTTGATGCACTTTCAGGGGTTTTCAATAAACCTTTACTATTCTGATTTTCACCAAGTAAGTGATGAATTTCTTGATAGTTTGTTTTATTTTGTTCTTTTACAGGAGGGTTTCTATGTTAAAATTTTCATTCATTTTCGCTAGCAATATAATTTTTGAAATAGGTTTTTAATTTATTTAATTTAGGATCAATTGTAAAATTACAATATGGTTGCCTTTTGTTTTGATTGTAATAATTAATATGTTCTTCAGCAACAAAAAAAGGTTTGGCTTGTTTTACTTCTGTTACTATTGGATTTTGAAATAATTTATCTTTTTCAAGTTTATTAATAATAAGATTTGCAACCTCTTTTTGTTTTACATCTATATAATAAATTCCAGAACGATATTGTGTGCCAAAATCATTTCCTTGGCGGTTTAATGTTGTTGGATCATGTGTACTAAAAAAGATTTCAAGAATATTCTCTAATTTTATTTTTTTTTCATCATAAGATATCTCAATAGCTTCTGTGTGACCAGTTTTTCCCGTACATACATCCTTATAAGAGGGATTCTCAACGGTTCCATCGATATAACCAGGTATAACTTTAACTACTCCTTTAATACGTTGGAAAATTGCTTCTGTACACCAAAAACATCCTCCCGCTAAATAAATAGTTTTGATATATTTTTTTTAAGATAGTTAAACAAATATAATGATTGAATTAATAGAAAAAGAAAAAATCATTACAATAAATAAAATTAAGTACACAATTTGGTTTTACATAATAACAATTAATGATAATTGATAAAAAATAAAATTTTAATTTTGAAATAGTTATGAAATTTGTATTAAATGCTAGAAACTTATCAAAAAAATATGGAACACTAAATGTTTTAAATAGTCTAGATATCAAGGTAGCTGAAAAAGAAATTGTAGCGATAGTTGGTCCCTCAGGAGCAGGAAAAACTACATTACTTCATATTTTGGGTACCCTTGATCGACCAGAAAACAAACCTGATGTTAGCTTAATAATTGATGGTATAAATACAAATGAATTATCAGAAAAAGAATTAGCAAAATTCAGAAACCAAAAAATAGGTTTCATTTTCCAATTTCACGAATTACTGCCAGAATTTTCAGCTTTAGAAAATGTATGTATACCCGCATGGATAAGTAAAGCAAATTTGAAAAATACTGAAAAAATGGCAAAAGATTTACTTCAACGCTTAGGGGTTGGAGATAAAATTAATAATAAGCCGTCCTCACTTTCTGGTGGTGAACAGCAGCGAGTTGCTGTAGCTCGAGCTCTTATTAATAAACCTAAAATAATTTTTGCTGATGAACCTAGCGGAAATTTAGACTCAAATAACGCAAATCAACTCCATGATTTATTTTTTGAATTACGTGATGAATTAGGATGTAGTTTTATAATAGTAACTCATAATAAGACCTTAGCAGAAAGAGCTGATAGAATAATTAGTTTAAAAGATGGGAATATATTAACATAATGCTTTCTAAATACCTTAAGGAATTTTTAGATGAAAAAGCAAAATTATATGAACAAACAAGTTTCATAGAAAAAGATCCTATTGGAATTCCACATAAATTCAATAAAAAGGAAGATATTGAAATAACAAGTTTTTTAATTGCAACTATTTCATGGGGCAACAGAGCCAGCATATTAAAAAGTGGAGTAAGAATGTTAGAATTAATGGGTAATGACCCATTTCATTTTGTACTAAACCATAAAGAAAATGACTTAAATAAACTTTCCTCTTTTGTTCATAGGACTTTTAATGGGTCTGATTTTATATACTTTATTAAATCTCTAAAAAATATTTATTTGAATCACGGAGGTTTGGAAAAAGCATTCTCAACAAAACTAAATACCAAAAGACTGGACCTTAACTTGCATAATTTCAAAAATATTTTTTTTGAGTTAGAACATAACAAAAGATCAGAAAAACATGTTTCTGATCCTCTTAAAGGGTCAGCTGCAAAACGATTAAATATGTTTTTGCGGTGGATGGTAAGATCCTCTAACAAAGGTGTTGATTTTGGAATTTGGAACAGATTAAATGCGAGACAGCTATCCTGCCCCTTGGATATACATACGGGAAATGTAGCAAGAAGACTAGGTTTATTAAAACGTGAACAAAATGATTACAAAGCCTCAGTTGAATTAGACATTAATCTAAGAAGATTTGAACCAAATGATCCAGTAAAATATGATTTTGCACTCTTTGGACTTGGAATCTATGAAAAATTTAATGCCAAAGATTTTATTATTTAATTGTAAAGTAAATTAATTTTAGAAATATTCTTTTTAATGTTTAATAAATTTTTTAAAAACATAGGTCCTGGACCTTTAATTGCTGCTGCTTTTATTGGACCTGGGACAGTTACTATTTGTACACTTGCTGGAGTAAAATTTGGAATGGATCTTTTGTGGAGTTTATTGATTGCAATTTTAGCAACTATAGTCCTCCAATCTATGTCTGTTAAAGCAGGACTTATTACTAGAAAAAATCTGACACAAATTATCATAGATGAACTTAAAAATCCAATTATTAAGTATGGAATAATTACTCTTATTCTTCTTTCAATTGTGATAGGTAATACTGCATATGAATCTGGAAATATTAGTGGAGCTGTTTTAGGACTAGAAACGCTTTTTGGTAGTTTAAACCTTAAAATTGACGACAATAAACTTAACTTATATCCAATAATCATTGGACTTATTTCAGGATTTATTTTATGGTCAGGAAAATTTAAAATTATTGAAAGATTTTTAATTGTTCTTGTTATAATTATGAGTATTTCATTTGTTCTCACTGCATTTTTTACCAATCCTGATGTATTAACTATTTTTAAAGGTCTTTTATATTTTAAAACTCCAAATGAAAGTTTACTAACAATCATGGCATTAATTGGAACCACAATAGTTCCTTATAATCTTTTTCTTCATGCAGAGTTAGTTAAAAAAAAATGGTCTAAAAAAAGTGACTTACCTTTTGCTTACAAAGATTTAGTTATTGCTATCAGCATCGGTGGATTTGTTTCTTTATGTATAATAATCACAGCCTCAAATATAGATTCCTTTGAAATTAATAATGCTGGAGATCTTGCAATCGGTTTAGAGCCTATATTTGGAATTTTTGCAAAATATTTAATAGCAATTGGTCTTTTTGCTGCAGGAATTACAAGTACAATTACAGCTCCTCTTGCTGCTGCTTTTGTTATATGTAGTTGTTTTGGAGTATCATCAAATTTAAAATCATTTCACTTTAAATTTACTTGGATATTAATTATTTTTTTTGGTATTATTATATCAACTACTGGTTTAAAGCTTATTTCAATTATTCGCTTTGCACAAATTACAAATGGTATGTTACTTCCAATTATAGCCTCATTGCTTTTATGGATAATGAATAAGTCCAATTTGATGGGAGATTACAAAAATTCTTTTTTTAAGAATTTTATTGCATGTTTGATCGTTCTTCTATCTTTCCTATTAAGTATCAAAACCATTTTACTAATAATTCAATGAAAGAACTTAATATAAACGTAGATATAGGGGAAGGTTTTAATATCGAAGCAGAGATAATGCCACTTATCCAATCATGTAATATTGCTTGTGGAGGACATGCTGGTAATAACAAGGAAATGTCCAAATTAATTTCATTAGCAAGGCAAAATAATGTTAAAATAGGTGTTCACCCTTCCTATCCTGATAAAGATAATTTTGGTCGAATTTCAATGAATATTGATAATGAAAAACTTAAATACAGCATTAAAAGTCAGTTATTGAATTTTATAAAATTATTAAACCATTCAAAAGAGTTAAATCATGTTAAACCACACGGTGCTTTGTACAATGATAGTGCTAAAAATGAAAATATAGCTAATATTATCATTGAATGTATTTGTGAATGTTGTCCTGATGCTACTTTATTTACTCTTCCTGAATCTAAACTAGCTAAAAAAGCAAAATCAAAGGGAATTATTGTTTGTAGAGAAGCTTTTCTAGACAGAGGATATATGGACAATGGACAATTACAACAAAGAGGTAAAAAAGGAGCACTGATTACCAATAGCTATAATATTTATAAAAGATTGAAAAATCTATTATTTAATGGCAGGATTCAAACGATAAACAACAATTGGATAGATATTGATGCAGACACGTTTTGCCTGCATGGTGATCATCCCAATATTGTAGAAAACCTAAAAGATGTATTAAGCATGTATAATAAAATCATATAAAATGGAAAACAAATCAAGTTTTATAGTCATGGAAATAAATCAAAATACTTTTTTGGTTGAGTGGTATCAAAAGCCATCAGAGATTTTATTAAATAAGTTACTATTTCTAAGAAAAACACTTAAAAAACACCCTGACGTCCTAATATGTAGAATGGGTTATAAGTCTCTTTTGATTCAATTGAATAAAAAAATCAAAAATCTTGAATGGTGGAATCAATACTTTAATAAAATTCTAATAAAAATTGAAAAATATAAAAATTTTGAAGGAAAAAAATGGATAATACCTGTTTGTTATGAAAATAATTTTGCTCCTGATATAATTAAACTATCAAAAGCATTAAAATTGGAGGTTAATGAATTAATTCATTTGCACTCAAAAAAAATCTATAAGGTTTATTTTATTGGCTTTCTGCCAGGGTTTCCCTATTTAAGTGGTCTTGATCCACGTCTACACTACCGAAGAAAAGTAAAACCTAAACTGAATGTCCCCAAAGGATCAGTTGCTATTGGGGGGAAACAAACAGGAATTTATACGGCTGATTCTCCAGGGGGATGGCATATTATAGGATTTACACCAGTAAGCTTTTTTAATCCAAAAACATCTCCCCCGTGTTTTATTAAACCTGGGGATACAATTTGTTTCGAAAAAATAGATTCTAATAGTTTAAAGGATATTGAGGTAGGAATTCGAAAAGGAGATTATAATTTTTTTAAATGATTGAAATTATACGTAGAGGAATTTATACATCTATTCAAGATGCTGGACGTTTTAATTATCAAAATATTGGGGTTCCTATATCTGGTCCCATGGACCAACAAGCATTTGGAATAGCGAATCAAATACTAAATAATGTTTATAATACAGCAGTTTTAGAGTGTTCATTTATGGGGCCAAAAATAAAATTTCACAAAAACACATACATATCAATCGCTGGAGCTGAAATGAAAACTGAACTTAATGGAGAAAAAATAAAATCTTATACACCCTATAAAGTAAATAAAGGTGATATTCTATCAATGGGAACATCAAAATATGGCTGTAGAACGTATTTAAGCATCTCCGGTGGCATAAAAACAGAAAAGGTTTTGGGTAGCAGAAGTCAGTTCAAGGGTATAACTTCTGAAGGGAATATCACAAAGAAAGTATTAATCCCGATAGGAAAATCAGATTTCATACCAAAAGTTGGTGTTATGTTAAAGCCAATAAACATAGATTATGAAAATGAAATTCTAGAGGTATATCCTGGCCCTGAATTCAAAATTTTAGATAACACACAAAAAAAATTTCTTCTTGATAATGTTCATCATATATCCTCATTAAATAATAGAATGGCTTTTCGTTTAGAAGAAAAATTAATCTGTAAACTTCCTGAAATTTGGACCTCCCCTATTATTCCAGGAACTATTCAATGTACTCCCGACGGTAGTCTAATTATTATAATGCGTGATGGACAAGTTACTGGTGGATACCCAAGAATTTTTCAATTAAATAAGAGATCTATAAATCTTTTGTCTCAAAAAACTACACGGTCTAGGATTAGATTTAAACTCTTATCGAAAGTATAATTTAAAAATTGTTTTATTTTTGCTTTGATCTTCATTTTATGAAAATACTCTTAAAAAATGCAACCATTATTAACGAAAAGAGTGAATTTCATAATGAAACCCTTGATATTCTTATAGAAAATGGTATAATATCTCAAATAAAAAAAGATATTGACATTGATGCAGACAATGTAATTAATAGAAAAGATCTTCATGTTTCGTCCGGTTGGTTTGATCCAAATATTTCTTTTGGAGAACCTGGATATGAATTAAGAGAAACCTTAGAAAACGGTTTATTAACAGCTAGTAGAAGTGGTTTTACAAACATCTTACTTAATCCAAATACAGATCCTGTAATCTCATCCCACGCAGACGTTAGTCACTTATTACAAAAATCAATATCTTCTCCTACTGCTCTCCATATCAGTGCTTCATTATCAGAAAATGGAGAAGGAAAAAATATGGCCTCTCTTTATGACCTTCACAATGCAGGTTCAAAAGCATTTGGAGATTTTAATAGTGTATTAAAAAATTCAAGCTTATTAAGAGTCGCTTTAGACTATGTTCAAGTATTTGATGGTATAATTCAAGCCTATCCAATTGATAATATTTTTTATAAAAAAGGTCAAATGCACGAAGGATTAGCTAGTGTAAATCTTGGTTTGAAAGGAATTCCAACTATTGCAGAGACTACCCCTTTATCTCGTGATCTGTCGCTTCTAGAGTATACAAAAGGTAAAATGCATATTCCATACATATCATCTGAAAAAGGTGTCAAATTGGTTAGGGATGCAAAAAAAAAGGGACTAGACGTTAGTTGTTGTGTAGGTATTTCTCATTTGCTTTTCACAGATCAAAATCTATTGGAATTTGACACAAATTTTAAAATTATACCACCACTGAGGAATTCTAATGACCAAAAAGCACTAAGAGAAGGATTATTAGATGGTACAATTGATATGATAAGTAGTCTTCACCAACCCATTAATACGGAAATAAAAAATCTTGAATTTGTCCAATCTAAGGAAGGAAGTATTGGAATGGAAGCCGCTTTTAAAGTAATGCATAAATGCTTTACTTTAGATAAAATAATCACTTTTTTTACCAGAGGTAAAAAACGTTTTGGGATAGAAGATTTTAATTTTAAGGTAGGTTCTTTAGCTGACATGACTTTATTCACACCTTATGGGGCAGATATTTTTAAGATTGAAGATATCAACTCAACATCTAAAAATTGCATGTTTATTGGTGCTGAAACAAAAGGAAAAATATATGGTATTATAAGAGGAGAAAAAATACACTTGAACTAATTTAACTTTCAAATAATTGCTAAACTATAAAATAAAAAATGCTGAAAATGATTTAAAAAATAATTCAGTTATTTTTTTACTTCATGGATATGGTAGTAACGAAGATGACTTATTCTCTTTTACTCCATTTTTGCCTAAATATTCAACAATTATTTCATTGCGAGCTCCTTACGAATTATCGCCAGGAAGCTATGCATGGTATCACCTTTATCCAAAAAGTGATGGAACTTTTGAATCTGATATAGAAACTGCCAGGATGACATTAGAGTTATTAAATAAAAACATACAGCTCATAATTAAGAAATATAAATTGGATTCAAATGATATTACTTTGTTGGGTTTTAGTCAAGGAGCAATTTTAGGTTGGGCTTTAGCATTTGAAAAACTTACTATAGTAAGGCGCTTAGTCGCTTTGAGTGGATTTATACATGAAACTATAAACACCTCTAAAGGACCAAATTTTATTGCCTATTCCTCACATGGCGTTTCTGACCAGGTAATTCCTATTAAACTAGCTCGTCAATCAATTTTACCAATATCTAAAAAGTATAAAGAAATTCAATATCAAGAGTTTCCTGAAGGACATACAATTTCGCAGGAAAATCTAAACCTATTTTTAAAGTGGCTCGATAGCACAAAACTATAATGGATTCACAAATGATTTTAAGGATATAAATCCATATATTTTATTTTTTTTTAATTTT
>CACMUP010000031.1 GCA_902616905.1 uncultured Bacteroidota bacterium
AACAAGCAACAGATATGAGTAACTTAATAAAAGAAATAAACAAATGAATTATTTAAAAAATCTTTTTAAAAAAAAATTAAAAAAAATTGCTGTTTGGAATTATCTTGATGAACTAAAAGTCGAAAAAAAAGAGGTCTTATCAGCAATTAAAAAAGTTTTAAATTCTGGTACTTTAATTCTTGGAGATAATGTAAAAGAATTTGAAAATAAATTTGCTAAATATTGCAACTCAAACTATGGAATTGGGGTAAATTCAGCTACAGACGCACTTTTTTTAACTATGAGATCATTCGGATTGAAAAAAGGTGATGAAGTGATTTCTGTGTCGAATACAGCCGTTCCTACTATCTCTTCAATTGTTGCTGCAAACGGAACTCCCAGGTTTGTTGACATTGATCCTAGTACGTATTTAATGGATGTAAATAAACTAGAAAAAAGTATTACAAATAAGACAAAAGGAGTAATAGTTGTTCATTTATTTGGACAATGTGTGGATATGGATAAAGTAATTGAAATTTGTAAAAGAAGAAATATTTTTTTAATTGAAGATTGCTCCCAAAGTCATGGGGCTAAATATAAAAATAAGATTGCTGGTTCTATGTCAGATGCTTCTGTGTTTTCATTTTATCCTACTAAGATTTTAGGTGGTTATGGTGATGCAGGCATGGTAGTAACTAACAATAAAAAAATTAATGATAATTTAAAGAAACTTAGATTTTATGGAATGGAAAAAACCTATTATTCTATTCTTGAGGAAGGTTATAATTCCAGACTAGACGAAATGCACGCTGCAATTTTACTAAATAAATTAAAACGTTTAGATAATTATATTAAGAGAAGAAGAAAAATTGCAAAAATTTATCAAAGTAAGCTGAAAGAGACAAGTCTTATTTTACCTTGTGAAAAGGAATATAATAAACATTCATTTTATGTTTACGTTGTTAGACACAAAAAAAGAGATGAAATTTTACAAAAATTAAAAGAAAAAAATATTTTTTTAAATATTAGCTATCCGTGGCCAATACATACTATGACTGGATTCAGACAATTTGGGTTTAAAGAAGGTGATTTACCGGTTACAGAAAAAGTGGCGAAAGAAATTTTTTCTCTTCCAATGTATCCTAGTTTTAATCTTAAAAAACAACTTTATTTTATTGAAACACTTAAACAAATCTTAAAATAAAAATTATGAAGAGTATTATTCTTTCTAGAGGGAAGTACTCTAGGCTTTATCCAATAAATAAGGGGGTCTCAAATTTTTAAATGGAGCATTTGTATTTTTGTACTTATTTTGATTTTAACTATTTACCATATGCAAAATTGCTTTCAAAATCTTTATATAAGCAAAATAAAAGCAGTACTCTTTTTATTGTTTGTATGGATAAAAAGGTATTTAGTATTTTAGAGAGAGACCCTATCTTAAACTCTATAGTTTATAGTCATAAAGAACTAATTAAATTTAGGCCTAGATTAAAAAAAATCAAAAAAGAAAGATCTGTTGCGGAGTATTTTTTTACTTGTTCTGCTCAAATATGTGATTTTATTTTTGACAAAAATCCAGATATTGAATTATTAAATTACATTGATTGTGATTTATATTTTTATAACTCATTAAAACCTCTTTTTGATGAACTAGGAAAAGCTTCAATTGGAATTATAGAACATAAATTTCATTGGTCAAATAAATCAAAAAAAAAATATGGGAGGTTTAATGTTGGATGGATATCTTTTAGAAATGATAAAGTTGGAAGACAGTGTGTTTCTGATTGGGCAATGCAGTGTATTGACTGGTGCTATCAAAAATTAGAGAATGGCAGGTATGCAGATCAAAAATATTTAGATAACTGGCCCAAAAAATATTCCAATTTAAAAATTCTAAAACATAAAGGAGCAAATCTTGCAATTTGGAATGTTAAAAATTACAATATACAATTCACTAAAGGTTTAATTCTGATAGATGATCAGCCCTTACTATTTTACCATTTCGCAGGCCTAAGACAACTTAATGCAAAAACATTCAAAACCAATCTCAGTAGTTATTACGTACCTTTAAAGGGTGTACTTTTAAATAACATCTATCTACCATATATAAATCAATTATTAGAGAATATGGATAAATCGAATATTAAATTTATTAAAGAAATGAAACAAACAAATCTTTTATCTTTAATCATTAAGAACGCTATCAAAATAAAAAATTTTGTATATAAAGATATAATTCGAGTATAAAAATCATGAAATCATCAATATTACTTATTACAGGAGGAACTGGTTCATTTGGAAACGCTTTTTTAAACAAAACATTGAAAAAATCAAATTATGAGGAAATCAGAATATTCTCAAGAGACGAGAAAAAGCAAGATGATCTTCGAAAAAAATTAAAATCCGAAAAAGTAAAATTTTATATTGGAGATGTAAGAGATAAAGATTCTATTGAAAAAGCAATTAAAGGAGTTGACTATATATTCCATGCTGCTGCTCTAAAGCAAGTGCCTTCATGCGAATTTTTCCCAATTGAAGCTGTTAAAACAAACATTTTAGGGACTAGTAATGTTTTATCAGCAGCTGAAAAATTTGGAGTAAAAAAATTAGTTGTTTTAAGTACAGATAAAGCAGCATATCCAATTAATGCTATGGGAATGACAAAAGCACTTATGGAAAAAACGATGATGGCTGCTGCAAGAAATTTAGATGATAAAAAAACTGTTTTTTTAGGCACTAGATATGGAAATGTCATGGCATCAAGAGGGTCAGTTATTCCTTTATTTATTGATCAAATAAAAAAAAATAAACCCCTTACCATTACAAACCCTAACATGACACGTTTTATGATGACATTATCCGATGCTGTGGATTTGGTTCAATTTGCATTTGAAAATGGTACGAATGGAGATTTATTTGTACAGAAATCTCCTGCTGCTACTATAGAAGTTTTAGCAAAAGCGCTTATTGAATTATATAACTCTAAATCAGATATACAAAACATAGGCATAAGACATGGTGAAAAGTTGTACGAAACCCTTGTTACTAAAGAGGAAATGATAAAAAGTGATGACCTTGGGAATTATTTTAAAATTTCAACAGACATAAGAGATTTAAACTATGATAAGTATTTTTCAAAGGGAGATAATGTAAAGGTCGCTGAAGAATATAATTCAGATAACACTAATCACCTTAATTTAGAGGAGATGAAATCTCTGCTTTTAAAAATACCAAAAATTAAAGCTGATTTAGCTTAATTTACTTGTTCATGAGGATAGTAGTTTCTGGTCATAATGGATTTGTTGGAGGACATCTAGTTAGAAATATTAGCTTAAATTATCCTAATGCAGAAATTGTAGCATTAGAAAAAGAAGATTTTGAGTCGCAAAATTTTGGTGGTAAAATTCAAAAAAGTGATTTTATTTTTCACTTAGCGGGAGTAAATAGAGCTAATACAGAAATAGAGGTATATGATAAAAATAATGAAATCAATTCTACACTTTTAAATTACTTAATTAAAATAAAATTTTATGGTAAGTTGTTTTTTTCCTCCTCATCACAAGAAGACGCTGACACGTTATATGGCAAAGCAAAAAAAGAAGCTAGACTCAAGTTTGAGAGATTATCCAAAAAGCTGGGCTTCAAATTTTACTTTTTAAAAATTCCTAATATTTTTGGTCCTTTTTGCAAACCAAATTACAACTCATTTATAGCCACTTTTTCAGATAAGCTCATAAAAAATGAGACACCAAATATTATAGAAGACAACAAGGTATTATTAATTTATATTGATGATTTAATTTGCTCAATTCTTCAATTGTTAGATGATCATTTACCCATGAAAGATTTTGCTGTTTTACATGAAAGTAAAGTATCAGAAGTTTTTCAAAAACTTGAGTCATTTAAGGAGGAGTACCTTGAAAAAAACGAATTTCCAGAGTTAAAAACATCTTTTGATTTAAATCTTTTTAACACCTTTAGAAGTTATATTGATATAAGATCTGTTTATCCAAAAAAACATATTTTAAATTCAGATAAGAGAGGATTTTTTTCTGAGCTTTCTAGATCTAATTCTAAAGGTCAATCCTCTTATTCAATAACTAAACCTCAAATAACTAGAGGGAATCATTTTCATACTAGAAAAGTTGAACGTTTTTCAGTAATTAAGGGGAAAGCAAGAATCCAGCTTAGAAAATATTTAACTGATGAAATTATTTCTTTCGAATTGGATGGTGAAAACCCATCATTTGTTGACATACCTGTTTGGTATACCCATAACATTACTAATATTGGAAATGATGAATTACTCACATTTTTTTGGATTAATGAACCATACGATCAAAGTGACCCAGACACTTACATAGAAAATGTTTAACTTAGAAAAATGAGTAGCATAAGGCTTCATGTAGTGACAGTAGTTGGGACACGCCCAGAAATTATACGATTATCCAGGGTTATTTCTAGACTTGATAAATCAATTGCAATTAAACATACACTTATTCATACAGGGCAGAACTATGATTATAATCTTAATGAAGTTTTTTTTAAAGAATTAGAAATCAAAAAACCAAATATTTTCCTTGAATGTGCAGCTGGAAATGCCTCAGAAACAATTGGTAATATTTTAATCAAGATTGATCCTATTTTAGATGAATTAAAGCCAGATGCATTTTTAGTTTTAGGTGATACGAATAGTTGTTTATCTGCTATTGTAGCAAAGAAAAAGAAAATTCCAATTTTTCATATGGAAGCGGGGAATCGCTGTTTTGATCAAAATGTTCCTGAAGAAACAAATAGAAAAATCGTCGATCATATATCTGATATAAACTTACCATATTCATCAATTGCCAGGGATTATCTTTTAAGAGAAGGAATCAAGGCTGATAGAATTATTAAAACCGGTTCACCTATGGCTGAAGTTTTAGATTTTTATTCAAAAAAAATTGATGACTCTACAATTTTAAATAACTTATCTTTAAAAAGTGAACAATACTTTATCGTTTCATCGCACAGGGAAGAGAATGTTGATATTCTTTCTAGGTTGGAAGAACTAATAAATTCCTTAAATGCACTTATTCAAAAATATAAATTCCCTATTGTTTTTTCAACTCATCCCAGGACTAGAAAGCAACTTAAAAAAATAAAAATAAAGCCAAGTGAAAAAATTATGTTTATTGATCCATTAGGCTTCAGCGATTATATTTATCTTCAAAAAAATGCACTTGTAGTACTCTCTGATAGCGGTACTATTTCAGAGGAATCATCTATCTTGAATTTTAGGGCTTTAAATATCAGATCTTCTCATGAGAGGCCTGAAGGTATGGAAGAAACCTGCGTAATAATGACTGATATTAACAAAAAAAGGATTTTACGAGGTGTTCAATCTATGATATCACAGCAAAAATATTCAAGAGATTTCAATTTAGTTGAAGATTATAAAAGTTTAAATGTTTCAATGAAGATTGAAAGAATTATTATCTCATATACAGACTACGTAAATAAAAATGTGTGGAAAAAAGAATATTGATTTTCACAAATCATTTTGATCCTGAACATTTTAAAATAAATGAGGCCGTAGTTTGGTTGACTCAAGAAGGGATGAAAGTCCGCGTTGTAACTGGATGGCCTAATTATCCAGAGGGAAAAATATTTAAAGGATATGGTCCTTTTAAAAGGTCTTTTGAAAGAAGGAAAAATTTAATTATTCGAAGACTACCCCTAATCCCAAGAGGTAAAGGGTCTAAATTAAGATTGATAATTAATTACCTATCATATTTTACAAGCACTTTTTTTTATACTCTATTTTTGATTCTTTTTAAAAAGAAATTTGATAAAGTTTTAGTTCACCATACAAGCCCATTTTTCATTGCTATTTCGGCAATCTTATATAAGAAAATTAAAGGAGCAGAGGCTATTCTTTGGGATTTAGATTTATGGCCACAATCAATAGAAGCTGTTGGAATTATTAATTCAAAAAGAGTATTTATTGCAATTGAAAAAGTTGTAAAAAAAATATATAAAAAATTTGATGTTGTTTTAGTAGGATCTAAGGGTTATTTTGAGATAGTGCAACAACGCGTAGCTCATAATAGGGTATTTTATTTTCCAAATTGGGCAGAAAAAACAATAGAAGAAAATAAAATTTTAGTCCAATTAAAAGTTAATCTTAATCCAAATTCACTTAAAATCATGTATACAGGAAATCTTGGTACAGCTCAAGATTTTAGAACACTTTGCAAAGCAATTATTGAAAATAAAAATAAAAAAATTCAATGGATCTTTATAGGTGAAGGCAGATATAAAGAATATATGAAGCAAATACTTTCAGGAGAGATAAATGAGGGTAAAGTAATTTTTATCCCACAGCAGGAACTTGAAATTATTCCATCTTGGGTTTCCAAGGCAGATATTCTTTATCTTTCATTAAATAAAAGTAAATTATTTACTCAAACAGTACCTGCTAAATTACAAGGATACATGGCAATGGGTAAACCAATTCTTGCCATGATGTCTGGTGAAGGCGCCTCAATAATAGATGAAGCCAAGTGTGGATTTATTGCTCCTGCGGGAAATATTAATAAGCTAAATGAACAAATAAATAAAGCAATTAACACCACAAAAATTGAAAGAGGAAAACTTGGAGAAAACGGAAAAATATTTTATAGAAAAAACTTTTCATCGACTATTAGAAGAAAAGAATTCATATCATATCTAAAAACCTAAATTTTAACATTTTTTTTAATTTAACAAAATGAAAGCTATTCTACTTGCTGGAGGAAAGGGCTCTAGGCTTTTCCCAATTACTAAAGGAGTATCAAAACAGTTGCTGCCTGTTTATGATAAACCAATGGTTTACTATCCGTTATCTGTTTTATTATTAGCAGGGATTCAAGAAGTATTATTGATAAGTACGCCTCAGGACATAAGTTCCTACAAAAGATTATTAGGCGATGGAAGCAAGTGGGGAGTTAGCTTACAATATAAAATTCAACAAGAACCTAAGGGGTTGGCAGAGGCTTTTATTTTGGGAGGAGAATTTATTGGAAGTGAATCCGTATGTCTAATTTTAGGAGATAATATTTTTTATGGTGATACACTCTCTGAAAAACTAATAAATTGTGTAAATATTTCCAATAATAAAGCTTCTGTTTTCGGCTATCATGTTGATGATCCCCAAAGATATGGAGTCATTTCTTTTGATAATATTGGAAATCCAATTTCTATTGAAGAAAAACCTAAACGTCCAAAAAGCAATTATGCAGTTGTTGGATTATATTTTTACCCAAATAGCGTTTTAGAAATTGCAAAAAAAATAAAACCTAGTGGCAGAGGTGAATTAGAAATTTCTGATGTCAATCAAGTTTATTTAAATCAAGGTAATCTTAATGTCGAAGTTTTTGGAAGAGGTTATGCATGGCTAGATACAGGAACTCACGAATCCTTATTAGAAGCCTCTCAGTTTATTCAAACAGTTGAGAAAAGACAAGGCTTAAAGATAGGTTGTTTAGAAGAAATTGCATTTGAAAAAGGGTATATTACAATAGAGAAATTACTTAATGAGGCTAGGGCTTTAAAAGGAACTTCCTATGGAGATTATTTAATAAATAGATATGGTTAAAAAATTATGGAAGTAAGATCTACTTTATTCAAAGAGGTATTTCTTCTTAAGTCTAAAATTCGTAAAGATCATAGAGGGAGTTTTTCAGAACAATATCATCGATTAAATCTTTTAAAAGAAACAGGAATAGAAATAGACTTCATTCAAGATAATATTACCCATTCTAAAAAAGGGGTATTAAGAGGTCTGCACTATCAACTTTATCCATATACTCAGTCAAAATTAGTAAGTGTAATTGAAGGAACAATTTTAGATGTTGTAGTAGATATTCGTAAAGGGTCTCCTACTTTTGGTAAATACTTTACTCAAGAATTGAGTGATCAAAATCATCTTCAACTTTTTATTCCAAAAGGGTTTGCTCATGGTTATATTACCTTAAGTAAAACATCTATATTTCATTACAAAGTGGATAATTATTATCGTCCAAAAAGCGAAGGAAGCATTGCTCCAAACGATCCAGATTTGGGTATAGACTGGGGACTTCCAGAAAAAGAATGGATTCTATCTGATAAAGATAAAAAGCACCCTAAATTAAAAGATGCGTTTCTTTTTGATTACAAACGGAACCTTTATGTCTAGAATATTAGTTACTGGATCTTATGGACAATTAGGGAAATGTTTCCAGGCGGTAGCTAAAGAATTTCCAAAACATAATTTACTTTTTACATCCAAACAAAAAGTGGATATTACAAAATCAAAAAGCTTAGAAAAAATTTATAATAAATATTCTTTTGAGGGAATTATTAATTGTGCTGCATATTCTAAGGTAGATAAAGCCGAGATAGAAATTGAAAAGGCATATGAAATTAATGAACAAGGGATTCAAACACTTATTTCTTTTGCTGAGATGAAAAACTTGTTTATAGTCCATTTTTCCACCGATTATGTTTTTGATGGTAATAAGAGGATTCCTTTTAAAGAAGAACATTCAAAAAACCCTTTAAATTGTTATGCACAATCTAAATTAGCTGGAGAAAAAATTCTTAGTAGAGCTAATTGTAGTCATACAACTTTTCGAATCTCTTGGCTATTTTGCCCTTTTGGGAGTAACTTTGTAAAAACAATTTTAAAGCTTAGTAATAAAAATGAAGAAATAAAAGTAGTAAATGATCAGATTGGTAGCCCTACCTTCGGAATTGATCTTGCCAGAACGGTGTTAGATAATATAACACAGCCTAAATTTTTTCATTTTGATTGTTATCATTTTGCTAATAAAGGTGAAGTTAGCTGGTTTGAATTTGCAAAAAAAATAATAGAAATTTCTAGAAGAAACTGTTCTATAAAACCTTGTTCAACATCAGAATATAAAACAATAGCTGTAAGACCAAAGTATTCGACATTAGACTCAACCAAAATTGAAAATCACTTTTCCTTACATATACCAGATTGGGAAAACGCATTAACTAGATGTTTAAAAGATATAATTTAAATGAAGCTATTAAAATCAATTTTAGTAACTGGAGGAGCTGGCTTTATTGGTTCACATTTTGTTAGAAGAATAACAAAAAATTATCCAAATACAAAAATCGTAAACCTTGACTTATTAACATATGCTGCGGATCTACAAAATTTAGATGATATTTCAAATTTTCCAAATTATGAATTTATATATGGAGATATTAATAATTTTAATTTTATTCAGGATCTATTTAAGTCTCACAATTTTGATTCAGTTGTTCATCTTGCAGCTGAATCTCATGTAGATAATTCAATTAAAGATCCGTTTAGTTTTGCACAGACAAACATACAAGGGACTTTAAATCTTTTGGAGGCAGTACGGCGACATTGGGGGAATAATGTTCAAGAAAAACGCTTTTATCATATCTCTACCGATGAGGTCTTCGGGAGTTTAATGGATGAAGGAAAATTTTCTGAAAACACTGCTTATGATCCAAGATCCCCATATTCTGCATCAAAAGCTTCATCAGATCATTTAGTTAGAGCTTATTATCACACCTATGGATTACCTATTTTAATATCCAACTGCTCAAACAATTATGGACCATCACAGCATTTAGAGAAACTTATTCCCTTAATGATAAAAAATATAATCAATAATAAACCTTTACCCATTTATGGAAAAGGAGATAATATCAGAGATTGGATTTATGTTGAAGACCACGCTGAAGCTATTGACTTGATTTTACATAAGGGAGAAGTTGGATCAGGTTATAATATAGGGGGGGATAACGAACATAAAAACATTGCTATAGTTTATAAATTAATTGAATTAACAGATCGTATTTTAGGACGTTCAGAGGGAGCATCAGAAAAACTTATAAGTTTTGTTCCTGATCGATTAGGTCATGATTTCAGATATGCTATTAACTCTACAAAAATTAAAAATGAGTTAGGTTGGACCCCAAAAACTTCATTTGATGAAGGGCTTAAAAAAACAATTAAATATTA
>CACMUP010000032.1 GCA_902616905.1 uncultured Bacteroidota bacterium
AAATAATTTAAACTTATTAAACTCTCTTAAATTGCTTAATATTAATTTAATATTTAGAGCATATGCTAAGATTAGTTTTTAAAATATTAATTAAAATAAGCATACTGTGCCTATTTCTTTTTGTATTCACCAGCTGTATTAAAGAAATCCCTCCAAATGTAATTTTCATACTTACTGACGATCAAGGGTATGGTGATCTCGGGATATATGGAGCATCTGACATAAGTACTCCCCATTTAGATAGTATAGCGAAAGAAGGGGCATATTTTACTTCTTATTATTCTACTCAACCAGTTTGTTCTGCCTCACGGGCGTCTATACTTACTGGTTGTTATCCAGATAGATTAGGAGTTTATAATGCATACAGTCCAGGGTCGAAAGTTGGACTTAATCCAGATGAGACTACAATAGCAGAATTACTAAAAGCTAAAGGCTACAATACGGCTACTTTTGGAAAGTGGCACTTAGGGGATGCTCCAAAATTTCATCCTCGCAAACAGGGTTTTGACGAATATTTTGGAATTCTTTATTCAAACGATATGTGGCCAAAACATCCTCAACAAGGGATTGTATTTAACTTTCCTGAGATCAAGTTGTATGAAAATGAAACTCCATTAAGAGTTATTGAAGATCAAACTTTTTTAACAGGTACTCTAACTAATAAAGCAATTGATTTTATTAAAAAAAATAATAACAATCCCTTTTTTATTTACCTAGCTCATCCTCAGCCTCATGTACCTTTATTTGCTTCAAAAAACTTCAAGAATACTCAAAAAAGAGGTTTATATGGAGACGTAATAAATGAAATTGATAATTCCGTAGGGAGAATTTTAAATACTTTAAAAAATGAAGGACTGGAGGATAATACAATTATCATTTATACATCAGATAATGGTCCTTGGCTTTCATATGGAGGTCATTCAGGATCTTCCGGAATTTTTAGAGAGGGTAAAGGCACAAATTGGGAAGGAGGACATCGGGTACCTGGGATTATTTATTACCCTAATAAAATTGCCCCAAATACTCGCATTGATGCACCTGCGATGGGCATAGACTGGCTACCCACTATTGCATCATTTACAGGTAGTGAATTACCAAAGAAAAAAATTGATGGAGCATCATTGGTTCCACTTTTAACAGGGAAAACGACAACATCACCGCACAAAAACTTCTTTTTTTATTACAGGACAAACGAATTACATGCTATAAGACACAAAAATTGGAAACTTTATTTACCTCATACTTATCGTTCATTAAATGGCAGAAAAGGGAGAAATGATGGATATCCAGTTCCTTATGATATGAATGAAATTAAAATTCCAAAACTCTTTAACTTGGATTCTGACCCAAGTGAAATAAATGATATAGCAAGTGAGAATCAACAAGTTGTAAAACATATATTAATGATTGCTGACTCAATTCGATATGTCTTGGGTGATAATTTAAAAGGAATAAAAGGGAGAGAAGTTAGACCAGTAGGAAGAATTGATTAATTACTTGTTCCACGGGCCGTGATTTAAAGAGTTTTCTTTTTGATTATTAAGAATAAAGCCATGAGAACCAAAAAAGTCTCTTTGCGCTTGAATCAAATTAGCATTGCTAAATTTTTGAGTCATGGCTAAAAAATAATTCCAAGATGTTGAAATACAAGGAATAGGAATCAAATTGTTTCCTGCATAATTAATAACTTGGGTCCAATCATTTTGAGATTTATTCATAGAATTCCGAAATCTTTCCATCTTCATAATTGAAGATGAACTCCAAAAAGATGTAGATAATGTTTCCATTAATTTTGATTTTATTATGCTTCCTTCAGACCATATCCGTGCAACAGTTGCTAAATTAGTTTTCCAATTATATTCTTTACAAGCAGTATTTATCATATCAAATCCTTGATGATGATTAATCCAGCGACAGAGGTCATATATTTTTTTTAATTGTTTTAACGAAATCGAAGATTTATTTTTGGTGAAATTCGATAATTTGGAAAATTCTACTCTCTTTGATTTCATTACTGAGGTGTATCTAGCATGAAGCGCAGCAGTCATTAGACTATTTGGTGAGCCTATAGCTGCACCACTTATTGTCGCCCATGCACCTGTTCCTCTATTTGAAGCTTGATCTAAAATATTACTGACAAAATTAGAACCTTCTGAGTCATAATATTTTAGAATTATAGATGTAATTCTAAGAAGGTAGCTATCACTAGAACTATTTTGCCAAGACTCTAATTCTTTTTGAACAAGTTCAAAATCCAATTTAAAATAATTCATTAATAGTTCAAAAACTTCAGCTAAAAGTTGCATTTCAACATATTCAATTCCGTTATGTATCATTTTAATATAATGACCTGCTCCGCCTGAACCAAAAAAACTGCAGCATGGATTTCCTTTGTAATCTTTTGCAGCAATTTTTTTTAAATCTTTTTTTATTGTTTCGTAGGCCCTCTTATCTCCACCAATCATTAAAGACGGACCCTCAAGTGCACCCTCTCGTCCACCAGAAACTCCCATTCCGATATATTGAATTTCATTCTCTTTTAAAAATAAAGCTCTTCTTTCTGTATCTTTAAATTGTGAGTTACCTCCGTCAATTATAATGTCTCCTTTTTCAAGTAAAAATTTCAACTTTTGTAAAATTTTATCTATTGTTTCTCCAGCGGGTAACATTAAAATTAATTTGCGAGGTATATTAATTGATTTGACAAAATCTTCCAACGATTCAAATACAATACATTTATCAAGGATTCCATATTTTTGAGCAATCTCTAAAGCTACTTTTTCTTCTTTGCCTTTTACGTAACGATTGTATAGGGATAATTTAAATCCATGAGATATAAAATTTCTACTTAAACTGGTACCCATAATGCCCATACCAACAATCCCCCATGCCCCCTTTTCAATCATATATTCTTTTTATAATTTCATCTATTTGTTCTTTTATGGTCAAAGAATCTTCTAGGAAGATAGCATCTTTAGGTTCTTCTAAAGTATTAATTTGACTTTTTAGTAAAGATAATGGCATAAAATGATTACGATTATTTATTCTTTTTTCTAACACTTTAGTTCCACACTTTAAATAAACCCAAATTAAATTATTGGCAGGAACATTTTTTGATAATATTTTCCGATAAGATTTTTTAAGAGCTGAACAAGATAACACAGTACCATTAGATTTAAATTTGAAAAGCATTTTAGATAAATCTCTTAACCATGGGATACGGTCCTTATCATTAAGAGCAATTCCATTTTTCATTTTGTTAATATTTGATTCTGAATGAAATTCATCTCCCTCTAAAAATTGATACCCCAATTTTTTGGAAAGCGCTTTTGCGACTGTACTTTTTCCACTTCCGCTTACACCCATAACGATAATAATATTTTTATTTTTTAACATTTTTAGGCAATTTGAGTTTTGGAAGTAATTTTTAAAAAAAACTCAAAATTTTTGAAGCTATTAAATTATTCTAAGTTGCCAAAAATTTCGACCATTTCATATTTTCGATTTTGATTTTTTATTTCTGTTGAATTAACGAGTGTGTTCCATAGAAATACTTTTTTTAAACTCTTTAATTTTTCAATAAGTTCAAAAATTTTTTTATCAACTTGTGTGCTATGCAAATTTAAAATTTCTAAATGGGTTAAATTTGAAAGAGGTTTTAGCGCATCTGTTTTCAAATCATTTTTTTGAAGTGATAAACGAGTTAAATTTTTCATTTTGGAAATAACATTTAGGTGGCTAGACTTTAATTTGCTTTCACTGAGGTTTAACCAAGTAATATAAGAAGCATATTTTTCTAGAATTAATATGTCTTTATCTTGAATTTGGGAACCACTAAAGCGAACGTCAAGGAGTGAATTTTCTGAAGAAAGTCTTTTACAGCTAAAATTATGTTCATCGAGTTCATTAAAAACTGATTCATCAACTGGTGCTAAATTCACCATTTCGTACCATGGCTTTTTCCGTAAATCAATAGAGTAATTTTTAAAAAGTAATGTTTGAATTTTAGAAGTAGGTTTAATATCAATTAAAGACATTTCTGAAGAAGCACCTTCATTTATCCACCATTCTAATAATTGGACTTCCTCATATGATAATGGAGTTCCAGTTGGTGGCATAAATTGAACATTATCTTGAGATTTAGTTACCCTGTTAAATAAAAGACTTTTTTTTAAATTCTTAGCTACAATAGATGGACCACTTCTACCACCCTTAAATAGATTAGCTGGAGAACTCATATTTAAACCTCCTCGAGCGACTTTGTTATTATGACATGCGACACATTTTGATGAGAAAATAGGATAGATTAATTCATTGTAAATTCCAATTGAATCTAGAGGGATTCCTTCAAATTTTTTTTGTTTTGTTTCAGAAATTAAAATTGTTTTAATTGGTTCAGGAGCATATTCAAATAAATAGTCCTCTCCATGGGTCAGATTTCCACCAAGGTGACCCACAACAACTAAAAAAATTAAGATTAGAGCATTATTCAATTTCTTTAAAAACTTAGAAATATTGAGAAATTTAAATTGAAAGACCCACCCCAATCCACTTAAAAAGACCAAAATGAATCCTGTCAATTTGTGCAAATACAATTGATCTTCTATGTAATGTCCATTTTGTGATAAAAGCCATCCCATAAGTGCTGAAAAAAAAGCACTTAGAAAAGATAAAAACCAAATTACACGTAAGACTCGTCCATAACTTAAATTATTAACCGAATTAAACGTGCTGAGTACGATAGAAATGATCAAAAAGCCAATAGGTAAATGGACAAGCAAAGGATGAAACCGACCAAAAAAATTTGTTATATCAATTAAATACATAAGTTTATACCCTAGTCAATTTTAATGGATAAGTTTTTTCAGAATTCCATTGAGGCACATATATGTTTTCGTCATTATCTACACATACATCATGTGGATTTAAAAAAGTCTTTTGATCGTATATTGGAGGAATTAAAGAGGAACCATCATAAATTGGCTTGTTCCCACCAGGCATTGATACAACAAGATTACTTTTATCTAGGATTGCCAACATACCGTCATAAGTTCCCCAATTTCTTGTAACAATTACAGCAAAATATAAATTTTCGTTTTTAAGTACAGGCCTACAAATAAAACACGACTGTAGACTTATAGTTTCAATATATTTTCCGTCTAATGTAAAACGCTTAAAGCAGTTTGCAGTACGAGAAGTTATTAATAAGCTATTATTCCCGTCACGATGATCTAGAGTTACTCCATGACAGCAATCGAAATGATCGTTATTATTTCCCTTCCCACCAAAATGTTGAATATAATTCCCATTTGAGTCATATCTAATTATAAAATCTAGACCATATCCGTCAGCTACATATATGTCACCATTTGGTGCAACGGCAGTTTCAGTTGGTTTAAATTGATCTCCATTCTTGTAATCTGAGATCTCTTTTGGCATCTTGATTTCTAAAAGCTTTTTCCCCTTTAAAGTAGTTTTACAAACTTTGTGTGTTTCTGGGTCTGTAATAAAAAGAAACTCCTCATCTCCTTCTTTACAAAGAGTTAATCCGTGCGCCCCAGGATACTCTGTCCCCCATGAACCTAAAATTTTTCCACCTCTATCATATATAAGTATGTTGTTCTTAGGATGGGTTGTAGTCATAAAAATTCGACCCATACGGTCTATAACCATTTCATGACAATCATTGACTGGAAATTTAGAAGGGTCTTGGACTCCCCATTTTTTATCTACTTGATATCTAAAATCTCCGTGACCAATAATAGAATTATCCTCAATTGCTTTTTTTGTAATGGGGAAGATATTTTCAAAAGGATTGATCAATACCCCTGAAGCTAAGCCTGTTTTTTTAATAAAATGACGTCTGTTAATTTTCACCATTAGCTTAAAATTTCTTCAACAACGGAGCCATGTACATCTGTTAATCTGTATCGCCTTCCTTGATGTTTAAATGTTAATCTTTTATGATCTATACCTAAAAGATGCATTAAAGTAGCTTGAAAATCATGAACATGAACAGGACGTTCCTTAATATTATATCCAAAATCATCCGTTGAACCAATTGTGATACCTTTTTTAATTCCTGCCCCTGCCATAAATAGTGTAAAACATTTAGGATGATGATCTCTTCCATAATTAGTTTCAGTCAAAGTACCTTGTGAGTATGATCCTCTCCCAAATTCACCTCCCCATATCACTAAAGTGTCTTCAAGTAATCCTCTTTGTTTTAAATCTTTAATTAAACCTGCTGTAGGTTGGTCTGTATCTTTACATTGAACTTTAATTGCATTGGGTAAGTCTCCATGTTGATCCCAACCTTGATGATATAATTGAACAAACTTTACATCTTTTTCAATTAATTTTCTAGCTAATAAACAATTAGCTGCAAAGGTACCAGGATTTCTACTATCTTTTCCATATAAATCATATATATAGTCTGGTTCTTTTGAAACATCCATAACTTCAGGAACAGAGGATTGCATCCTAAAGGCCATTTCGTATTGAGACATTCTTGACAGGATTTCAGGATCTCCTACATCTTTATGATTTATTTTTTCTAATTTTTTTAAATATTCAAGTTGCTCTTTTCTTAAATCTGATGTTACACCAGGGGGATTATCTAAGTAGAGTACAGGGTTTTTCCCAGACCTAAATTGAACACCTTGATGTTTTGATGGTAAAAAACCATTCCCCCATAATCGAGAATACAATGGTTGACCAAATTTATCCTTTGTTACTAAAACAACAAATTCTGGCAAGTTTTTATTGTCACTTCCTAATCCGTAACTTATCCACGAACCAATTGAAGGTCTTCCAGGAAGTTCAGATCCAGTTTGAAGAAAAGTAACAGCAGGATCATGATTTATTGCATCAGTGTACATTGATTTTATAAAACACAGATCATCAACAATTTGAGATGTATAAGGCATAAGTTCACTCATCCAAGCACCACTTTCCCCAAACTTTTTAAACTTAAATATTGATCCGGCTAAGGGGAAGCTTGATTGACCTGAGCTCATTCCAGTAAGCCTTTGGCCACCTCTAACACTATCAGGTAGTTCTGTTCCATTCAACTTATTTAGCAGTGGCTTATAGTCAAATAAATCTAATTGAGAAGGAGCTCCACTTTGTAAAAGATAAATAACTCTTTTTGCTTTAGGCGTGAAATGGGGTAATCTATTATTGACAAAATTATTTTGTGAATATAAATTTGAAGGACTTATCAATGACCCAAGAGTTAATGCACCTAATCCTAAGGATGTTTTTGTAAGAAAATCTCTTCTAGAAAACTTATAATTATGTTTATGATTATTACAATTCATTTTATCTTTTTAAATATGTTTCGTCATGATTTAAAATTGTATTTGACACTATAGTTAATGCAGCAGTTTTATATTTGTTAAGGGATCTATCAAATTTTTTATCTCCAATTTTTAGAATCTGATTTGTCATTTTAGGATTTGATTTGTAGAATTTTAATTGTGATTCATAAAGCTCATTTAATAGTTTTAATTCCTCGTCTTTAGGATTCCTAGAGATTGCAAGTCTAAAACCATATTTAATTTGTTCTGAGTAATTTCCCCCAACTTCTTTTTGAATTCTTTCTGCCAAAACTCTTGACGCCTCAAAAAATTGAGGATCATTCATTAGAACTAAAGCTTGCAGTGGAGTATTTGTTTTTTCTCGTTTAATGGTGCATTCCTCTCGTGATGTTCCATCAAGTGCAATCATAGAGGGTGGTGGGGAAGTTCTTTTAATAAATGTATACATTCCTCTTCTGTAAAGACTATCACCAGAATCTTTTTTGTAGTTATATAAATCAGCTGAAAAACTATTTTTCTCTAACCATAATCCTTCTGGTTGATATGGTTTTACACTAGGGCCACCAACTTTTTTGACAAGTAAACCGCTTGAGGCAAGTGCATTATCTCTAATAATTTCTGCAGGCAGCTTATATGTATTACTTCTAGCGAGCAATAAATTATTTGGATCAATTTCATCAAGTTTATCATTACTTGTGGATTTTTGTTTATACGCATGGGACATTACCATCAGTTTAATTAATTTTTTTATATCCCAATCGTTTTTAAATAGATAAATTGATAACCAATCTAAAAGTTCAGGGTGAGTCGGGAGCATTCCTTGGACACCAAAATCCTCAGGGGTGCGAACTAAGCCATAACCAAAAATCATTTGCCAATATCTATTTACAGTAACTCGCGATGTCAACGGGTTTTCCTCTGAAAACAGCCATTTTGCTAATCCAAGTCTATTTTTAGGAAGAGTGGAATCCATTTTAGGTAAATTTTCAGGAACATCTATTCCAACTTTATAGGCGGGTTCCAAATAACTTCCTCTATTTAAAAGATAATTATCTCTAGGTATTTTCATTTCCTCCATCACCATTACTTCAATTATTGGCTCCATTATTTTAAGCCAATCTCCCCTTAATGAAGAAAGCTCTTTTTTATTTTTTAATACTTTATAATCAGACTCTATCCAATGATTTTTTACAATATTTTCATCAATATTTTTTTCTAAGATGTCATATGAGTTAAAAATACTCAATGACTCAAGGGCTGTCAAGTCTTTGGAGAAAAGATAAATATCATCTATTTTACCTGAAAACAAACCATTATCTCCAGAGTGATACATTCCAGATCTTCCAACCCTTAGGGGTCTCATATCTTTTTTTCTTACATTTAGAGTAAATCCATTTTGAGATTTTTTTCCTACGGGGACAGGGTGTATAGATTTGTATAAATTATCCATTTTTACCTCAAGATTAACTTCATTTCCATTGATAAAAATTCTGAGACCACTGGATTTAGCTGAACCATTATATGAGAATGTAACATGATTCCAGGTATCTTTTTCAACAGCAAAATCAGATTTTACATGAATCAAATTGGTTGGTAATACATTAATTAATCTCATATTAATGTAGTTTTCACTGTCTAG
>CACMUP010000033.1 GCA_902616905.1 uncultured Bacteroidota bacterium
TGTAGTGAAGAAAAAAAAGAAAATTATCCCCCAAGAGCGATTAAAAAATTATGTAGATCGTTTTAATAAAAATGATAATGAACTCTACAAGCAATTCATTTCTAATGATGAGTCATTTGAATTTTTAAACAAAAATATTCCTATGATAGATCTTCCGAATAAAGAAATTGAAGAGACTTATTATTTTAGATGGTGGACCTACAGAAAGCATATTAAAAATACTGAGGATGGATTTGTTATTACAGAATTTTTACCAAAAGTCTTCTGGTCAAAAAAACATAATACTATAAATTGTCCTGCAGCTCATCATATATATGAAGGTAGATGGTTAAAGAACTCTAAATATATTTCTGAATACATCAATTTTTGGCTTCACAACTCTGAAGACGGAATTAGACAATATAGTTTTTGGATTGCAGATGCAGTTCTTGCCTTTAACAATATTCACCGAAATGATTCAATCTTATCAAATCAATTAGAACTGCTAATAAATAATTATTATGAGTGGGAAAAAATCAGAAAAGTAAATGATCAAACGCTTTTTTATCAATGGGATGTTATGGATGGAATGGAATTGACAGTAAGTGGTAGAATTTTAAACAATGGAATTGAAAAATTTCAAGTAGAAGCAACTCGCCCAACAATTAATAGTTATATGTATGGTGATGCTAAGGCTATATCAAAAATATTAAATATTACAAATAATCTGGATAAGGTTCAAGAATTTGAAAACAAAGCAGATAAAATAAAAAAGGAATTACAAAAACGCTTGTGGAATAAAGATTTGGATTTTTTTACTGTGTTACCAAAAAAATACGAAGAAACTACTAAAGCAATAGATATTAGAGAATTAATTGGTTATGTTCCGTGGTATTTTAATTTGCCTGATGATAATAAAAAATTTGCTCTGGCCTGGAAAAAAATCAAAGATTCAACAGGTTTTGCTGCTCCTTTAGGGCTCACAGTTACTGAACAATCTCATCCTTTTTTTAAGATTAGCTACCAAGGACATGAATGTCAATGGAATGGCCCTTCTTGGCCATTTGCAACATCACAAACATTAAAGGCAATGGCCAATTTTTTAACTAACTATTCTAATAACAAAACTGTATCTAAAAATAATTATTACAATATTCTACTGCAGTATGCAAAACAACACAAAATAAAAAATGACAAGGGAGAAACCTTAAATTGGATTGATGAAAACTTTAATCCATTTACTGGAGATTGGATTTCCAGAACCCGATTAAAAAATTGGGAAGGAAAAGGTTGGTCTAAAGACAAAGGAGGTATTGAGAGAGGAAAAGATTATAATCATTCTGGATTTTGTGATTTGGTACTTTCTGATCTATTAGGGATAAAACCTAGCATTGACAATTATATTGAAATTAAACCTCTTATTCCTCAAAATTGGGAATGGTTTGCAGCAGAAAATATTCCTTTTCAAGGTAAAGATATCTCATTGATATGGGATAAAACAGGAGAAAAATACGGGATTGGAAAAGGACTTATGCTTTTTGTTGATAAAATACTAGTCGAACAAAAAGATAGAATTCAAAATATATTTTTAAAGATATAAGTGAAATTGTGAATAGTTGTATTTTGATGTAAAAAGATGTATTTTATTTTGAATATATTTTTGATAGAGAAATAGAACTAGATGAGCTTGACACTCATCTTTACTCCTTGCCAAAACAACCAGACGCTATTCCGTATGTTACAAGCTATTATAAAAGAAATTGGGGTTTTTGTTTAAAAGATAGTGAAAGAAAAAAATTAAAAAAAGGAATTTATAAGGTTCACATTGAATCTAATTTTAAAAAGGGATTCCTAAATTATGGAGAGATTGTATGGAAAGGAAAGGAAAAAAAAGAGATTTTTTTTTCAACTTATATTTGTCATCCTTCAATGGCAAATAATGAGGTTTCAGGTCCAGTTTTGGCAAGCACTTTAGCCAAGCACATTAAAAACATGAAAGTTAAAAATTATAGTTATAGAATGATTTTTATTCCAGAAACAATAGGTTCAATAGTTTATTTAAGTAAAAATATTACCAAAATGAAAAAAAATGTTGTCGCTGGTTTTAACTTAACCTGTGTTGGCGACAATCATAAATATTCTTATATTCCGTCAAGACATGGGGATACTCTAGCGGATAATATACTTCAGCATGTTTTAAATTTTTCTAAGATTGAATATAAAAAATATACTTTTTTAGACAGAGGAAGTGATGAAAGGCAATATTGTGCGCCTGGTGTTGATCTACCAGTCGTAGTTTTTTGTAGATCAAAACTTAATGATTATGATGAATATCACACATCTTTAGATAATCTGAATTTTATTTCAAGCGATGGTTTTCAAGGTAGTTTTAATGTGATGAGAAAAGTTGTTAATTCTTTAGAGATTAATAAAAACATTAAATCAAATTTTTTATGTGAACCCCAACTGGGAAAAAGAGGTCTGTACCCGCAAATAAGTATGAAAAACGCCTACGATGAGATCTTTTTGCAGTCAAATATTATTGCATATGCCGACGGTAGAAGTTTATTGGAAATAGCTGAAATTTTAAATGTTCCGATATGGGAGCTTCACAAGATTTTATCTAAACTTGAAGATAATAAGATATTAAGTTCAAAAATTATATAAAAGAAAATTATTGGCTATTAGCAACTTAAAACTATAATGTGTTTTAATTAATCACCAAAAAATAAATAAGAAAATAAAAGTATTGAGGGTAATTTATTAGAATAGTTAAAGATTATAATGCTCTTAGAACTTTAAAAAAATTTACAATAGTAAAAGATAGATATAAGTTTATATCTCGATTTTTGTGTGTGGGCGCTGAGGGATTCGAACCCCCGACCCCCTCGGTGTAAACGAGGTGCTCTGAACCAACTGAGCTAAGCGCCCTTGATTTTAAAAGGATCAGCTAAGTTAAAATTAATACATCAATTACTCGCCATTAGAATAATATATTTTAGTGGGAAATTTATTTTTTAACGAACTTCAAAATCTCGGCGACGACAAAAGTACTTCCTGTTACTATAATTAAATCTGAAGAATTTGAATTTGACAAGGCATTTTTATAAGCATCAACTATACTTTTGTCTGTTTTAATATTTAGTTCAGATCCTTTTAGTTTATTCCTTAAATCAATTAACGGAATTGCTCTTTCAATATTAGGACTACTTAAATAAAAATTAGATTTTATAGGAAAAAGAGCTAATAAATCTTTTATATTTCTACCTTTTATAAATCCCAACACAACATGTAATTTTCTATATTTTTGAATGCTAATTTGTTTTGCAATTTCAATTAGCCCCTCTTTATTATGTGCAACATCCAGAATAACCTTTGGATGATCTTTTATAATTTGCCATCTACCCATAAGCTTAGTGTTTTTTAAGACATTAGAAAGCCCTTTTTGAATTAAGGATTTGTCAAATGATCCGTTTGAAATAATATTTAGTGCTGTTGATGCTGTTCTAATATTTTTAATCTGATAACTCCCTTTCAAGTCAGAAAAATAATTATTTGAATCTTTTTTGACGAAATGTAAAGAAGAATTGCATGAAAATGCTTTTTCTTGAAAAATTTTTTGTGTAGAATATTTTTTCTCTCCAATTACAACAGGAATTTTATTTTTTATGATACCTGCCTTTTCTTTTGCGATTGCTGCGTGATTATCGCCTAAAAATTCTACATGATCTAATCCAATATTAGTAATTATTGATAATTCAGGTGTAATAATATTTGTTGCATCCAAACGTCCTCCCAAACCCACTTCAATAACAGCATAATCAACTTTTTTTTTAGAAAAATACCAAAAAGCCATACCTACAGTCATTTCAAAAAATGAAAATTTATTTTTTTCAAAAAAAGATTTATTATTAAAAACAAAGTCTACTACTTGTTGTTTCGGGATCATTAATCCATCAATCTTAATTCTTTCCCTAAAATCTAATAAATGTGGTGAAGAGTATAAACCTGTTTTGAACCCCGCCTCTTGAAGAACAGAAGCTATTATATGTGCAGTGGAACCTTTACCATTAGTTCCCCCAACATGTATTGACTTAAATTCCCTATGTGGATGTTTTAGATGTTTGTCAAGTTTATGCATTGAATCTAATCCTGGACGATATGCTTTTGGTCCCTTTCTTTGATACATTGGAAGTTTAGAAAACAACCATCGTGAAGTTTCATTATATTTTTCCAACTATTATTCTCCCAATTTAAATTGAATTACTACAAAACCAATTTGTTGCTCAGGTGCTTCACTATCTGGATACCATTCATGCATTAAAGCTGTTTTTTTTGCAGGGTCTAATAAACAGGGATGAGTATTGGTAGTTCCTTTAACACCTGGTTCAGCATGAATCACATTACCTAACTTGTTGACTGTTATGCGTACAACTACAATTCCCTCTTGATTACATTCTTGTATTACTTTTCCATTAGACTTTAAACTCCTTCCATTAAGACCATACCCCTTTCCTATATCTTCTAGCCCAGCTTTGTTGTAGTAACTACTTGAATAGGGATTTCCATCTTTTTTTCCTTTATCTCCAAAAATTTGATCATTCCCTTCCCCTTTCTTTACTATGTCTTCTTTTTTTCTGTTTTTAATTAAATTCGAAACTAAATTCTTGGTATCGTCGGTTACTTTAGGTTTTTCGTTTTTTGGAAGTTTTTCTTCTTTTTTTTGATTAGAAATTATGGATTCTTTTTCTACCTCATTTTTATTTTTTATTGGTATTGTTGATTTTTCATCTATCAATACGGGCTTAATTATTTTTGGTACAACTTTCTTTTGAGTAGGTTTAAACTCAGATTTCCTTTCAACTTTAGGCTTGTTTACAATAGAACTAGATTTTTTTTGGGCAATTTGTTTTAAGGGTTGAATATTCCCAGATCCATTTTTTGAATTTCCAAAATTTACCTCCATACCATAGCTAACAGGCGGATCGTAATAAGACAATCCTAAAAAGAAAAACAGAAAAGTTAAAAGAAAAGCTGTAATTAATGTAAGACCAGCTGATTTTTTTTTATGTGGTGTATCAAATACTTTCATCTAAATCTTATTAGGTTGGGTCAACAGCTAAAACTACTTTAATTCCGTTTTTATTTGCAATATTCATAACATATACAACCTGATCAATAGCTACTTTTTTTTCTGTTCTTAGAACAATAGAAGGAATCCTCATTTCCGATAATGAAAAAATTAATCTCTCTTCTAAATTGATTTTTGAAATCCTTTTGTCATTAATAAAAAACCGCCCTGCATTTGTAATAGTAACAGCAACAGTATTTCGATTTTCAGTTTTCCCCTCTGCTTTTGGTAACTTTATATCAATTGTATTTAATTGTTTTGCTAAAGTTGAGGCAATCATAAAAAAGATTAAAAGTAAAAAAACTACATCCGTCATAGACGACATGTTGAACTCTGTTCGGATTTGATTTCTCCCTCTTAAATTCATTAAGCTGGCTCGTTTAAAAGATCTAAAAATTCTAAGCTTGTTGCTTCCATTTGATAAACAGCTTTATTAGTCTTGACAACCAAATGGTTATAACTTATATATCCTAGTATTCCAACAATTAATCCAGCAACTGTTGTAGTCATTGCAGTATATAAACCGTCAGCTAGCAATTGCATATCAATATTTCCGCCTGCATTTGAAATTTCAAAAATAGACAGAATCATTCCAATAACTGTCCCCAAAAAACCTAACATGGGAGCTGCTCCTGCAACAGTAGCAAGTATGCTGACATTTTTTTCTAATTTGTATACTTCAAGACGTCCTGCATTTTCTATCGCTGTATTAATATCTTCAAGTGGTCTCCCAATTCTTGAAAGTCCCTTGAAAATCAATCGAGATACAGGAACATTTTCCTGGTTGCATAATTGCTGTGCACTTTCTACTTTTCCCTGCATAACAAAAGATCTTATTTGTGACATAAATGTAGGAGATACTTTTACGGCTGCACGTATTGCAAAAAGACGTTCAAAATAAATATAGACAACCATCAATAGTAAAACACATAGTATGCAAATAATTATTTGGCCACCGATACCTCCATTTTTAATTAATTCAATTAATGAAAGTGTTTTTTCTGTCTGAAGGGGAGATGTTTTTTGTATACTAATTAAAATCATAAAATTTTTTTTCATTTAGAAATTTTAAAAATCAAAAAAGGAAATCTCTCATCAAAATAAATAAAATAAATCCTCCCAAAAATCCTAAGAAAGCCAACCAAGCTATCTTTTTAAGATACCAAAAAAAATCAATTTTTTCCATTCCCATTGCAACAACACCAGCTGCTGATCCAATAATTAACATACTACCTCCTGTTCCTGCAGAATATGCAATTAAATGCCAAACAGGATCATCTATAGACATTGAAAACATGCCCATGCTTGCAGCAACTAGAGGAACATTATCAATCACCGCAGAACCAATTCCGAATAATCCAATTACTACATCAGTGTTTGGTATAGCTGTATTTAAACCTTCAGCAAAATTAAAAAGTAACCCTAAAGATTCCAATGCAGCTACTGCAAGTAAGATTCCTAAAAAAAATAGGATGCTAGGAAGTTCAATTTTAGACAATGATTTATGTACTGGACTATTAGTTTGATGTGCATCACTCTCTTCATCAATAGAGGTGATATTTATTTTTGCTTTACTAAAAATTTCTGCAAAGGTTGCTACAACTGCTAATGAAAGCATCATTCCAACATAAGGTGGCAAATGAGTTATAGTTTTAAAAACAGGAACAAAAACAATAGCTGAAAGACCTAAATATAGCATTCTTGCTCCATGCTTATGAAAACCAACTTCTTCATCAGAATGAACCTCCTCTATTTCACCCTGAAAAGGGGACAAAAAAGATGCTATTCCCACCGGTATTATTAAACAAACTAAAGAAGGTAATAATACATAACTTATTAAATTTATTGTTGTTACTTTATTTCCAATCCAAAGCATTGTAGTTGTTACATCTCCTATTGGAGACCATGCTCCTCCAGCATTTGCAGCTACAATTATTAAACCTGCAAACCACAATCTTGTATCTCTATTGGATATTACTTTTTGCAAAATTGTGATGAGAACTATTGTTGCAGTTAAATTGTCAATTATTGCTGATAGGATAAATGCTAGTATTGAAAAAATCCATAATAACCCTTTTTTGCTTTTAGTTTTTATGAAGTTTTTTATTGTAAAGAATCCATTGAAATAATCAATAATTTCAACAATTGTCATAGCTCCAAGGAGGAAAATTATTATTTCGGCTGTTTTGCCTAAATGATGTAATAAAATTTCTTCGAGATGTGAAGGTTCAAGTTGTTTAAGTTCAGTATTTACATCAAAAACAGGTAGGTGAGCTAATGAAATAATCGCCCACATTAAAGCCATCATTGCTAAAGCGGGTATTAGTTTATCGACTTTTAAATTGTGTTCAAGTGTTATAGCCAAATAACCTAATACAAAAAGTGAAATTATGATGGTTTCCATAAGTCTTTGTTAAATTGTAAAGTCTAAAAATATAAAAATCTATACCCTAATAATCATGTTAAAGTAGAAAATTTAGGGTGTGTATAAAATTCCAGAGCAATGATCTTTTGAACTCCCCGTAACTGAAGCCAAACAATTAATTTCATTCCTTAGTCTTAAAACACCTAAAAAACCAAAAATTAGTGCTTCCTTAAAATCAATTAGTTCATTTGATGGAATAAAAAAGCGAGCTGAAGAATTATTTTTAATTTCTTTAATCAAAAATAAGTTTTTAGCTCCTCCCCCTGTTACAAGAACTTTTTCTTTATTTTTAAAATTGGACCCTATCTGTTTTGCAATGTGAACAGTGTAAGTATGCAATAAATCTTCGACAGTTTTATTTTCATGAGAACGAATAATTGGATATATATTTAATTTAACCCATTCCAATCCTAAAGATTTTGGTCCTTTTTTTGTGTAATAATCTAAACTCTCTAGAATATTTAAAAAAGAGGGAATTAAATTCCCTTTTTCAGCCCCTTCTCCATTAAAATCAAATAATTCTCCTTTTTTATTTGATAAATGATTCAATACCGTATTTACAGCACAAACATCATATGCTGTAATTTTATTATTAATGTTTTGAGATAAATTTGCAAATCCACCAAGATTTAAACATGAATCAAAATTTCTGAATAATAATTTATCCCCAATTGGAACTAAAGGTGCACCTTGGCCACCCAAAGCAACATCTTGTTTTCTAAAATCACAAATCAAATTAATTCCTGTTTTTGTTGCTAAAATTTTTTTGTTTCCAATTTGATAGGTAAACCCCCTTTCTGGTTCATGAAAAATTGTATGCCCATGTGAACAAATTGCATCTATGTCTTCTAAATTATTATCATATATGAAATTATTAATTTGCTTGGCTAAAAATAAAGAGTAAAAATCATCTTCTATTTCAATATTCCTAAAAGGTTCATTTATTAAGTTTTTAAGTTTAATAACCCATTTTTTTGGATATTCGACTGTTTTAGTATTTAAAAATTTATAACTCCATTTCTCCCCCTTTGAAAAGTTTACAAATGCTAAATCTATACCATCTAAAGAGGTTCCAGACATTACTCC
>CACMUP010000034.1 GCA_902616905.1 uncultured Bacteroidota bacterium
TGTTTTATTATTATACATTCCTACTTTGGTTCATCAAGTAAGAACTAATTGATATTTTGTTTTTTTATTCAAATAATAATATAAAGCTCAATTAATTAACGTAATAATATTTTTTGAATAAAGTTCAATTAACAACGGTCTATTAATTTTGAAGTTACATGAAAAGATTAATTGAAATTTTGGTAATTTCAGATATACACCTTGGAACTTATGGTTGCCAATCAAAAGCACTTTTAAATTATCTAAAATCAGTAGACCCTAAAATTATTATTCTCAATGGAGATATAATCGATATTTGGCAATTCAATAAAAGATATTTTCCAAAATCCCATATGAAAATTATAAAATATTTTCTTAATCTAATTCAGGATGGAAAAACAATCTATTATCTAACAGGTAATCACGATGAAATGCTAAGAAAATTTAATGGCTTTGAACTAAAGAATTTTAAAATTCTAAATAAAAAGGTCATTAATCTTAACGGTCATCAAGCTTGGTTTTTTCACGGTGACGTTTTTGATCTAACAATGCAATATTCGAAATGGTTAACCCGATTAGGTGCTATAGGTTATGATGCTTTGATTTTAATTAATAGCGCATTAAACTTTATTTTATCAAAATTGGGACGGCCACGGTATTCCCTATCAAAAAAGGTAAAAAATAGTGTGAAAGGAGCTGTAAAATTTATCAATAAGTTTGAAGAAACCGTAGTAGGAATAGCTTTTGAGAGAAAATATAAATTTGTGGTTTGTGGTCATATTCATCAGCCTGCTATAAAAAAACACTCCATCAAAAATAAAAATATCATTTACCTCAACTCTGGAGATTGGGTTGAAAATCTGACATCGTTAGAATATAACAATAAAAAATGGACGATCTATCAACATGACAAAAATCTTTATGAAGAAGAATTAGTCAATGATGAATCAGATTTATCAGCTAAGGAGTTGTTTCAAGGAATGTTAAAAGAGTTTAAAATTGACCAAGAATAATGAAAATCTTGTTTGGAGTTCAAACTACTGGAAACGGTCATATAGCCCGAGCTAATGAAATCATTTCTATTCTCAAAAAAAGAGCTGAAGTAGATGTTATTTTTAGTGGTCCTAAAGCCAACAAAATCTCTTTTAAACACACTATAAAAAAACACTATCGTGGCCTCACTTTTTCTTATACAAAAAAAGGAAAGATTCATTGGGTTAAGACGCTGCTAAAAAATAATTTTTTTAAACTTTTTATTGATATTCTCAAATGTGATGTCCATTCTTATGATCTGATTTTAAACGATTTTGAACCGATTACTGCCTGGTCTAGTTATTTAAAAAATAAAAAATGTATAGCTTTAAGCAATCAATTTTCAATACTATCAGATAAGGGCCCTAAATTAAATAAGCGATTTAAAACATCGTTGAGAATATTACGCTATTTTGCACCAGCTCAATCTGGATATGGTTTTCATTTTAAGAAGTTTGACACCAATATTTTTTTACCAATTATTAGAAAAGAAATAAGAGAATTGAAAGTCAACGATCAAGGGCATTATTTAGTTTATCTTCCAAGTTATAATAGAGATGAAATCAAAAAGGTGTTAATTACTTTTCCTTCAATTAAATGGTTTGTTTTTTCTCAAGAATTTGAAACACCTAAATTGGAAAAAAACATTTATTGGGAGACTATAAACGAGAATACTTTTTCGAAATGTCTTGCAAGTTGTAAAGGGGTAATAACTGCTGCTGGATTTTCGACTTTATCAGAGGCATTGTATTTGAAAAAACCTATTTTAACGATACCTATTGCCTCTCATATCGAGCAAATTTATAATGCTGAAATGCTCCGAGAAATGGGAGGAATAGTTATTAAACGGTTAAGTATTAAGTATAGAAATCAAATTCAAAATTGGATTGATAACCCAAAAGTTATACCTATAAAGCTAAACCAGAAAAACCATGAAGTTGTAGATCGAATTTTGATTGATTATATAAAATCTAACGCTGAATTTAAATATAACTTTTACAAGACTTCTATTTAACTAAAACAATTTAAATAGGTTTAATCAAGTGACTATATCTTGATAATCCTGCTCGATCTGCTTTTCTAATTGCTTCTTTATCTTTATTAGCTAGGTGCTTTAACAATATCTTAAAATTAACTGATTACTTTTCAAGTTAAGTTTAGATTTATTTAATATCAAGTTAATCTTGGTTTAAGACTAGAAATTTAATTTCGATCTAAATATTTAAACATAAAAAATGAAAAAACTAATACTAATTACGACACTATTGTTTAATGTCTATTTTGCAATAGCCCAAGGATCAACTTTCTCATCAATTGGGGGTCAAGTCTTAGATGATCAAGGTTTGCCTTTAATAGGGTCAAACGTTGTTGTTGAACACATCCCTACTGGATCTGTTTATGGAGTAATTACTGACGAAGAAGGATATTTTAGAGCTTCAGGACTTCGTCCCGGGGGTCCTTATTCAATTGAAATTACTTACACTGGTTTTGAAACATTCAAGAAAGAGGGTTTTTTTCTTCAGTTAGGTCAAACTGAACGATTCAATCCCACCCTAAGTTCTTCATTAACAGAACTAGAAGAAGTTATTATTACTGGTGGTTATAATTCTAATAAAACCGGAAACGAGGTATATGTCGATAGGGAAAAAATTGATGCACTCCCTCAAGTTTCACGATCTCTGGCTGACTTTGTAAGAACAACCCCATTTGCACAAATAGGTGAAGGGAATGATGGTTATGCAATATCAATTGCAGGTCAAAACAATAGATATAATACAATATATATTGATGGAGCTGTCAATAATGATATTTTTGGACTTGCAGGTTCAGGGACTAATGGAGGTCAAACAGGTGTTAACCCTATTTCGATAGATGCAATTGAATCATTTCAAGTTCAAGTATCACCTTTTGATGTAAAAATTGGAGGATTTGCTGGAGGTGCAGTAAATGCTGTAACAAGATCCGGTTCTAATGAACTAGAAGCTTCAGTATATTATTACTCAAAAAATGAAAATCTTTCAGGAAAGGACTCTTGGGCAAATAATGAAAAATTAGCTAATTTTTCAAATCAACTTTTAGGCGTTCGACTAGGTGGTGCAATAGTCCCTAACAAACTTTTTTATTTTGTTAACTATGAAAGACAGGATGACGAAACACCAAACCCATGGGACGCTACAGGTTACACAGGTGATCTAGGTCCCTCGGGTATTCAAAGCTTTGGTCAACAAGTACAAGCTGCTTATGGTTTTGATCCTGGAACATTATTTCCAAATCCAACTATCCTAGAGAGTGATAAAATAAATATCAAGCTTGACTGGAATGCTGGAGAGAATGATAAACTTTCTCTAGGGTTTAGATATTTGGATGCTTATAATATTGAAGCTAGAACTTCAAGTGATTTTGGAGCAGCGTTTTACAATGGGTCAGAAGAATTTAATTCTAAAACGACAAATGTTACATTTAACTGGGTTCATCAAACCAGTAAGCTAAATAATACAATGAATGTCTCTGTTAATACAATAAGAGACGATAGAGACCCTTCGGGTGATATTCGTTTTCCCACAGTAAATATTGACGACGGACAAGCGAGTATAAGCCTTGGTGCTGAAGCTTTCTCTACCGCTAACCTTCTCAATCAAGATGTTATTACAATTACTAATAACTTAGAGTTATATAGTGGAAAACACACCTTTACTATTGGAACACACAACGAATTTTATTCTTCGACAAATTTATTTATACGTCAAAATTATGGACAGTATGAATATTTAAACCCGCAAGGTTTTCTTAATAATGATCCAAATGCACTAGACATTTATTTTAGATCGTATTCTCTTCTTACGGAGCAACTTGGAGACGATGCTTTGGAAAGTGCAGCAGTTACAGACTATGCTCAAATAGGATTTTATGTTCAGGATGATTACCAACTAAGTTCTGATTTTAAATTTTCTGCTGGATTGAGACTTGATATACCTTTTTGGAGTGATAGAAATCCAAATAGTGATTTTAATACAAGAACAATTCCACTTTTAGAGGCTGCTGGTAAAAATCTTAGAGGTGCTTCAGTAGAAGGTTCAATAGATACTAGATTATATCTCTCTCCAAGAATAGGTTTTAACTGGGACATCAATGGTGATAAAAAAACTATACTAAGAGGAGGTATTGGTGTTTTCCTTTCAAGAATGCCTATAGTTTGGAATGCTGGTAGTTATAATAATACTGGAGTTACAGTAGGTGGAGACGTGCAATTTGGAATTCCATTTGAACCAAATATTGAAAATCAACCTCAGAATGTCCCTGCTGGAACTGGAGGTACTAGTGGTCAAATTGACTTGTTTGTTCCAGATTTCAAAATGCCGCAACGTTTAAAGTATGCCATAGGTTTTGACAAAGTTTTAGATAGTGGTTGGAAATTCACTTTTGACGGATTATTTACCGACAATCTTCAAGGGTTTGCTTATGAAAACTTGAATATTGGTAATGCTATTGGTAGATTAAACGGAGCTGACAACAGGCCATATTATAATCGGAGAGCAACACTAGATCCAACTTATGATCGCATCCCTCTTGTATTTAATACTTCTGAAGGATACTCATATAATTTAGGTCTTCAAATAGCAAAAGATTTTAATAATGGTCTTGATTTTTCTGCCACTTATTCATTTGGAGATTCATTTATTCTTTACGATCAAACTTCTTCTCAAAACTCATCAAATTGGAGAGGTCAGCCAACAGTTAATGGTAAAAATGCACCAAAACCTGTGGGTAGATCATTTTTTAGTCAAGGACATAGAGTAATTGGAAATCTTTCTTATGAGATTAAATGGAATAACAATCTTAGAACTCAACTTGGTCTATTTTACACTGGTAGTGAAGGTGCCCCATTTAGTTATACCTACAGAGATGGTGCAGATCTTCTAAATGATGATTCAAGAGATAACGCATTGATTTATGTGCCTGCAAATGAAAACGAAATAACTTTAGAAGATCCTACAAATTGGTCTGCACTAAATTCTTTCATTGAAAATAATGATTACCTTCAAAGCAGAAGAGGGGATTATGTTGAAAAAAATATGACAAGGGGTCCATGGACTGATGTAGTAGATCTTCGATTTGTTCAGGACTTGATCGTATCAAGAAATAAACTTCAGTTTACATTTGACATATTTAATTTTACAAACTTAGTCAACTCAGACTGGGGAAGAATTTACAATGTAGGACGTTTTGGTTTCGCTCAACCGCTAAGAACAGTTACTGCTGGACCCGACCCAGTTTTCAGATGGCAAGATGGATCAGATGAGCCAAGGGTTAGAGATTTTGGATTGTCAGGATCTCGGTGGAGAGCTCAAATTGGAATTAGATATACTTTCAAATAAATAAAGGCAAATTATTTAATGTAAATCCTCACCTTTGGTGGGGATTTTTTTTGCATGTATTTAAGACTTTATTCTATTAATTTAATTATGACAAAAAATCACGTTTATGAGCAATGCTTTAATTTCTATACTCTTAAATATTTGGTCAAGATTTGATTTACTCTGGACCAATTGTAATTTACTTTTAAATACAATAAGTTTTAGTTTTGATGCAAACCACTAACAAAATAAAAGTTCATTTTGAGGGATACAGTAAAATTCTTAATTTTATTAACAGAAAACTTAAATGAAAATTAGGCATTATTTTACCCCTATATGCCTATCAATAAATTCAAACGTGGCTTCCATGCACCTAACCCAATTATTTTGAAGCAAAAATCCATGTACCTCGTCTGGGAATATTAATTGCTCAAAATAAACACCCCTCTCTCTTAATTGTTCTGATAAAACAACGGACTCGGTAAAAGGGACATTGCGATCGTCATCCCCATGGATTAATAATACTGGACTTTCCCAACCATCTAAATGTGCTTCAGGTGAAGATTGGTATGCCAACGCTGCGATTTTAGGATAGTAATGGGGATTATACCAACTAGCAAAAGTTGGCAGCTCTGTGTTCCAATTGTGTACGCCATGAATATCAACGCCTACAGAGAAAATATCACTTCTTCGAGAAAGACCGTGTGCTGTTAAATACCCTCCGTAGCTACCCCCCCAAATTGCTATTCGATTTGGGTCTATGTCACTTCTTGATGCTAAGTATTCTCCAGCCCCAATTAAGTCATATACCTCGCTAGCTCCCGTAATCCCGTAATTATCAGCTTCCCTAAATTCGGTACCATAACCAATTCCACTTCGATAATTGATCATTACAGCTATATAGCCCTGGCTTGCGAAATATTGTTGTACACCAAATGCATTGCTGTAATATCCAATGTAGTGGTATGTTCGAAGCATTTGTCTTCGACTCCCGCCATGGAGAAAAATTGATACTGGATACTTTTTTTTCTTGTTATAATTGTCTGGATAAAAAATAGTAGCCATAAATTTACTCCCGTCAGTAGCAGATATTTTGATGATATTAGGTATTCTTTGATTTTTGAAAATCTTTGTTTTGTTTCCAATCAATCGTTCTTCCCCTTTTAAAAATAATGCTGGACGAGAAGTATGTTGGGCCGTTGACTTTAAGAAAACAAATCCTTTTTTTACAGGAAATGGGCTAACTTCAATTCCCTCACCATTTGTAAGCATGACATTTTTTTTTGAATCAAGGAATATCTTCCCAATATGGCGTGCGTGCAAATCATTTACATTTGTAGTGTATAAGATGTAGTTTTCCTCTTTATTAAGATGATATTGTTCGACTATTCCATCACCATATGTTAGCTGAGAGGTATTCCCTGACTTAACATCCAAGGAATATAGATGCATCCATCCATTTTTCTCCCACGGGAAAATAAGTTGATTGTCATCGGTCCATTTGAGAGGATCTCTAGGGAACTGATTAAAAAATGCAGAACCCATACCTGGGTCTGCTTCCCACAAAGAGGTAGACTGACCGCTGCTTAAGTCTAAAACCCTAATACTCCATGGCCGGGCACTTTTTTGTGGGCTAAATGGTGGAACATCTTTGGCATATGGTCTTCTAATAAATGCGACTTTTTTGTTATTTGGACTCCATTCAGGAGAAAAGTCACGATCAACTGAAGGATCCATGAAAACTACCTTCTTATCCTCGAAGCTGTAAACTCCAATATATGAGTTGTCAGAACGAGAGCTTGTAAAAGCTAAATAATTGTCATTTGGACTCCAATTGATATCAGATTGAGATCCACGAATATTGAATAACATTTTTGGTTGAACTATACTGTCATTTAAGAAAGCTGTCCATATTTGGCTCTCTTTGACGAATGCGATTGTAGATCCGTCATGTGAAATGCTTGGCCTAGAACCTTTAGAAATTTTTATTTTTTTACTTTTATCTAAAGAATGGATAAAAACAGCTTGCTCTGTGTCTTGATCAAGCAAACCAGGGTTCGCTGCCTCTCCTTGTTTATTTTTTGTATTCCCTCTAACATAAACCAACCTGCACTCATCGGGTGTAAACTCTAAATTACTTAGAGATATTCCTTGGTCTCCAACATATTCTGTAAGCTTATAAACGTAAGAAAATTGATCTCCTGTTGCAATAAATATATTTCTTTCACCAGCAATATTGTCTACCCATGCGATTGTTTTACCACCTTTAGAGACTGTCAAATTAGATGCAAAAGGGGAATCTAAAATTTCTTTTATAGTGGGTTGAGCAGATAGTATTAGTCCGAAGATTAAATTTATTGATAGAGTGAAAAATTTCATAATAACCGTTTAGTATTAAATATAAGTATTTATAATAATAGAATGTGGATTTTATAACAGAACGAGGAACAATATGGAAAACATTCATAGTCAAGGACTTAGAGGTTCTATAGTTGGTCACACCTGGACTTTGACCATTTAGCTAATATACTGGTAATCAATGTTTAACGATTTCTTTACGGGCTCAATGGGTTCCGTATCCCCTTAAATTGGAACTCAATGAAGTCTATAAGACGATATGGTTTATTTGATATTAATCAACCTATTTTAAATCTAAGATAGGTTATTTAAAAAATAATCTGTTTTTATTCAAGGATTCGATAGGCTAATATATCGATTTTTAGATTGGAACTTATGAGAGGTGTAATCTTGATTTAGTGAGATTTTTTGAAATTGTTTCATTGTATTTGATAATATGAAGATCAATCACTAAACTTTCACACAGCTCAATTTTTCTATTATCTCTCTCTTTGTTTTTTTCAGAGATTCCTCTTCTCCAAAATGTTTGATTGGCTTGTAGTGTTTTAATCCATTGAACTTAAATCCAATCTTTAATAAGAATTGATTTATCTAAAATTGATATTAGATGATTACAGAGCAAACCTAATTATTAGTTAAAAACACTTTTTATTCTGATTTGAAATTAATGTCAGGAATTATTGCAAGTTGATCCTCC
>CACMUP010000035.1 GCA_902616905.1 uncultured Bacteroidota bacterium
CTTAGCCCAAAAAAATATATTAAATCATTGAGATGCATAATACCTTTCGTTAAATTTTCATAATGTGTTTTTGCGCCAAGATTTTTAAACATATCATATATGTATGGATTTGAAAAATAATCTGCAACAAAATCAAAAAGAAAATATTGGGCAAAACAAACTAATGTTGCTGTTAAAAATGAAGCTACTTGATTCTTAAATATTAATGAACAACAAAGACTTAAACTTAAAAAAAGTATTCCTAAAAAAAGTAATCCAATATAGGATGATATTAACTTTCCTAAATCTAAGCTTGACTGAAAATCTAATAAAGAACTAAACGCTAAAATATTATAAAAAGTAGGAGCAATACAAAATAAAAGTATAAAACATATTCCGAGAAATTTACCTGCAAAAATATTTGAAGGTTTTAAGGGTTTAGTCAAAAGAACTTCAATAGTTCCATTAACTTTTTCTTGGGAAAAACTTCTCATGCTTAATGCAGGAATCAAAAAGCAGAAAAGAAATGGGTTTATTAAAAAAAAAGTACTTAAATCACCAAAATTAAAATTTAGCAATTGATAAGGAGTGTCAAAAAACCAAAGCAGCAATGTATTTATAGATAAATAAATTGTTAAAATAATATAGCCTGATATATTGCCAAAGTAAAAACGTAATTCTCTTAATGCAATACTATACATAGTTTATTCAAATTTTACAGTTATTTGATCCCTATAATCCAATCCGAATAGTGATCCAGCTCCACCAATAGTGAGTGGATTACTTTTATATACTCCAAGTTCAAGATGATCTGAAGTATTAAATATAGCAAGTTTTTTTCCGTCTTCTTCTCTTTTTCCTTTTGGTAAGCTGAAGTCAATAGCTTCACTATAACTTTTATATATTTCATTAAATTTAACTGATCTTGCGTAGATTATGAAACTCCTTGATTTTCCAATTTCATTGAAAAGATCTTTTTTAATATTTGAAACTAAATTTCCATAGTTATCAATATAAATTACACTACCTAATATTTGATTTCCTTCTGGGTTAATTACTGGTTTTATATTTGTTAATTCCTTAATTTTTTTTATTGGCTTACCTATAACTTCTAGAGAACCTTTTCTTGAAATATGTGCAGCAACATTTATAAATATATCTAAAACAGGAGAAGAAGTTATAACATTTTTGTGGATATTTATCTCAACAATTTTAGTAGCAATAAAATCTTCTTTTATCATTGATAAGATTCCATTGTCTGCTCCTATAAAAAAATGTTCCTCAAACTCCATGACTAGATGAATGTTCTCTGGGGTCCATTCGGATTCAACTCCTATTATATGAATGCTACCTTTTGGAAATGCTCTAAATGCATTTTTCAGTATATACGCAGTTTCAGATGCATTATATGGACTAATTTCGTGAGAAATATCAACAATGTCTAAATTTGGAATCTGTTGTAAAAGAGCAGCCTTAATAACTGAAATTGAAAAATCTTTATGTCCAAAATCAGTAGTTAATGTTACAATGGCCATAAAGATTATTTTAGTTTAAAATTATCTATTTTTATAATATATATTTAAACATAATAAAAATAAACCATTTTAATTTTGTAACCTTTGAATGAAATAAAAATTGATTTAACAGAAGTTGATTCTCAGGATTTTTTTGGTGAACAAAACTCAAATATTACAAAATTAATGAGCTATTTTCCTGAAATTAAAATTGTTGCTCGGGGTAATTCACTAAAAGCTTATGGTAAGGAATTTATTCTTAAAGAATTTTCAAAAAGGGCTGACATGCTAGTTGCACATTACCAAAAGTTTAATATTCTTAATGATGAAATAATTGAAAGAATTCTAATGTCAAAAAATAAAGACGAAGAATTACTCAAGGGAGGAACAGAGATAACAATTCTTCATGGTGTAGGTGGGAAAATTATTAAAGCAAAAACTTTAAATCAAAAAAAATTAGTCGAAGCTATGGGGAAAAATGACATGGTTTTTGCAATTGGCCCTGCTGGAACTGGAAAAACATATACAGGTGTTGCATTAGCAGTAAAAGCTTTAAAAGAAAAACAAGTAAAACGTATCATTTTAACTAGGCCAGCAGTTGAAGCTGGAGAAAATTTAGGTTTTTTACCGGGTGATTTAAATGAAAAACTTGATCCGTATATGCAGCCTTTGTACGATGCTCTAAGAGATATGATTCCAACGGAAACTCTTCAAAACTATATAGAAAAGGGTATTATACAAATTGCTCCCCTAGCATTTATGAGAGGTAGAACACTTGATAATGCATTCGTTATTTTAGATGAAGCACAAAATTCAACACATTCACAAATGAAAATGTTTTTGACTAGAATGGGTAAAAATGCAAAATTTATGATTACAGGTGATCCAGGACAAATTGACTTACCTAGAAGAATGATTTCTGGTTTAAAAGAGGCACTATTGATTTTAAATAATAAAAAAGAAATTGGAATTATACATTTAGATGATAAGGATGTAATAAGACACCCAATTGTTAAAAAAATAATTGAAGCTTATAAATCCATAGAACACGACAACTAAATATGACAAAGACATTAATGAAAATTGATTTAAACTTGAAAGGCGTTAAATCTATATACTCTGGAAAAGTTCGTGAGATTTATTATTTAGAAAATGAATTAATAGTCATGATTGTTACAGACAGGCTTTCTGCTTTTGATGTTGTATTACCAAAAGGAATTCCATACAAGGGGCAAATTTTAAACCAAATAGCTACAAAAATGTTAATTGATACAAAGGACATTGTTCCAAATTGGTTAATGACTTCTCCAGATCCTAATGTCTCTGTAGGAAGGTATTGTAAACCCTTTAAAATTGAAATGGTTATAAGAGGGTATTTATCTGGACATGCAGCTAGAATATATAAAAGTGGATTAAGAGAAATATGCGGAATAAAACTCCAAGAGGGTATGAAAGAAAATGACAAGTTTGATAGCCCAATTATAACGCCTACGACAAAAGCTAAAAAGGGTCATGACATGGATATTTCCAAAGACGAAATCATAAGTAAAGGAATAGTTAGTGAGAAAGATTATAAGTTAATAGAAGAATACACAAAAAAGTTATTCAAAAAGGGGACAGAGATTGCTAAAAGCCAAGGTTTAATTTTGGTTGACACTAAATACGAATTTGGAAAATCGACATCTGGAGAAATTATTTTATTAGATGAAATACATACTCCAGATTCATCACGGTATTTTTATGAAAATGGATATGATAAAAGGCAAATAAATAATATACCGCAAAAACAGCTTTCAAAAGAATTCGTTCGGAAATGGTTAATTAGTGAAGGTTTTCAAGGATTAAAAAAACAAAAACTACCTGAATTTACCTCAACTAGAATTGAATCAATTTCAAACAGATATATTGAATTGTATGAGAAAATCACAGGAGAAAAGTTTGAAAAAACCCCTTTGGACTCTATAAAAGAACGTGTTCAAACTAACGTTGAAAAATATTTTAATAATTATTAAAATAAATATAGTTCAAAATCAACTAATTAATTAAAGAATTAAAAATTTCTATGATTGGTGTATTGTTATTAAAAGATAAAGCGTTGTCATATTTTTTAAGCCATGTAATTTGTCTTTTTGCATATCTGCGAGTATTTTTCTTTATTTCATTAATAGCATCTTCAAATTTTATTTCCCCTTCAAAAAAGGGGAATAATTCTTTATAGCCTACTGTATTTAGTGCAGGATATTTTTTATAATTCAATAAATTTTTCACTTCCTTCTCTAGACCCTCATTCACCATGGAATCAACTCTTTTGTCTATTTGTTCATAGAGTCTTTCTCTTGGAGATTCAATTACTACTATTTTAGAAACAAATTTTCTAACATCCTTTTTTTTTCCTAGAAATGAAGAATAAGTTTTCCCGCTAGATATACAAATCTCTATTGCTCTAATTAAACGCACATGGTTATTTTTGTCTACACGAGTATAATATTTTGGATCTTTTTCTAACAGTAACTCTTGTAATGCTTTTAACCCGTGATTTTCATAAAACAAATTTATTTGATTTCTAATTTCTTTTGAAATTTCAGGGAATTTATCTAAACCAAACATAATAGCATCTGCATACAATCCTGAACCACCAACCATGATTAATGTATCATGCAAATTGAAAAGAGTATCTATTTTATTTATCGCTTCCTTTTCAAAATCACCTACTGTAAATATTTCTTCAATAGATTTATTTTGAATAAAATGATGATTAATCTCTTTTAAATCATCTGAACTTGGAGGAGCAGTCCCAATTTTTAATTCTTTATAAAATTGTCTAGAATCACAAGAAACTATTTCAGTTTTAAATTTTTTTGCTAATTCTATACTAATTTTTGTTTTACCTACGCCAGTAGGACCAGCTATATATATCAATGATTTATTCGACATCATTTAGCGGTTTTCCACATTGATGACAATATACAGATTCTTCTTTGTGATCAGAATTCATGCAGTAAGGACAAGCTTGCGTGTTTAAATCAATTTTTTGTGTTTTTGTCATTTCTGCAGTTACAATTCCAGTTGGAACTGCAATAATACCATAACCTAATATCATTATAATAGAAGCAAAAAGTTGCCCTAATGGTGTTTGAGGAACTATATCTCCATAACCAACTGTTGTGAGTGTTACAATACACCAATAAATACTTCTTGGGATACTTGTGAAACCGCTTTCTTCACTTTCTATAAGATACATTAGTGTTCCAAAAATGATACATAGTATAAGAACTCCAAATATAAAAACAAATATTTTTTTTCTACTTGCATTTAGTGCTTTAAGGAGTGTGTTTGATTCACCTATATAAGGAGTCAATTTTAAAATCCTAAAAACCCTTAAAAGACGAAATGTTTTAAGAGCTAATAAATTATGATTTCCAATTGTTAGTATCGAGAGATATTTAGGTAGTACTGAAATTAAATCAATAATACCATAAAAACTAAATATATAGCTTAATGGTCTGCGAACACATACAATTCTAATAAAATATTCAATTGAGAAAATTATTGTAAATACCCATTCTGCATTCTCGAAAAAGATTTGATATTTATCCTCTATGTAAGCTACACTCTCAAGTGCAACAAATAATACACTTAGTAAAATGGCTATTAATAATAGTACATCAAATAATTTTCCTGCAGGTGTATCTGCTTCATAAATAATACTGTGAAGTTTGTATTGCCATTTTTTCATTGAATATAGTTAAATGAAAATATAGATTTGTTTATTGTAAATGTATTAACTTCAAAAATTTTTTCTGATATAAGTAGGTATAAATTAATTTTTTAGTGTCATAATTCTCACTTACTGAAATAAGACGATTCTTTATTTGTGATTTATTATTGATCTGATAATTTAAATCAAAATAGCCGTAACCAGTGAGTTTATCATTTTCAATATATATAAATGCATTTTCACCGTCTTTTCTCCCTTTTTCAACAATTAAAAAATTAGAATATGGATAACTAAGTGATTTTACTAAAGCATCAATTTTTCCTTTGTATTCCTCTGGAGAATCAGAACATGTGTCATTCTTATTGCATTGTTTTAGTATTAAATTAGTGCAATCTTTTTGACTTTTATTTATACTAGTTTTTTTTAAACATATTCCAAACTCATCCTTCCATTCAGCTAGGCTTAATTCTGCTAATTTTTTGTTTTTAAAGACTGTTATATATTTCTCATTCTTTTTTACTTGTTCAATAATCAATTTTGGATAATTAGAATCTTTTTCAATTTTAATGCCCACAGGGAAAATTC
>CACMUP010000036.1 GCA_902616905.1 uncultured Bacteroidota bacterium
TTGGAGCAATCTCTATCATGACAAACATAAAAAGAACAAACATCGATGAGGCAGTTTCAAGATTGTTAAGAGCTCTAATTTGATCCAATAAACCATACGAAAGACTTCCTTTGAGCATTTTTTTCTCATTTTTCATTTGAAGTCTAATAACATTTTCCTCATTATTTAATTGTTTTAATATTTTATTTCGTTTGTTCCTTTCAGAAATCATTTCTTTTTCAAATTTTTCGTATTTGTCTTTTTTGCTAAAGCATTCAATTCCTCTCCCTTTTTTTAAGGTGCCACATGTGCCGTCACATTCACACTTATAATCTTGATAATATTTCTCTCGCAACATAAGAAGTTTATTAAACTGTTCTTCAGTCGATTTCTTTTTAAAATTATTATCGTTAATTAGCTGAGCATACTTTAAATCTACATCTGATATTAAGTTTGTATTTTCAACTTTCAAATAAGCATCAATTTCAGATTTAAAAATTTGAATTTCCATTGGCTTTGAAATTATTACTGCAATTATGATTGCAATAATTATTCTTGGAACAGCCTTTAGAAAATCACTCCATTTACTTTCTGAAGAACGCATACTTGAAATAATATATCTGTCAAGGTTAAAAATTATTGCTCCCCATAAAAAAGCTAAAATAACATTGATAATAAGATTTTCGAAAATAATTGAAAGTGCAAAAAAAGAAGAAACAACAGCAAGTATAGCGGTAAATACTATAGTCATCCCGATACTAGAATATTTTGTTATTTCAAACCTTGGACAATTTTCTAATATTTCTAAACTAGCCCCAGAACATTTAATTAACAATCTGTTTATAAAATTTACCTTAACAGAAGGTTCCATCATTAAAATATTTTTCTAATGTAATCTGTCACTAAGTAAAGGAATTTTTTAAAAAAAAATTTATTTTTGACTGATTTTATCTCCACGTCTCTATTAGGTTTGTTAAAAATTTCCTTATTTTCAAAGCAATGAATTGATATCATTTTTCTCTGACTGTTATTTATAGACTGGAAAACAAAATTAAAATCTGTTTTTTTTGAAATTTCAAATTCATGATTACCAGCTAACGGTAAGTTACCTAAGTTTGCCTCTAAAAGTTTACCAAGCATTTTTATATTCCAAGACAATTTCACTCTTTGTCCAAAATAAACAGCATAATCATTTGAGTTATCATTAGAAGTTTGAAGAGCAATATACTCCTTTAATATTGGGTCAAATACTTCAATATCAAAATTAATTTCTTTCCTTTTCAGGACTCTTACATATAAACTTTTTTTTTGAATAACACCTTTATTTTTGGCTACAAGCGTAAATTTTGTGTCCTTGTTTACTGTTAAACGTTTAATTCCCTTTTCTTCAAACTTTTCATTAAATGGTTCAATTTTTATCTCATGTGCATTTTGAACTTCCCAAGTTAAAATAACTTCTTCTCCAGGGTAAACAATGCTTTGATTTAATTCAAAATTTATAAGAATATCACCATCAAACATTGAGAGTTTTTTAGAAGCAAGGGTTAGGCCATTGAAGAAGTCATTTTTAGATCGAACCAAATTTTCAGCATTTTCAAAATCTTCTTGATTGTATTTACTTATGAGATATTCTTTGTCAAAAATTGCAAAATAGTCCTCTTTTACGAATAGATCTTTATCAACTTTCCAGTAGATTTGAACATTCATATCTATAAGCCTTTTACATAAATTTACGAGTTTCATGGACTTTTTGTGACTTGTCGAGATTACGACAATTTCTGCTGCGAGTTCGCTTGATAGAGCATCAATTAATGGAATTGATAAAAGAAAAAGGTCATATTCATCAACCATGAGTTGAACCATCTTATGATCCCTTTGTAACTCTTTTTCAAGTTCAGACATCAAATCATAACTATAGTAGAATCTGAACATTATATTATTAAATTAGTTATAAAAATACAATTCCAAATTCAAATTTTGATACATTTGAGAATATAAAAAGTTTAATGGCATTAAAATCTAAACTTGTTGGTTTAAATCCATATCAGGAAGAAAACAACTCAATTTTCTATGGTCGTGAAAAAGAAGTTGAAAACTTGCTCAAAATAATCCAAAAAAATAAGCTAATAACTTTAACTGGTCCATCAGGTTCAGGGAAAACATCCCTTGTGAATGCAGGTTTAATTCCAAGATTAAAAAAAGGTTTCCTAGGTCAATCAGGAGTAGATTGGGCAATTTGTAGTTTTAGACCAGGGATAAGTCCCATTGACAACATGATTAGTGCAATTACTTCATCAGGTGCAATAAATATGGACCTGAGATCAAATACTGAGGATTTTTTAAACTATAAAAAAATTGTTGATGAGGATCAATCATTATCTATTTCAAAAATTTATTCTGAATCTGATATAAATGAAAAAAAGAACTTATTAATTGTAGTAGATCAATTAGAAGATATCTTTTTATTTAATAATCCTGAGAACAAAAAAGAAGCAGAGAATAAATTACTGATGGATATTATTTCAAGGACCGTTAGAATAAAAGAAATTTCAGTCTACTTTATGATTTGCTTACAAACTGGATATATTCCAGGTCTGAGTAAATTCAGTAGTATACAAGAATTATTTAGTAAATCTCAGTACTCTATACAAAATTCCGGCTCTGAAATACTAAAAAAACTTATAAGAGAAAATTTCACTGAAAACGGGATTGAATTTGACCAAAATGCATATGATATAATGGTTGAATCATTAACGAAGGATATGAGTTTACTTCCAAACATTCAATATTTACTTTATCGGTTATTAAATGAAAATATAGAATCAAAAAAAATTAGTGAAAACGAAATAAATTTGCATGGAGGAGTAAGAAACGTGATATCAAATAAATTAGAGGAGATCTTTATATCACTATCTCAAGACGATCAGGAATCTTTTTCAACGCTTTTTCGGTCAACTATGAATTTTGAAAACCTAGAAAACCAGTTTTTTTCAAGTAACTTTAAAAACTTACTTGAAATTAGTGGAATAGAAAAATCATGTGCTGAAAGACTTATTTCAATTTTCAAAAATGAACTTGGAGAATATTTTTGTGTTTTTGAAGAAAAAATTTCTGGAATTAAAAGCAGCAGAAAACAAAAAATACTTTTGAATGACATAATATCCTTTAAATATCAAAAAAATATAAATTGGGATCGTGAAAAGAGATGGATAGATGAAGAAAAGAAAACACTTTTAAATTATATTAATCTCGCTGCACTCGCAGATAAATTCAGTTTGAATGAAATAAGTTTGATGTCCTCTCCTGAGTTAGAATCATCAATCATGTGGAGAGATGAATCAATCCAGAATGAAAATTGGGCAAAAAAATATTCTTTAAATTATTCTAAAACAATTGATTATATAAACAAAAGTGAGTTAACATTTAAAAAAAATAAAGAGAGGGAAGAGCTAAAAATTAGGAGAAAAAAAAGATCTAATAAGATTGTGATTTCTACTGTTAGTATTCTCTTTTTTGTAGCTTTGATTGCAGCGATCAGCGCAATTAAATCCAAAGAAGAAGCAGAGATTAACTTGGAGGAGGCTAAGATTGCAACTAAGCTTGCACGTAAAAAAACTAAGGAAGCTCAGGAGGCAAAGACAAAAGCAGATTCAAGTTTATTAGTTGCAAAGAAAGAACAACAAATTGCTAACGATGCTCGATTAGAGTCTCGCAAATCATTTTTAGCAGCTAAAGCTGCACAAGAAAGTGCATTAAATAGTGCTATTCTTGCTCAGGAGGAAAGTAAAAACGCTAGAGAAGCAGAAAAAAAAGCTAATCGAGAACAAATAAAAGCTTTAGAGGAGCGACAAAAAGCCTATGAAGCCAAGGACTTGGCAGATAAACTAAAGGAAATTGCACTTCTTGAAACTGAATTTTATCCTTTAATGTTAGAATTAGAATCAATTACGGAAGATAATATTAATAATACACCGAATGAAATAGTGATTTCGAAAATAAGCGAAGCCGTAGATAAATATTATGAATACCAAAGTTTATTAGATGCGACAAGCTCACAGAAAGTTGAAACGGAAGGACTTTTTTTATTATTACAAACAGCTATAAAGGTTTTAGAAAATAAAAATTCTTACAGAGAGACTTCAATGAAAATTAAAAATATAAAACCTGCCTCTTCAATTAGATCAATCAGTTCGTTTGAAAGTAGTATTATAGCCATGGGGGGAGATGATCAGTACCTCTATATTTTGAATGGTGCTTCTAAAGAAGAAATTCCTAAAATAAAAATCAATGAAAGAATTAGAAATGTTAAAATTGCAAATTCTAATATAATTTTCATAGGAACATTTAACGGAAATGTTTATAGAATTGATTTAAATAATCCAAAAGAAAGAAAAAAATTAATCTACGAGTCAACATCTTCAATAAAAGATCTCCATTACAATAAAGATCTGAAACAACTTTTTATATTATCTTCAAAGGAAGTGGTTATGTATCAAAATGAAAACTTGGTTAAGTTATCAGAAGGTAATACATTAAATTCAAGTGCTTACGTTGGAAAATTAAATGGTCTTTTATTGTCAACTAATAAAGGGTTACTAATTCAAACATTGGAAAACAACTTCCCGATTAACATTAATGAGATCGATTTTAAAAATCAAGAAATTACTGCAATTTCATTGGCTGGGGTGCGTTTATTTTTAGGGACCAATACAGGACAAATTTATGTATATAAAATAAATAATATTTCTAATTCTAACACTTCAATTAGTTTCGAAAACAAGATAAATTTACATCGCTCTGAAATTACAAAGCTTTTTTATGATGATAAAAATCAAAAATTATATTCTGCAAGTTTCGATAACCAAGTATTAAAATTTAATATAAGTTATGAGGATGTTTCAAAAATTACTAGTACTGCAATATCATTTTCTGGTCATGAAAAATGGGTATGGGATATAAATCGAATAAAAGATTCACAAGGAAATTATGTTATAATTACAGCTGATGAGAATGGAAATTTGCTTTCTTGGTTTGATGCAACAGAAAAACTTGTAGCTAAGGTTGAAGAACTCCTTAGTAATAAAATTAATGAAAATTAAAAATTAGTTTTTCTATGAAAATTTTGCTCATTAGTACGACCAAAGAGTCAAACCTTTTCATGTTGAACTTAATTTCAAATTCTTTGAAAAATATTTTAAGGAATAAGAATTTGTCTCTTGATTTAATCTTTGTTGGCAAAAATAATTTAGATGATAATATTCTTTTTCTTAGAAGTGAATTCAATACTA
>CACMUP010000037.1 GCA_902616905.1 uncultured Bacteroidota bacterium
TTTCCGAACAGGAAATTATTCGAAGAGAAAAACTAGAAGAAATTCGAAAACTTGGAATCAATCCTTATCCAGCTGAGCAGTTTATTGTTAATTTTTACGCGACTGATCTTAATAAAAAATACATAGAAGGAAAAAAAGTTTCACTTGCAGGTCGATTAATGTCGAGAAGAATTCAAGGAAGTGCCAGTTTTGCTGAATTGCAGGATAGTTCTGGTCGTATTCAAATATACTTTAATCGTGATGAAATATGTAAGGGAGATGACAAGTCTCAATACAATGAGGTCTATAAAAAATTTTTAGATATTGGAGATATTATTGGATTAGAGGGTAAATTATTTACAACTAAAGTTGGTCAAAAAACTGTCCAAGTTTCTAATTTTAAAATATTAAATAAGTCATTACGCCCACTTCCACTTCCTAAAATTGACGGTGAGGGAAATATCTATGATGCCTTTAACGACTCTGAATTAAGATATCGACAACGTTATGTTGATTTAATTGTAAATCCAAATGTAAAAAATACATTTATCAAAAGATCAAAAATAACAACTATCATCAGGGAGTTTCTTAACGAAAAAGGTTACTTAGAAGTTGAAACTCCAATTCTGCAGCCAATACCTGGTGGAGCAGCAGCAAGACCATTTGTAACACATCATAATGCACTTAATACTAAATTATACCTAAGAATTGCGAATGAATTATATCTTAAAAGATTAATTGTTGGAGGTTTCGAAGGAGTTTTTGAGTTTGCTAAAGATTTTAGAAATGAAGGTATGGACCGAACACACAATCCAGAATTTACTGTTATGGAATTATATGTTGCATATAAAGATTATTTCTGGATGATGGAAACCACAGAGAAACTTTTGGAGAAAATTACATTTGAACTTAACCAAAATACTTTTCTACAAGTAGGTAACAATAAAATTGATTTTAAACCTCCATATCCAAGGATTCCTATACTTGAGGCTATAAAAAAACATATTGGTATTGATATTTCTAAAATGAATGAGAATGAAGTAAGAAAGGTTGCAAAAAATCTTGAAATAGAAGTAGATGAAACAATGGGACATGGAAAGCTTATAGATCAAATTTTTGGATCGAAATGTGAACACCATTATATTCAACCAACTTTTATTATTGACTATCCAAAGTCAATGAGTCCATTAACAAAAGAACACAGGTCTAATAAAAATTTAACAGAGAGATTTGAATTATTAGTTAATGGTAAAGAACTAGCTAATGCTTACTCTGAATTAAATGACCCAATAGATCAAAAAAATCGTTTTGAAGCACAATTAGCACTCAGCGAAAAAGGAGATAATGAAGCTATGTATATTGATCAAGACTTCCTCAGAGCCTTAGAATATGGAATGCCTCCAACATCTGGAATTGGTATTGGTATTGATCGTTTGGTAATGTTAATGACAAATAACAGTTCTATACAGGAGGTTTTATTTTTTCCTCAAATGAAACAGGAACAAAAGAAAATTGCTCTAACGGAGGAAGAAAAAAAAATATTAGAGATTATCAAACAAAATTCACCTGCTCATCTAGTAGATATTAAAGAAAAAGCAGGTTTAAGTAATAAAAAATGGGATAAATCTATAAAAGGGTTAGGGCAAAAAAAAATTATCAAAATTATTAAAGAAGAAAATACTATTTCAATAGAGCTTTTAAATAATAGTATTTAGGTTCACTCTTGAAAATACTATTTAAAAAACAAAAGTACAATAAGTCAATTAAACAAATGTCAAGTTTTAAAACCTTGAAATAACTTTTTTAAATTTCGAAATTGTAAATTCAACATCCTCTATTGATAGAGCATCGTTTAAAAAATAACTTTCAAAAGCACTAGGTGGTAAATATATTCCTTCATCTAACATTCCATGAAAATATCTATTAAAAAGATTATTATTCCCTTTTGCAGATGACTTAAAATCAATAACAGGCTCTTTAGTAAAATGTAATGAAAACATAGATCCCAATCGATTTATTTGAAATGGAATGTTCTTTTTCTTAAGTATTCCCCTAAACCCTTCTTCTAAACACTTTGATTTTTCATCTAACCGGTTAAATATTTCTTGATTTGTATCTAATTCTTTAAGCATTGCGTATCCTGCTGCCATTGCAATTGGATTACCGCTGAGTGTACCCGCTTGATAAACCGGTCCTTCTGGAGCTAAAAATTGCATAATTTCATTATTTGCTGAAAATGCTCCGACTGGTAAACCTCCTCCAAGAACTTTACCATAGGTAGTTATGTCAGCTTTTATACCTAATAGTTCTTGAGCTCCTCCTTTTGCTAAACGAAATCCTGTCATTACTTCATCAAAAATAAGCAAGGAATCAAATTGATTACATAGGGTTCTTAAACCTTCTAAAAAACCTTTTACAGGTGGGATGCATCCCATATTTCCAGCAACAGGTTCAACTATTATAGCAGCTATCTCCTCAGGATATTCACTAAAAAAATTTGATACATGTTCAATATTGTTATATTCTGCTAAAAGAGTGTCTTTTGCGGTTCCTTTTGTTACGCCTGGACTACTTGGACTTCCAAAAGTTATAGCTCCACTTCCCGCTTCGATTAAAAAAGAGTCAGAGTGTCCATGATAACAACCCTTGAATTTTATTATTTTTTCTCTATTTGTAACTCCTCTAGCTAATCTTATTGCACTCATACAAGCTTCTGTCCCAGAATTAACAAATCTTATTTTATCCATATTAGGGATCATATTTAAAGCTAGAGAAGCAATTTTAGTTTCTAAAATAGTTGGAATTCCATAAGAAGTTCCTTTAATTGCTTGATTATTTACCGCTTCTATAATTGGCTGATATGCATGCCCAAATATCATTGGCCCCCAACTGGATATAAAATCAAGATATATATTCCCGTCCTCATCATAAAGTTTTGCCCCTTTAGCTTTTTCAATAAAAATAGGTGTCCCACCCACAGATTTAAAAGCTCTAACTGGAGAATTTACACCACCAGGAATGATTTTTTTAGCTTCATGAAATAATTTGCTACTTCTTTCGTATCTCATAGTTAGTTTGTTTCTCGAATTTTTAGTTTCTGTCCAATGTAAATAGTTTGGTTTTGGATCTCATTTATTTTGATGAGTGACTCTAAAGAAATTTCATATTTTTTTGAAATAGAATATAAAGTATCCCCTTTACTCACATTATGTATTTGTCTATTAGTTTCATAACCATCAAAGGATATTTCTTCAGCTTTTTTTGATTTTTTTAAGTCAAATTTATTTAACTCAAACCTCTCAATAAGACTAATTAGCTTTTCGGGGTATTTTGGGTCAGTTGCATATCCTGCTTTTTTTAATCCCTTTGCCCAAGCTTTGTAATTATTCGTTTTTATTTCAAAAAGAAAATCATAACGAGATCTTGTTTTTAAGAATAGAGAATGATCTCTGTATGAAGATGCTGGATCATTATAAACTCTAAAGCATTCTCCTTTTTTATCATCATCATGATAAATACGATCACCTTTCCAATCTTTGTGACATTTAATTCCAAAATGATTATTTCCCTCTTTAGCCAATCTTCCATAACCCATTCCAGATTCTAAAATTCCTTGAGCTAAAGTAATACTAGCTGGTATTCCGTAAGCTTTCATTTCAGTTCTTGCTACATTACCATATCTATTGATGTAAAATTCGATTTTTTCTTTATTAGTATATTTTTTTTCTGCTTTAGTTATAGTTTGAGAATCAATTTTACTTTCTATTTTTTTTTTCTTTGAAGATTCTTTCTCAACAATAACTTTTTTGCTGATACCACAAGAAATAAATATGAATGTGATGGTTCCTATGAAAAATTTTTTTAATATGTGAGAATTGGTAATTTTTTTCTCTCTAAGTATTTGTTCATTCCAGAGACTCCCTGAAGCCCTCCAGTATGAATAACTAAAATTTTCTTTCCCCATCTCCATTTATTTTTCTTGATAAGTTCAAAAATAGCAAAAAGCATTTTCCCAGTGTAAACAGGATCTATTGGAATTTTATATTGTTTATAAAAATTATTCATAAAATTTATAAGCTCAGGCTTTATCTTACCATATCCACCAAATGTAAAATCATTTGTAATTCCCCAATTTTTCTTTTTTGTGTACTGATTTACCAAATTAAGGGCTGAGGAGGAATTTAATGCATTGAATCCCAATACAAATTGTTTTTTACATGAAGCTGTTATTAACCCTGCAATAGTTCCACCAGTTCCTACACTACTACAAATTACATCAAATTTTGAATCTTGTGGTCTAAGAATTTCGGTACATCCTTTTACTGAAAGCGATTCTGTACCTCCTTCTGGAATTAACCTGCAATTGGATATGCTTTTTAAAATTTTTTGCACCTCCACTGAAGTTTCTTTTTTTTTATAAGCTTCTCTAGAAAGACAAATTAAATCCATCTTTTTAGAGGAACAATAAGACAAGGTATTACTTTCATTGATTTTATCTCTCCATTCTTGTCCTCGAACAATTCCAATTGTTTTAATACCTAATTCGTCACCTAAATATGCAGTTGCTGCAAGATGATTTGAAAATGCTCCACCAAACGTAATTGCAACTGGTATTTTATCAATTATTATTTCTTTGAAAATATATTTTAATTTCCTGAATTTATTTCCTGAAACAATTGGATGTAATAAATCTTCTCTTTTAATAAAGATCTTATACCCGTTTATCACTTCAAGAGGTTGATTTACACTATTTTTGACATTATCGAAAAATATCATGGTTAAAAATAATAAATGAAATTGGAAAATTTAAATCCATTAGAAGAGGATGATTTTTACTTAACTCCGAGGGGATACAAAGTTTTTACAAAAAAATATCATCTTAAAAGAGGTTATTGTTGCAAAAGTAATTGCAGACATTGTCCTTTTGATTTTAAAAATCAAAACAAGTAATTTTCGGCATTATTTTTGCTTATTAATTTAATTAATAATTTGAAAAATGAAAAAACTAGTTTTACTTATGTCTTTTATTTCGTTAAACTCTTGTACATCAATACTTGTGTACTCAGATTTTGATAGAGATGTAAATTTTTCAGATTATAAAACTTTCGCTTACTTCAAGCCAGAAATTGATAAAGTCGATATTTCCGATCTCGATAAACGC
>CACMUP010000038.1 GCA_902616905.1 uncultured Bacteroidota bacterium
TCTTTCCATGTTTCATTTCTTGTAAATGCAAGAACCATTCTATCACCTCTGTAATAATTTGCATTTTCTGAATCATCTTGAAGCATAATGGATTTTTTAAGATCATTTATAACAGCATTTATTAGATAATTATCAAAATTCCCATTTTTAATATTTTCTATTTCACCAAGTAGCAGATTTTTCACTTCTTCTAGATTTTGATTTTTTTTTGGAGTACCCTCTAAAACATGGACATTAAAATCATTCATTTCGTCAACAAGTGAATTAGCAAATAAAACTTTTTGTTTTTGTACTAAATTAAGATCAATTAATCCAGCTGTGCTATTAGCTAAAATCATATCAATTAGCATTAACTTCATTAGTTCCTTTTTATTCTTTCCATTAAAGCGATAACTAATTGTTACTGATTCTTTATCAGGTCCAAAAACTTCATTGATTATTGGGGCATTAATTTTATTTTGCTCTTCAAATTCAGGCTCTACAAGGTCATAATTTGGTTTCCAATCACCAAAATATTTATCAATGAGCTCTATTGTCTTATCAAAATTTAATTCACCGCTCATACAAATTGCAATATTATTTGGACGATAATATTTATTAAAATAGTTATTGATTTCAGTAATTGACGGATTTTTTAAATGTTCAATTGTTCCTATCACAGATTGTTTACCATATGGATGGTTTGGGAATAAACTTTGGTAAGAAGCCCTAACTATTTTTCTGGAGTCACTATCTAAACTTCTATTTTTTTCTTCGTAAACTGCTTCAAGTTCTGTATGAAAAAGGCGATTTACAATTTGCTTAAATCTAGAACCTTCTAATTTTAAAAAGCGTTCTATTTCATTTGAAGGGATATCAACATAATAAACTGTTCTATCTTCTGTTGTGTAGGCGTTTAATCTTTTACCTCCTAACTTAGAAATCATTTTATCATATTCATTAGGAATAGCAAATAGTGCTGCTTTATTTGACAGTTGATCTATCGTTTTATAGAGGGCCTTTCGTTCATTTTCATCATCCAATTTTGAATAGTCGTTAAATAACTTTTCAATTGAATCTAATAATGGCTTTTCTTTTTCATAATTTTTAGTTCCAAAAAATTTGTTTCCTTTAAACATCATATGTTCTAGATAATGAGCTAGACCAGTATTGTTTTCTGGATCATTTTTACCACCAGCTTTTACAGCTGTAAATATTTGAATTCTGGGCTCTTTTTCGAAATGACTCAAATATACTTTTAAACCATTATCCAAAGTATAAATTCTGGTTTTAGTTGGATCATTAGTTACATATTCATATTTATAACCTCCTGAATATGATGTTTTTGTTAAATACTTTTCATTCGAACAGCCTGCAAAAGTTATTAATAAAACTACTAGAACATATTTTTTAATCCACATCTTATTTTTATTTTTCTATGAATGCAAAATAGTTATTTTACCTTTATCTAATACTAATTATAGTCTAAATAATTAATTTTGATTTTTTAGATGGAGCAACTAAATAAAAATGAAATACATCAACTTGCAATGCAAGAGGTTGGAAACTTATTAAAAATTCAAGGTTACGAATTTTTAGGAGTAAATTCTGACATGAAGCAGTCTCCTCAATTTGTTTGTGTGAAAGAAAAATTGCTATATTTTATTGTTGTATCCGGATGTCTCTACCCAAATTCTCCTAAAAAATATGATCTAAAATCCATGGAAAAAGTTATTATACACGCAAAAAAAAATAGAGCAAAGCTCTATTTTGCTGGAGTAGGATTTGCTAATTCAGAAAACTACAATTTACCTTTATTTAAAAATAAATCATATGTTGTCAATTTTAGCGGCCTTGAGGAAATACTTTAGAATTATTATATTTTTTTTGCTAATCTGTTGTCAGCAAAAAAATACTAATGATTTAAAAGTCATAAATGGATATGCTTTAGGCACTTCTTATTCTGTAACTTATATAAGTAAGTCACTTGAAACTAATATTTTAACAACTCATATTGATTCAATTTTTACAATAATTAATAAATCAATGTCAACCTATGAAATAGATTCTGATATTTCAAAAATTAATAGAGGAGACAGTTTGTTGCAAGTAGATGTTCATTTTCAAAATGTTTATAATGCTTCAAGTATTATTTGGAAAAAAACTGATGGTTATTTTGATCCTACTGTTGGAGCACTTGTAAATGCATATGGTTTTGGACCAGAAAAAAAGATAAAATCTGTCAGTAAATCAGAAAGAGACGAGATATTGAAATATACAGGTTGGAATAAAACATCCCTTACAATGAATAACACCATTCAAAAAAAGGATCCAAATATTTATTTAGATTTTAATGCGTTGGCTAAGGGTTATACAGTTGATTTAATTGCAGATCTTTTAAGAAAAAACAATGTTAATTCTTTTTTAGTTGAAGTAGGAGGAGAAATAGTAGCTCAAGGTAAAAGTCCTAGAACGGATAATTTATGGAAAGTAGCTATTGATGACCCTAAACAAGGTAATAATCGCAATTTTATAAGGACACTTAGTTTAAACAATCAAGCTTTAGCAACTTCAGGTAATTATAGAAAATACAAAATAGACGAAAGAACAGGGAGACGAATAGTTCACTCAGTTAATCCAAAAACAGGAAATCCATTTCCGACAAATATTCTAAGTACCTCTGTAATTTCTAACAAATGTATGATTGCTGATGCTTATGCAACCTCCCTTATGATTATGCCTTATGAAAAGGGTAAAGCTTTGGTTGATCGAGAATTGGATATAGAAGCATTTTGGATTATTGAAAATGAAGATGGGTTAATTGAACAATATTTCTCAAAAAATTTTCCTAGAAAATAAATATTATTTCAAACTTTATACCCGATTGGGATGATATCTTTTTTTAATCCAAATTTTTGAATTTCTTCTTTGGATATCTCATCAATGTAATCGATACTTTTTGTTTTAAAACCTGCTTGATTTAAAAAGCTAAAAAAATCTGTTCCATATACTCTGACATGATCATATTGTCCAAAAATTTTCTTTCTTTCTTTCTTGTTTATAATTCTAGAATCTTCAAATGTTTTTTCTTTACTAAAATCTATAGGTACCTGAGCAATTAAAATCCCCCCCTTTTTTAATATTCTGTATAATTCACTTATTGCTTTTTTATGGTCAGGAATGTGCTCCAAAACATGATTACAAAAAATTAATTCAAAAGAATTATTTTTAAAAGGTAGATTACATATGTTAGCTTTAATTTCTGCTAAAGGTGAATTGAGATCGCAAGTTGTGTAATTCCAATTTCTAAATTTTTTAAATTTTTTAAAAAAAACCTGTTCAGGTGCAATGTGTAATACATTTAACTTTTTTTTAAAAACATTTGTTTCTCGATCTAGGTAAAGCCATAATAATCTATGTCTTTCTAAAGAAAGCGTTCCTGGGCATAATGCATTTTTTCTCAACTTTTGATATCCATATGGAAGAAACTTCCTGTATGAACTTCCATCTATAGGATCAATAAATCGCCTACCCGAAAAATAAATTTTAATTAAAGGAAGAAACCAAATACTGAATCTAATTAACCATGGTCTTGGAAAAATATTAAGAATCAATTTCATAATATTAAAGGTTTTTTCCTAAATGGTTTTTCTTCTAAGCTGCTAATACCAATCGCATCGTATATATATTCAAAAGTAGATAGCAATTCGGGTTTTCCATCTATAAGAGCAACATTATGTTCAAAATGAGCACTTGGCCTTCCATCTTCTGTCATTATAGTCCAACCATCTTTAAGCTGTTTAATTTTTCGGGTTCCTTGATTTACCATTGGTTCGATTGCTAATACCATACCATTAACAAATTTTTTCCCTCTTCCTCTTTTTCCATAATTTGGAATTTCAGGTCCTTCGTGCATTTCTTTACCTAATCCATGACCAACTAATTCTCTTACGACACCATAGCCTTCTTTTTCGCAATAATTTTGAATTGCATAACCCAAATCACCAATTCTTTTACCCTCTTTAAAAAAATTTATTCCTTCGTAAAGAGACGCTTTTGTAATTTCAAGTAGTTTTTTTATTTCTGATTTTATATTTCCAACTTGGAAGGTATATGCGTGATCACCATAAAAGCCATTTTTATATGCACCGCAGTCTATTGAAATTATGTCTCCTTCTTCAAAAGGAATGTTATTTGGAATACCGTGAACAACGTGGGCATTTGGGCTAACACAGAGGGTATTTGGGAAATCGTATAGCCCTAAAAAACCAGGTTCAGCACCATGATCTCTGATAAATGTTTCTGCAAGACTATCTAGTTTGAGAGAAGTTATTCCTGGAATAATTTCTGATGCAAGCATTCCTAGTGTTTTTGATACGATTAATGCACTCTCACGTAATAATTCTATTTCTTCTTTGCTTTTTAAAACTATCGAAGCCATTTTAAAAATCTGAGTAAGAATTTTTATATGGCTGTTTATTTAAAATTTTAGAAAAGTCATCCAAAAGATTTACAACAGGAAATTCAACTATTCGATTAATTTCAATACCATTCTCAAAAAATATTAGTGTAGGAATATTAAGAATCTCATATTTTTTTTCTAACCTGTCAGGGCTATCCTTGTATTCTGACAGACCATACATTTCGATTCGATCATGATGAATATTAAGAGCATCTAGAATTTTAAACATTGGTCCTAATTCTCTTTTCGTATCTTCACACCAAGTCCCTAAAAAAAGTTTAAAAGTTATTTCTTCACAAAGACTGAGATGATCATTTACCCAAACTTCTGGTACCTTTTGACTTTTATAAGAAGGTTCAAACCAAGCTTTAAACTCATCAGTATTTAAGTTTGCACGATTCATTGGGCCTAATATCACAGTCTCACCTTCATCACCTACTGAAGTTTTTACATTTAAAGGTAGTTGTTGACTTTCTTTAAAATTATTTTTACAAGAA
>CACMUP010000039.1 GCA_902616905.1 uncultured Bacteroidota bacterium
TCAATATTTTAATTATAATTACTTTATTAATTTTATTAAGTTCATGCAAAAAGTTGATTTTAAAAGAAAGCTATTTAGCACTTGGAGACAACTATACTTTTGGGGAAGGTATTTCTAAAAAACACATTTGGCCCAAACAACTTGTAGATTCATTGAAAAAAAGAAATATATTTTTGTCGGAGCCAAAGATTATTGCAAAAACTGGATGGACTACTGATGAATTAAAAAATGCAATTAATGATTCTAGTTTAGATTACCCATATGATTGGGTTTCATTATTAATTGGAGTAAATAATCAATATAAAGGTAGAGACATAGAAGAGTTCAAAGTACAATTTGAATCATTGTTATTAGAGGCTATTGCTTTTAGTGGTAATAGAAAAGAAAGAGTATTTGTAATTTCTTTACCTGATTGGGGATCGATGCCTTTTGCAAAAGATCAAGATCCAAATAAAATAGCTGTTGAAATCAATAAATTTAATCAAGTAATATATGAAGTGTGTGCTTTTGAAAATATAAAGTTTATTGACATTACCCCTATATCTAGAAAAATATATTCAAATCCAAATTGGATTGCAAAAGATAGTCTTCATCCAAGCAAAGAACAATACTCAAAATGGGTTGAAAAAATAATCCCCTATTTCTAAATTTTAAGAATGACTAACCTAAAAACATTTCAAAATTTAGATTCTAATGATATTTTATCTCATTTTAGAAAAGAATTTATTCATCAGATCAACGAAATATATTTGGATGGAAATTCATTAGGAAAATTACCCAGGGAAACAGAAAAAAAATTAACCGAGGTATTAAGATATCAGTGGGGAAAAAGATTAATTCGAAGTTGGAACGAAAATTGGTTAGATCTACCAGAAAAAATTGCTGAAAAATATTCTAAACTTCTCAATGTTAAAAAAGATGAAGTTATAATTGGGGAGTCAACGTCAGTGAGATTATATCAAATAGTGCACTCACTTTTATCAACAGATATTTATCCAAAACAATTAGGAACCGATATCCTTAATTTTCCAACAGATAATTATATTCTTGATGGTTTAAATAAAATATTTTCTTTACAAAATGTCAATTTAATTAAATACGGTCAGGAAATTTTCGCGGATTTAAATCTTCTCAAAGATCAAATAAAGAAAAAACCAGGTATCTATTGTCTTAGTTTGGTAACATATAAAAGTTCTTTTCTATATCCAATGAAAAATTTAAATATATGGGCAGAAAAATTCAAAAGTATAATAGTCTGGGATTTAAGTCATGCTATTGGAGCTATTGATATAGATCTGAAAAGTTCAGAAGCAAAAATTTGTATTGGCTGTAGTTATAAGTATATGAATGGAGGTCCTGGTGCGCCGGCATTTATGTTTATCAAAAATGAATTGCTAAAAAAACTCTCTAACCCTATACGAGGTTGGTTTGGTCATAAAAAGCCTTTTAATTTTGATTTGAATTATATTCCAGATGAAAATATTAATCGTTTCTCCATAGGCACTCCCCCAATATTATCTCTCTATGCTATGGAAACTGGAATTGATATTACACTCAAAGCTGGCATAAAATCAATTAGAAAAAAAAGTCTTTTACAAACAGAGTTTTTTATAACCCTTTTGAATAAAAAATTAGTCCCTTTAGGATACAATCTTGAAAGTCCAAAAGAGAAATCAAAACGTGGAGCACACATTACTATTTCTCACAAATTTTCTTGGCAAATTTGTCAGGCATTAATTCAAGGTATTAATAATAGTGTAAAAATAATTCCTGATTTTAGACCTCCCAATTTTATTCGTTTTGGGATTTCCCCGCTATATAACCGATTTGAAGATCTTTTCATTGTTGTTAAAAGATTAGAGGATATTGTGGCAGGCAAAGAGTATATGAATTTTAATTCAGAAAAAAAAATGTTACATAAAAAAGCCTTTAGGAATTATTCCTAAAGGCTATAACCATAAACCAATTCATAATTGAAGAATTGTATATACAAAATTAACAAAAACTTAAACATAAATCACAGTTTATATTAAATTTTATTAAAAAAATAGTTTAATAATTAACAATTTTGTAATAAGGGGGGCTAAAATTTATCAATTATTATGAATTAGAGTTAGACACTCTTTTTATTCTGAAAAAATTAATTTACAAAACAATTTTCGATTTAATTTAAGTTTCAATTATTGAGAAGTTTCGTATTCATGTTCCCAATTTGGATTTTCAAGCCTGTTAATTATGTATTTTACAGTAATTTCCTCTCCTTCTTTAATTTCTTTTAATGTTACAATTCTAATATGTTTAATTTCTCCTATTTCAGAATCATTTTTTGCAAATACCGCATTACAATTTGGAATTTCATGATGATTGATAAATGCTCCTAGAGGTAATCTTATGTATTTATCTTGAAAGCGGGAATCGAATATGTGAGTAATTCCAAGATCAGTCCCTTCAGAAATATTTTTAATTGCAAATAAGCCAAGGCCTTCAATTTTACTAGTATTGATTGTTAAAAAATCTGGTAACGGTCTCCAATTACTGTCTTTAATCATTAAAAAACTTTATTTAAATTTATGTAAAAACCTTTTCATTTTAAAATAAAAGTATAATTGAGAGTTTTTTTCGGAGCAGTTACAGCATTTAATATTCGAAAAGGAAGTGAAACTTTCTTTTTTCTTATTCTTGTTTTAATCTGTAGAATAATTTTACTATTAGCTGGTATACTAAATACATTCGATCTTTTGTGAAATGAAAAATCTCCAAGATATTCCATCTTTATGGGATTCATGCTTTTATTAGTTAATTCAACTTCGCCTATTAGCTTTCCCTCAATGTATTTTAATGGTCCAAAAACTAAATTATCCTTTATAAGAGCCTTTAAGTTCTCTTCTTTACCTATTAATAAATCCTTAAACCAAACAACAGTTTTTCCCTCAAATAAAGCCATTTTAAATGATTTCTCTGATTGATTTTCCACATTTACTAAGGTCATTGGACGGTGTCCTCCATTTGAAATCTGGTGTTCCCAGTCGGTAATTCCGTGGATATCAGAATTTCCCAAAATAGTCAAATTATTTTCCAATGCTATCTGGAGTGCTTCTTCTGAAAAGGTAAATTCATTTACTACTTCAATTCCATGGAGTAATTGATTTTTAATTAAATATTCGTGAAACTTATCAAGACGTGCCATTCCATCAATTCTTTGTGCATCCCAATTGGGATGGTTCCAAAAAACAAATGCATTTTGTTTATTTGCCTCCTTAATTCCAGACAATGAGTCTTCATGTAAAAGTAAATTTGCGTCTCTTACAAAAACAGCATTTATATGACCTGGAGGCATTTCTCTTGTTATTTCAGAACCATTTATTACTCTAAGTTTTTCTCCATTTTTTAATGCTTTACTTGCAACAAAAAATGATCGGTTTTTGTCAGGATTAGGAATATCCTCTTTATGAGGTTGATATTCCAAATGTTCTGTTATTGCTATCAAATCTAATCCTTCCCTTCTGGCTTCTTCTACTCTAATTGAAGGCCAAACAGTTCCATCAGAAAAAATGGAATGTATATGTAAATCTGTACTTAGCCATAATTGGTCTTTATCTGAACTAAAAAAGAATTTTTGACTATATCCTTTGAAAAATATTAAAAAAAGTAAAAATATTACACTGATATAGTTTTTATACTGTGTTTTATACATGAATAAATTTACAAATATGAATTTAAGTATATCCTGATTTTTTAGTTAAAATTAAAAGCAACAACTATAACTTATAAAATAAAGTTGAATTCCAAAACCTATTTATAAGATAAGTGTTACTAGGTTTTGCAATCATATTTTTTTGAAAGCCTGTGACTAAAGTAGCCTTTCCATTCAATTTTACGTTAAAACCTAAAAAGGTCCAATTTTGGTTAAACTTAAATGGTATTCCTTTTCGATTTAAAATCGAAAAAATCTCATCATAAACCACAAGATTCCATTTTGTTTTTGCATCAGATTTTGATAAACTTTTTTGATATGTAAGACGAAATCTCAACCTGCTAGAAAAATCAAAGCTTCTCATTTCATTATTCATTTGAAGTGGTAATTCCTCTTGGAATCTATGTTCTAAACGTATCCATGTACTAAATGATGATTTCTTTAGTGGAACTGTGAATTGGACTTGTTCCCAAAGATTATGTTCTGCTCTTACTCTTGGTTCCGCACTTATATCTCTGTTATAGCCTTTAATATATGTATATCCAGCTCTCCATGAAACGTTTTTTGAAGGATTATAGGATAGTTGAGGTCTGTAAAGTTGTTGATCCCAAATCTTAAAATATGATGTGGTTCTAAAATGGAATTCAGATCTTATACTCACTTTATCAGAAATTGGAAGATCTAAAAAAGTTGCATTCCAAAAACCATTTACTCTCTCGTATTCTTGAGCATACAGATTGTTTGTTACTCCTAAAAGAAGCAAAATAATTATCTTTTTTATTTTATTTTTCATTCATATTTTCTCATTAATCCTTCTTGAGTTACAGAGGCAACCATAATTCCTTTTTTGTTAAAAATACTCCCTCTTGAAAAACCTCTAGCATTTGATGCACTAGGGCTTTCAATAACATAAAGTAACCAATCGTCAATTTTATATTCTCTATGAAACCAAATTGCATGATCTAAACTTGCATAATACATTTTTGAATTCATCAAATTTTCTCTATGAGGTAAAGTCGCAGTTAATAAAAGGCTGTAGTCAGATGCAAAAGCCAATATTTGATGCTGAAAAGAAAGATCTACTTGAATTTTCTCTTTAATTCTAAACCAAATATGTGCAAAAGGAGCTGAATTTTGAGTCTGTAAGTAAATTGCTTTATCAACAGGTTTAAACTCAAAAATTTGA
>CACMUP010000040.1 GCA_902616905.1 uncultured Bacteroidota bacterium
CTTAAATCCTTCGATGACAGCGAAACAAAAAAATTTCCAGGTATTATTGATGTTTTTAAAATGAAAAAAAACCTTGATCAATCAAGCCCAACATGGGTTGACAATGACGCATTTAATGAAGTAGTAGTTATTGTAGGGAAGTCTACTTGGGAAGTTCTTCAGGCCAAAAAAGTTCTTAATTGTAATTGGGAAATGACTCCTGAAAAATCAGAAGAAAAAACCCTTTATGGTAAAAAAATTACAATTACAACCCCTTCAGGTCTTGAAAATACTGAAGATCACTATAGAATACTTTCTTCAGCTAATAAGAAAATTAAACTCGTTAGAAAAGATGGAAACCCCGATTATATATTTAAAAAAGCTGCTAGAATAATTGAAAGAAGTTACACCTGTCCGTTCCTCGCTCATAATACAATGGAGCCAATGAACTTTTTTGCGGATGTTACAAGTGAAAAAGCTTTCCTAGTGGGACCAATACAAACTCCTGAATATATGGAAAAAACTGTTTCAAAACGCTTGGATATGCCTCTTGAAAAAATTGATATTCAAATGACACGAATGGGAGGCGGATTTGGAAGAAGGCTTTATGGCCATTTTTTAACAGAAGCGGCTGTGATATCAAAAAAAATGAAAAAGCCAATAAAATTGGTGTATACAAGAGAGGATGATATGACTCAAGGAACTTACCGCCCATCCTACCATGCACTATATAGAGCTGCATTGGACGAAAAAAATAATTTAATTGCGTTTCATGTAAGAGCTGGTGGAATTCCAGAAAGTCCTCTTGCTGCAAATCGATTTCCAGCTGGAGCAATTGATCATTATAAAGCGGAAAGTTGGGAAGAACCGTCAAATATAACTGTAGGAGCCTTCAGAGCACCTAGGTCTAATTTTATAGCTGGGGCTGAACAGTCTTTTCTCGATGAAGTTGCTGAGGCAGCTGGAAAAGATCCCATTGATTTTAGATTAGAGCTTTTAGAAAAAGCAGAAAAAAATCCAGTCGGGAAGAATAACGATTACGATCCGTCACGTTATGCGGGAGTTTTAAAACTTGTAAAAGATAAATCAAATTGGAAATCTAAAGAACCAAATATCTATAGAGGAACAGCAGCATATTTTTGTCATAATTCTTATGTAGCAAATGTCTTAGATATGATAATTGAAAATGGTGCCCCTGTAGTTAAAAAAGTATTTTGTGCTGTTGATTGTGGTATAGTAGTAAATCCTGATGCAGCAAAAAATATGGCTGAAGGCGGAATTGTAGACGGTATTGGCCATGCTATGTACAGCCAAATTACATTTAAAAATGGGAAGCCTGAGCAAAATAATTTTGACAATTACAGATTAATTCGTCACAATGAAGCACCAAAAGAAATTGAGGTTCATTTTGTTGAAAATAATATTAACCCTACTGGACTAGGAGAACCACCTTTCCCTCCTGTTATGGGAGCTATGGCTAACGCATTATATCGGGCTACAGGTCAACGCCATTACAATCAACCATTTATTACTGATAAAAAAATAATAGGATAATAAACTTACTTAAATTAAAAAATATTCAATTTTTTAATAGACCAAAGATATGATAAGCGTGGAAGAAGCTTTAGAGTTTATTAAAAGTGAAAAGGTGAGTTTTTTTAATACTGAATCTGTAGAAGTTAACAAGGCTCTGGACAGAGTTTTATCAAGTCCAATTAAAGCTCCTATGGATTTACCACCATTTAGACAATCATCGATGGACGGGTATGCACTTAATATATCTGATGATTTAATATATGAAGTCCTTGGTGAAATTAAAGCCGGAGATAATGAAAAATACAATTTATTGCCTGGAACTTGTGTACGTATTTTTACAGGGGCAGCTGTTCCTGATTCAGCGAACACAGTAGTGATACAAGAAAAAGTGAAACGAAACGAAAATTTCATAATGCTTGAAAACTTTCCTTTAGAAAATCAAAATATCAGAGAAAAAGGAAGTCAAATTAAAAATGGAAGACTTACACTGAAAAAAGGAGACAAACTTAATCCAGCTGGTCTAGGCTTTATTCAAAGTTTAGGAATACAAAATATCAAAGTTTATCAAAAGCCCGTAGTCACTGTTATTGTTACAGGAAATGAATTAATTTCCCCTGGAAATATTCTTCCAAAAGGTAAAATTTATGAAAGTAATAGTTTGATACTTAGTGCCGGACTAGAACAAAATGGAATAAAGCCTCAATTAGTTGCAGAGATTCCAGATAACCTAGATGCAACTGAGAAGGTTTTAAAAAAAGCATTTGATAACTCAGATTTAGTTCTAATATCTGGTGGAATCTCAGTAGGTGATTATGATTTTGTCGGAAAGGCATTAAAAAACTTAAAGGTTCAAGAGATATTTTATAAAGTTTTTCAAAGACCCGGAAAACCACTTTATTTTGGTAAAAAGGAAAAAACTTATTGCTTTGGGTTACCAGGAAATCCTGCTTCTACACTTAGTTGTTTTTATGTATATGTAATTCCCTTTATAAATAAATTATGCCACAATAGTAACATAGAGTTATTTCGAAACTTTGTTCCAATTTCTCACAGTTACACATCTAACAAAAAACTAGGTCTTTTTTTAAAAGCATTTATTAATGATAAAAAAGTAACAATTTTAGATTATCAAAATTCTTCAACTTTAGTAAGCTTTGCGAAAGCTAATGCTCTAGTTTATCTTCCAAAAAACTCTCGATCAATTCAAAAGAATGATTTAGTTGAAGTAATACATTTGCCTCTTTTTTAAAAAATAATTTAGATGATTTATCAATCAAATGATTTCTTCTTTTTCCTTTTAATTCCAATTATATCTTTTTTGTATTCAAGTATTGGACACGGTGGCGCTTCAGGATATTTAGCTATAATGTCTCTTTTAAGTTTTCCTCCAATCCTGATGAAACAAACAGCATTATTATTGAACTTATTTGTTTCAGGAATTGCATTTATTCAATTTTACAGAGCTGGATACTTTAAAAAAAATCTCTTCATTTACTTTGCATTAGGTTCAATTCCAGCATCTTTTTTTGGAGGAATGTTAACTATCGATCCATTTATTTATAAAAAGTTACTTAGCTTATTATTGTTATTTGCTACTATAAGAATTTTTACTCAAAAAAAAAGGTCTATAGAAGATTCGAAATCTATATTTTATATTGGAGCTTTTATTTTGGGAATTTGTATTGGTTTTATATCAGGACTAATCGGAATTGGAGGAGGAATAATTCTTTCACCAATAATTTTATTTTTTAATTGGGGTAACATTAAAGAAGCATCGGCAGTTTCTGCTTTGTTCATTTGGGTAAATTCATTTTCAGGTCTTCTTGGACAATGGGTTACTGGAGTTAATTTAAGTTCAATTTCAATACTTTTAGTTATATTGGCAGTCATCGGTGGTATATTTGGAAGTTACTTAGGAAGTAGGAAATTGAAAAACAAACGCCTTGAATATTTTTTAGCAGTAGTTTTAATTTCTGCTTCAGTAAAATTAATTATAATCTAAATGAAAATTAAAATTAAATACTTTGGTCAGTTAACTGAAATTATTGGGAAAACAAAAGATGAAATTTCAACTGAATCAGAAAATATAATTGATCTGAAAAAAGATTTAATAAAACTTCATCCTGTTTTAAAAGAACATACTATTCAAATCGCTCAAAATAACAAAATAATGGGGGAAAAAGATATTTTGAATAGTTCACAAATTGATATTTTCCCCCCTTTTTCAGGTGGTTAAAATGGAATCCAGATATATAAGACAAATTCAACTTTCTGAAATTGGTATTGAAGGGCAAGCTAAACTTAACCAATCAAGAGTTTTGGTTGTTGGTGCTGGAGGTTTAGGATG
>CACMUP010000041.1 GCA_902616905.1 uncultured Bacteroidota bacterium
TTGTCGAAAATTTCAAAGGCAATTTTTACGCTAAGTTAGAGGCTTTCAACCCAGGACATTCAAATAAAGACAGAATTGCATATCATATAATCGAGGAAGCTGAAAAAAATGGTTTGTTAAAACCAGGTTCCACGATAATTGAAACAACATCGGGCAATACTGGCTTCAGTTTAGCAATGGTTTCTATGATTAAAGGATATAATTGTATTCTAGCTGTAAGCTCTAAGTCTTCAATAGATAAAATTAATATGCTTAGTGCCATGGGAGCTCAAGTACATGTATGTCCAGCCAATGTTCCAGCTAGCGATTCACGATCTTATTATGAAGTAGCGAAAAGATTACATAGTGATATAAAAGATTCAATATATATTAATCAATATTTTAATCAGCTAAATGTTAATGCTCATTATCGTACTACAGGACCTGAAATTTGGAAACAAACTAATGGAAAAATTACACACTTAGTAGCAAGTAGTGGAACCGGTGGAACTATTTCAGGTTGTGCAAAATATTTAAAAGAGCAAAACCCAAATATCAAAGTCATAGGTGTTGATGCTTATGGCTCTGTTCTAAAAAAATACCATGAAACACAAGAATTTGATCCAAATGAAATTTATCCATACAGAATTGAAGGATTAGGTAAAAATCTAATCCCATCAGCAACACATTTTGATAGTATTGATCGTTTTGTAAAGGTTACTGACGAAGATAGTGCACACACTGCCAGAAAAGTGACGCGTTCAGAAGGAATTTTTGTTGGTTATACTTCAGGAGCTGCTATGCAAGCTGTAATTCAATTATCTCAAGAAAAATATTTCAGTAAAGAAAATGAAATAGTAGTTATGTTTCCTGATCACGGATCCAGATACATGAGTAAAATATATAGTGAGGAATGGATGGAAAAACAAGGTTTTTTTGATTCTGACCATGAATCTCAACAGCAGATAGAATATGTTAATGAGCTAAAAGAAAATTAATGAAAGATTTATTTGATAGAATTCACCAAAATAAAGGTCCACTAGGTAAGTGGGCATCTCAAGCTGAAGGTTATTTTGTATTTCCAAAATTAGAAGGACCAATTTCAAATCGAATGAAATTTAAAGGTAAAGAAGTAATCACATGGAGTGTTAATGATTATTTAGGGTTAGCTAATTTACCTGAAATCAGGAAGATTGATGCTGAAGCTGCCATTGAATTTGGGTCTGCTTACCCTATGGGAGCTAGGATGATGTCCGGACACACTGAATTACACGAGAAATTAGAGAACGAATTAGCTGACTTCGTTGATAAAGAATCTGCTTACTTATTAAATTTCGGATATCAAGGCATTCTATCAACTGTTGATACCTTAGTAGGTAAAGATGATGTTATTGTTTATGATGTGGATGCTCACGCTTGTATTGTTGACGGCGTAAGACTTCATATCGGTAAACGCTTTACATACAAGCATAATGATGTTGAAAGCTTAGAAAAAAATTTACAAAGAGCAACTAAAGTTGCTGAGCAGACGGGTGGGGGTATTCTTGTAATATCTGAAGGTGTTTTTGGCATGAGAGGTGAGCAAGGAAAGCTAAAAGAAATAGTAGCTTTAAAAGATAAATATAGATTTCGCTTTTTAGTAGATGATGCTCACGGTTTTGGAACACTCGGTAAAAATGGAAAAGGTGCTGGTAATGAACAAGGGATACAGGATAAAATTGACGTCTATTTTGCTACATTTGCTAAATCTATGGCTTCAACAGGAGCATTTGTTGCTGCTGACAAAGAAATAATTGACTATTTAAAGTACAACATGCGCTCTCAAATGTTCGCTAAATCATTACAGATGCAGTTAGTTAAAGGCGCTTTAAAGCGCTTGGATTTGTTAAGGACTAGGCCTGAACTAAAATCAAAACTTTGGGAAAATGTAAATGCATTGCAGAATGGTTTAATTGAAAGAGGATTTGATATAGGAACAACTCAAAGCTGTGTTACTCCAGTTTACCTTAAAGGAAGTATTCCAGAGGCTATGGCTCTTGTTAAAGACTTAAGAGAAAATTATGGAATCTTTTGTTCCATAGTGGTTTATCCTGTTATACCGAAAGGTTTAATTTTACTCCGTTTAATACCTACAGCTACTCATTCTATTGAAGATGTTGATATTACTCTAAAAGCCTTTTCTGGGATTAGAGAAAAACTAGAAAATGGGACTTATAAGCGTCTTTCTGAGTTAGTTTCTACTTCAACTAAATGATTTAAAATTAGTTGTTAAGCATAACAGGCATTACTAGCATTGTAATATCTTCTCCTTCATGAATATTATCAATTGGTGTTATTAAACCTGCCCGATTAGGCATTGACATAGAAAGTTTTACTTCATCACAAGAAAGGCCATTTAACATTTCAATTAAAAAACGAGAATTGAAGCCAATCTTAATATCATCACCCTGATAGTCACAATCTAATCTTTCTTCAGCACTATTACTATAATCTAAATCTTCAGCAGAAATTTTGAGGGAAGCTCCTGCTATCATTAGGCTTACTTGATATGTAGTTTTATTTGAAAAAATACTAACCCTTTTAACTGAATTTAGAAAATTATTTCTGTTCAATATCATTTGATTAGGATTTTCCTTTGGAATTACAGCCTCATAATTTGGATATTTCCCATCGATTAGTCTACAAGTGAGAGTTGAATTTCCAAAACAATATTGTGCATTTGTTTCACTATATTCAATCGTTATTTCCCCGTCTATTACTGATAAAGTATTTTTTAGAATTTGTAATGGTTTTTTGGGCATTATAAATTCGCCTGTTTCATCTGATTTTAAATCATAACGGGTATACCTAACAAGTTTGTGTGCGTCAGTAGCTACAAAGGTTAATGATTCTGAAGAAAATTGAAAGAATATCCCGCTCATTACTGGTCTTAAGTCATCATTACCACTAGCAAAAAGAGTTGTATTTATTGCAGTATGTAGAATATTTCCATCGATACTCAGGGTATTGGAATCTTTTAATTGGGGTATTTTGGGAAACTCATCTCCATTAACATAAGCAACGGCATATTTTCCATTATTAGTACTAATTTCCACAGTATTCTTTTCAGTTTTTAAAAATGTAAGTGGCTGTTCAGGAAAAGTTTTTAATGTATCAAGTAAAAGACGAGCAGGAAGAGCTATTATACTATTTGTTTCAGATTCAACTGGTATCTTAGTTGAGAATGTAGTTTCAAGATCACTAGCAGTAATTGTCAATGTATTACCATTAATTTCAAATAAAAAATTATCTAAAATGGGTAATGTATTTGAATTATTTATAACTCCTCCAATCAATTGTAATACTTTAAGCAGGGAGCTACTAGAAACAATAAATTTCATTTATAATTAATTTTATCGATATTAAGATATTACATGCTTTAAGTAAAACATCGTACTAATTATTTATCAAATATATTTTAAAAGAATTTAAAGATAAAACAAACTTATCAACAGCTTATGTGTTATTTCTGATTCTTAAAAATTGAACAAAAAAACCACACAAAAGGGCGTTTAATAATGGAATTATTAGTATAAACCATTTCCAAAGAAGACCATATTTTTTTATTTTTATTTTATCCAAAGAATTTACTTTTAAATTTTTATCCCTTAATTCTAAACGTTCATAATTGTTAACTAAATAATGAATTGAGTTAATTATTAAATCTTTATTTGAATAATAATTATTTGTCCATTTATCGTAACCTAAAGATAATGGTGTTCCCTTATCGATTTGGTTTTCTGCAATATTTCCGTCACTTAATATTATTGATCCAACTGAACCATAATTTATTACATTTTCTAAATCAAAAGGTTTAATACGATTAGTAAAAAGTGA
>CACMUP010000042.1 GCA_902616905.1 uncultured Bacteroidota bacterium
TAAATAAGGATAATAAAGTTTTAATTGAAAAGTTTAAATTTCCAGTTAATAAATTTCCAACCAAAGTAAAGAGTTTAAATTTATTTAAAACACCTAATTATGAAGGAAAATTAACAGGTATTAAAGGGCAATACTTAATTTTTGAAGATCAAACTGTATTTAATATCCGTTCAAACGAAGGACAAAAAATAAAACTTGTTATGAATAATTAATAAGTTTTTTTCGAATCACTTATTAGTTTTTTTAATTCACTTAATTCTTTTCTTGTCAAATCTCTGTACTTACCTTTTTTGGTGTTCAGACTTATATTCATTATCCTTACTCTTACAAGTTTTACAACTTTATACCCTAAATATTCACACATTCTTCTTATTTGACGATTTAGACCTTGAGTTAATATAATTCGAAACTTTGTTTTATGAATTTGCTCTAGATAGCATTTTTTTGTTATTGTTTCTAAAATTGGAATACCATTCCCCATTTCATCTATAAACCTTTTAGTAATTGGCTTATTAACGGTTACAACATATTCTTTTTCATGATTGTTTCTTGAGCGTAGTATCTTATTCACTATGTCGCCATCATTAGTTAATAAAATTAATCCTTCACTCATTTTGTCTAATCTACCAATTGGAAAAATACGACTTGGATAATTTATGAAATCAATTATATTATTTTTTTCATCTTTAGTATTTGTTGTGCAAACTATTCCAACAGGTTTATTGAATGCTAAATAAACTGATTTTTTATTATTATTTTCAATTAATGTTCCATCAATTTCAATAATATCTTTATTTGTAACTTTTTGACCCAGTAGAACAACTTTTCCATTTATTTTTATTCGCCCTGAGTCGATTAATTTATCTGCTTGTCTTCTAGAGCAATATCCAATTTCACTAAGGTATTTGTTAAGCCTAACATCAAAAAGAAAATCCTTCATTATTTAAATTTCAAGCTCATCTTGTGGTTCAAGATCAAAGGTCTTTCTGAAAACAGTAACAAAAAAATAAAGTATTGGAGTATCTAGTGCAGCAACTAGTATTTTGAATAAAAAACCTGAAATAACTAATCCCCAAAAAAGACTCCACTCTAGGATATCAAAAAAACTTAAAAGGCCAACTACAAGAACCGTATCGATTAGCTGTGAACTGAATGTTGAAAAATTATTACGTAACCAAAGCATTTTTCCTCGAGTAAGCTTTTTCCAGAAATGATAAATTCTAATATCTACAAATTGAGCTAACAAATAGGCAATCATCGATGCCAAAACAGCAATTGGAGATAAAGCAAAAACCTTATTAAATGTTAGATCATCTATTGGAGAATTTTCAATTGCTGGGACTCCATTTGCTATCAACAATATTGCCATTGAAAAAAATGATGCAAAAATTCCGGTAATAACAACTTGATTAGCTTTTTTTTTACCATATATTTCTGAAATTAAGTCTGTTATAAGAAAAGTTATAGGGTAGGGTAAAATACCAACAGAAAGTTCAAAAAGCCGATTACCAAAAATATTTAAGTCAAAAGGATACCAATAAAAAAATTTTTGAAAAATTAAATTTGACACAACCAGTGAAGTAATAAAAAGACTTGCAAGAAGCAAATAAATATTTTTAGCGAGCTCCCTCTTTTTTTTTGTCATTTATTTGATTATAAGTTCAAAAGGCAACATCGTAAATAAAAATGATTTTTGTGATCTATTGATTTTAAATTCATTTTTAAAATAATTTTCTTTAGGGATTAAAATCTCCAAAGGACTTTCAATTTTTATTTCAGGAGTAATTCCCATGAATATTCTCTCAAAACTTTCTTCAAATTGAGGATATTCAATTACATTATATTTATCTATGGATACTTTTTTTGCAGCAAAATTTATTGCTTCTTGTAGATCACCAAGACTGTCTATAAGTCCAAGTTCATACGCTTTTTTCCCACTCCAAACACGACCTTGCGATATTCTTTCAACTATTTCAGGTTCTATCGACCTGCCTTTTATAACTCTTTTTTTAAAAGTTTCATATGTATTTTCAATACCTGTTTTTATTCTTTTTTTAAATTCATTATTCATATTTTGATAAGGACTGTATCCAAGAGAATTTGGATGAGTTTGAACAGACTGAGAATTAATTCCAATATTATCTAAAAAATCTTTTACGTTTGGTAAGGTAGCAAATACGCCAATAGAACCAGTGATACTTGTAGGGTCCGCAAAAATATAATCTGCACCTGATGCGATGTAATAGCCACCAGAAGCCGCTACATTTCCAATAGAAACAATTACAGGTTTTGATTTTTTTAGTTTTTCAATTGATCGCCATAATAATTCTGAGGTTAATGCGCTCCCTCCAGGAGAATTTACTCTTATTACTACGGCTTTTATCCAGTCATCTTTAGCTAATTCATCAATAGTTTCTACAAATACTCCTTGAGCAATAATGTCTTCTTTGCCTTCACCGTACAGGATTGGTCCTTCAGCAAAAACTACTCCAATACGATCTTTAATTTGACTATCATAATTAATCGAAGTAAAATTAATTTGAGAAATATTTACTTTATTAAGTTTATCTTTTAATTCAATTCCCAAACGTATTTTGATTTTTTCATCAAATACATCTTCGTATACTATATCATCAATTAATCCAGCATCTACCGCACTTTGTGGAATAGAGAAATTACTATTTGAAGCTAACTTATCTATTGTATTTTCTTTTAAACTTCTAGATATTGAAATTTCTTCTTTAATAACAGACCAAACATCATTTAGTAAACTACTTATTTGAGATTTATTTTCATCACTCATTTTATTTTGAAGAAAAGGTTCAACAGCGCTTTTATATTTACCATGTCTAATAACCTCCATTTTAAATCCATACTGGTCTTGAAAATCACTGAAATAAAGAACTTCAGAAGCAAGTCCTTTGAATTCTAGATCACCAACAGGATTCAAGAAAATAGAATCTGCTATAGACGAAAGATAATAACCTTTTTGTGTAAAAAAATCTCCATATGCATAAATGAATTTCCCTGTTTTTTTAAAATTATTTAAAGCATTTCTGATACTTCTTGTTTGTGGCCATCCAGCATCTATATAATCAGATCTCAGTCTTATACCTTTTATATTAGGATTTTCTTCTGCATTTTTAATTGCAAATAAAATATTAGGTAATCCAATTATATCTTCGTCTAATCCTAAAAAGTTTTGAATCTCACTGAAAGGGGGTTTTCGTTCTACAATTGGTAAGTTAAAATTTAAATTCAAAACACTTTTAGAACTAAAATTTTTGATAAGTGTAGAAGAATTAAAAATACTTGCTATTCCAGACAAGATTAGAAGTCCAAAAATAATTATTAATGAAAAAGCTGTTAAAGTACCTAAAACTGTTGCAAAAAATGTACGCAAAAAATTCATTTCATAAGTTCTGTTGCACAAATATAGGGTTTTGTAGTTTTGTATTAATCTTGTATTGAATTTTGCAAAAGGATATAATAATTTCTTTGGGAACTAATCTTGGAAATAGGGAAGAAAATCTCTATAAGGCGCTTTCCTTATTGGAGAATGAAACTACTACAATAGAAAAAATATCTACAGTATACGAAACACCTTCGTGGGGATATGAAGGTAATTCATTTTACAATGCATGCGCTAGAATCAATAGTTTTTTGGATCCACACGAATTATTAAAAGAACTTTTAAAAGTAGAGGAAATTTTAGGTAGAAAAAGAAAT
>CACMUP010000043.1 GCA_902616905.1 uncultured Bacteroidota bacterium
CAATTTTCCATCTCGTTCAATATTGATTGATGACAATAGATGATTCATCATTATGTAAGCATCAAGGTTAAATCGTTTTGCAAGTTTTTCTCCATGATAAATAAGCCAGCTTTCAATATTATACATGCCTTTTTCTTTATTTTTTGTCCTTCCAAAGCGATAATCAAAAGATTGTGGTGTTCTATAAGTTAGCATTGCATGTATTCTTGCGTCCTCCAACGGTTTATTAGAATTTTGTAAAATCCTTTTTTGCAAAAAAGTGTTTGCAATTATCCAATCGTTCGCCTTCCAATCTGCAGCGACAGGAATTAAAAATTTGGTAATATCTTTAGAGATTGCCGCCATTTCCCATGTAATACCACCACCAATAGAACCCCCAATTAGTGCATAAAGTTTTTTGATTTTTAAACTTCTCAAACCTAATAAAAAAAGTGATGCAATATCACCTGTATGAAAGTCCTCTGGCTTATCGAAGGTTTGTCCCTTAACCCCATTTCCGGGTATATTGAATCCTAAGACTGTATATTTTTTGGTATCAATAATTTTTCCCTTTCCAATAATCTCAGTCCACCACCCCCCATCACCAGTGAGATTAGAATCTCCGGTAAGTGAATGATTTACTAAAACTACGGGTGCTTTACCTATCTGTCTTCCAAATTGCTGATAGTGCAAACTAATTTTAGGGTAGACAACACCCGAATGTGTTTTAAATTTTTTTATTGAAATCGTTCTGATCTCTAACATAGATTTATATCTGACTAAATGCAGACTCTAAATCAGCAATCAAATCATTAACATCCTCCAAACCTACTGATAAACGAATCAAATCAGCTGTTACTCCAGTTGTTTTTTGTGCTTCCTCATCTAATTGTTGATGAGTTGTACTAGCTGGATGAATAACTAATGATTTGGTATCTCCAATATTTGCCAAAATAGAAAATAATTTTGTGTTATCTGCAACTTTTTTCCCAGCTTCAAATCCTTTTTTTAAGCCGAATGTAACAATACCACTTTGACCTTTTGGTAAATATTTTTGAGCTAATTTATTATATTTTGATGATTTTAGACCAGGATAATTTACCCAAGCTACCTCATCTTTTGTAGAAAGCCAAGCTGCAATTTTTATTGCATTTTCAGAATGTTTTTTCATACGTATGTCTAAGGTTTCTATTCCTTGAATAGTTTGGAAGCTGTTAAAAGGACTCGGAGCACTTCCTAAATCTCTTAGCCCTTCAACGCGAACTTTTGCAATGAAAGCTATGTTACCAAGTGCCTCATGATAATTTAAGCCGTGATAACTTGGGTTAGGTTCAGTAAATTCAGGAAAATTTCCATTACCCCAATTAAAAGTTCCAGCATCAATAATAACACCCCCCATACTTGTTCCGTTTCCAGTGAGATATTTTGTTAGTGAATGTATCACAATATTTGCTCCGTGCTCAATGGGATTCAACAAAGCTGGGGATGCGACCGTATTATCAACAATAAAAGGAACCTTAGCTTTTTTTGCAGATTCAGAAATTGCTTTTAAATCTAGAACATCTAGCTTAGGATTACCTAGGGATTCTGCAAAAAAAGCGCGCGTATTTGATTTTACAGCTTTTGCAAATTCAGTAGGATCGTCGGGATCAACAAATGTTGTAGTTATTCCAAATCGTGGTAGGGTATTCGACAAAAGATTGTATGTTCCCCCATATAAACTGTTAGATGCTACAATATGATCTCCAGTTCGAAGTATTACCATAAGAGAAGTAGCTATTGCTGATGTTCCTGATGCAGTAGCTACAGCCGCAACACCACCTTCTAAAGCAGCGAGTCGCTGTTCTAATACGTCATTTGTTGGATTGTTTAAACGTGTATAAATGTATCCTGGCTCTGCTAGAGAGAATAAACTCGCAGCATGATCAGAATCATTAAATACGTAAGATGTAGTTTGATAAATTGGAACGGCTTGAGTTCCCTGTGATTTAATTACATCGTGTCCTGCGTGTAATGCTTGTGTTGATAATTTTGTACTCATAATTGAAATTGTTTTTTGATTAATTTAACATAGTCTAATTTTTCCCATGTGAAAAGTTCTACTTCTTTTGAAATTTCACCATTATAAGGAGATTTAAATGTTTTTTTTATTTTTATGGGCTCACGCCCCATATGCCCATATGAAGCTGTCTCAAGATATATCGGATTTCTAAGTTTAAGACGATTTTCGATAGCGTATGGTCGCATATCGAACAGTCTTGAAGCGATTGCAGCAATTTTAGTATCACTTTGATTTATCTTAGAGGTACCAAAAGTGTCAATGAAAATTGAAGTTGGTTCGATAACACCTATAGCATAACTTATTTGAATAAGGATTTCGTCTGCAACTCCAGCAGCTACCAAGTTTTTGGCCATATGTCGGGCAGCATATGCTGCGCTTCTATCCACTTTACTTGGATCTTTTCCGCTAAATGCTCCTCCTCCATGCCCTCCCTTTCCACCATAAGTGTCAACAATAATCTTTCTACCTGTCAATCCTGTATCACCATGTGGTCCGCCTATAACAAATTTACCAGTTGGATTTACATGAAATGTAATGTCTTTACCAAAAAGTTTTTTTATGTCTGGTTGTAAATTTTTTAGTACACGAGGAATTAAAATACTGACGATGTCAGTTTTAATTTTATCTAACATGTATTTATCATTACTATCAAATTCGTCGTGTTGTGTGGAAATCACAATTGTATCAATTCTCAGAGGTTTATTGTTATCGTCATACTCAATAGTAACTTGTGATTTTGAATCTGGACGTAAATAGGTAATTTCTTTGTTTTCTCTTCTTAGATGAGCCAATTCAATTAAGATTTTATGTGAAAGATCTAATGCAAGTGGAATAAACGATTCTGTTTCATTTGTAGCGTATCCAAACATAATGCCTTGATCACCAGCCCCTTGAGATTCTTTTTGTTCACGATCTACTCCTCTATTTATATCTTGTGACTGTTCATGTATTAAAGAAATAACTCCACATGAATCACCGCTAAATTTATAAGCAGCTTTTGTGTATCCTATATTGTTTATTGTTTCTCGCGCAATTGCCTGCAAATCTAAATAAGTATCGCTTTTGACCTCACCAGACAGAATAACTTGTCCCGTGGTTACAAGAGTTTCGCAAGCAACCTTACTATCTGGATCAAAAGCGAGAAAATTATCTAATAATGCATCACTAATTTGATCTGATATTTTGTCTGGGTGACCTTCACTTACGGATTCAGATGTAAAAAAATATGTCATTCTAGTTGCTTTTTGGAAGGATTTAAACGATGTTTTGGAAAGCAACACTGCTTT
>CACMUP010000044.1 GCA_902616905.1 uncultured Bacteroidota bacterium
AGGTTATTGGAGAATTTTTGTCTTTGAAAAAATCAGGTTCAAATTTTAAAGGACTTAGCCCTTTTTCTCAAGAAAGAACACCAAGCTTTATGGTCTCTCCGGTTAAACAAATTTGGAAAGATTTTAGCAGTGGAAAAGGAGGAAATGTAGTTGCGTTTTTGATGGAACATGAACATTTTACTTATCCTGAAGCAATCAAATTTTTAGCAAATAAGTACAATATTGAAATAGAAGAAACCGAGGTAACTGATAAAGAAAGAGAAAATAGAGATCATTTGGAAAGTCTTTATTTACAAAATAGTTTTGCGCAAAAACATTTTACAAAAAATTTATGGGAAACCACAGAAGGCAAATCAATAGGCTTAACTTATTTTAAAGAAAGAGGCTTTAGTGAAGAAACAGTTAAATTATTTGGATTAGGGTATGCTTTAGAAAAAAGCGACAATCTTTATAATACAGCTAAAAGAGAAGGTTATTCAAATCAGTTTTTAGATGAGACAGGATTAGTTATTTTTAATAATAAAGGATCTATAGATCGTTTTAGAGGAAGAATTATTTTTCCAATAAAAAGTATGGCTGGTCGCATACAAGGTTTTGGTGGCAGAATACTTTCTTCTAAAGCTAAAACAGCTAAATATTTAAATTCTCCGGAAAGTAAGATTTATAACAAGAGTAAAATTTTATATGGAATTTTTGAAGCTAAGAAACAAATAGCAAACGAAGATGCTTGTTATTTAGTTGAGGGTTACACTGATGTAATTCAAATGTATCAAAAGGGTATTAAAAACGTTGTTTCTTCATCGGGTACAGCTTTAACAATTGAACAAATACAATTAGTGAGAAGATTAACCTCAAATATCATTGTATTATTTGACGGCGATGCTGCTGGACTGAGAGCAGCTCTAAGAGGTATTGATATTATTCTTTCTGAAGGTATGAATGTAAAAATTTGCTCTTTTCCTGAGGGCGAAGATCCAGATAGTTTTGCTTTAAATAATAATTTTGATGACATCAAAAATTATATAACAGAAAAGTCAAAGGATTTTATTCAATTCAAAACGGATCTTTTAATAAAAGAGGCATCCAATGATCCTATAAAAAAAGCACTAACTGTAAGAGAAATCGTTCAAAGTATTGTAAAAATACCCGACCCAATAAAGCAAGAAATTTATCTTAGAGAATGTGCAAATCAAATGCAAATTTCAGAAGAAGTTGTTTTTAATTCTTTTGCTCAAGAAAGAAATAAACCAATTTTCAAGAGTAAAGCAAAATTTAATCAAGGGGATACCCCATACAAAAAAATAAACAAACCAAATTCTAGTAACCCACTTTTAAATATTGAAAAACAAATAATTAGTATTTTAATTCATTTTGGGAATGATGAAGCTTTTTTTGATGAAACTTTTGTTTTTTCAGATAAAAAAGGAAATTTAACAGAACAATCTAAAACTGTTCAAACCAAAGTATTTGAAAAAATTTTTTTAGACTTACAACAAGATGAAATTGAAATGATTCAACCAGAATTTCAACTGCTTTATAATAAATTAATAGATATTTTTAGAAGAGAAGAAAAAATAGAAGCAGATAAAATGGTTCAACAGGAGCAAAATCCAAAAATTGGAAAAATACTTACTGACATTTTACTTGAATTTGACAAGCATCAATTACACGATTGGAACAAGAAAGATATCTTTGTTAAAAGCAGAAAAAGTTTTGTAGGACAACTAGTGACTGAAACTATTTTAACTTTTAGAAAATATCTTGTTGATCAAAAGATTCAAAAAATTGTAGAAATAGCTCAAAAAAAACAAAAAGATTACGATCATGATGTTTTTCTTGAAGAAGTTATTCAGTACCAAAATTTAAAAAAAGTATTATCAAAAAAATTAAATAGGGTCCTCTAAATAAATTTTAAAATCCCCTGCCTCCTTAAATAATCTATTTCTAAATTATAACTTAGTTTTTTAAAATAAATAGTTATGGTAGCACAATTAAATATAACTTTTTGGTATTTCACAAACCGGTATTTGGACCATTTTATGTTTATTTTGTTTATGAAAATTTGAATATATTAACAACACTTTTTTTTGCCTGTCTGTCATAGTAGTTTGATCGATTTTATTTTCGAAAACATCCATTGCCCACTCTAATTCTGGATATGAAGCTCCAATTTGTTCTTCATCGGTCCTATTATCATTCCATAAACCATCAGTTGGTTCAGCTTTTTGAATTGTATCTATAATATTTAAAAACTTTCCCATTTCAAATACTTGTGATTTGTTTAAATCAGCAATAGGACTTATATCTACACCACCATCTCCATATTTTGTGTAAAAACCAACTCCAAAATCTTCAACCTTATTTCCTGTTCCAGCAACAAGATATTTATTTAATGCTGCAAAGTAGTAAAGACTAGTCATTCTTAATCTAGCACGCGTATTAGCTAAACTTAATGATTGTGAACTTAGATTGTTAGTCATTGGGAGTATTTCTTGAAAAGACGAGAAAACTTTATCCAAAGGCAAACGATGAGATATAACATTAGAAAATTGATTCTTTAACCACTCTATATGAATTGATGCACGACTATCTTGTTTACTTTCCTGTTGAATAGGCATTTCTAAGCAAATTAAATTGAGTCCTGTTTTAGCGCATAATGTAGAAGTAACCGCTGAGTCTATACCACCAGACACACCTACAACAAAGCCTCCCATATTATGTTTATTTGCATAATCTTTAAGCCAATTTATAATATGATCTTCTACTTTTTTTAGAGATTTCATAGTTTAATCATTTATTGGAACTAAATTTGTGTAAAATTACTGATTTTGTGAGTACTAAAACAATTCTTAAGATTAAAGGAACCGCTTTTTTCACTTATTCGCATTCATTTATTTGTTTTTTTATTATATCTGTTATTTTGCTATCGTGTAAGAATGAAATTAACAATAAAAATGAAATTGAAAAAAATTCTATTTCAGTAAGTTTTGAACGTTTTGATCTAAAATTTTATAATAATTCTCCAGAAGTCATCCCAAATCTGAAAAAGGAATATCCTTTCTTATTCCCAAAAGAATTTGCGGATAGTGTTTGGATTAAAAGACAAAAAGACACATTACAATTGTTACTTCAAGATGCTGTTATTAATACTTTTTCAGATTTGAGTTTTTTGGAAAAAA
>CACMUP010000045.1 GCA_902616905.1 uncultured Bacteroidota bacterium
CTTTGCACCACTATCGCTAAAAGTCCCCCTAAAAATTAAGGATTACGGAGTTGTTTCAAAGTCATATCCTAATTTTTGGGAAGATTTAGTTAAGCTAAATTTTAAAATTATTAAGACATAATTATAAATTTACTTGACATCTGCTAATTGAAGATGGTATATTTACATTTTAATTTTTTAAGATGAAGCTATCTGATTTTCAATTTGAACTACCTCAATCCTTACTTGCACAGAGACCAGCAATAGACCGTGATGAATCTAGACTAATGGTGTTAAATCGAAAGAATGAATCCATAGAACATCACACTTTTAAAGAGGTAATTAATTTTTTTGATGAGGGAGATGTAATGGTTTTAAATAATACTAAGGTCTTCCCTGCTCGTCTTTTTGGTAATAAAGAAAAAACAGGAGCTCGAATTGAAGTTTTTCTACTTCGTGAACTTAATGAGGAACAAAGATTGTGGGATGTTTTAGTTGATCCTGCTAGAAAAATTAGGATTGGTAATAAACTCTACTTTGGTGAAGACGATAGTTTAGTAGCAGAGGTTATTGATAATACTACTTCAAGGGGTAGAACACTTAGATTCCTTTTTGATGGAAATTATACTTTGTTTAGAAAAAAATTAAAAGAACTGGGTCAAACTCCACTACCAAAATACATCAAGAGACCTTTGGAGGAAGACGATCAAGAACGATATCAAACTATATATGCCAAACATGAAGGAGCGGTTGCGGCTCCAACAGCCGGATTGCATTTTTCAAAACATCTATTGAAAAGATTAGAAATAAAAGGCGTTAATTTAGCAGAACTTACATTACATGTTGGATTGGGAACATTTAGTCCTGTTGAAGTTGAAGATTTGTCTAAGCATAAAATGGACTCAGAGGAATTAACTATCGATAATTTAGCTGTTGATAAAGTAAACAAGGCGAAAGAAGAACGAAAAAAGATATGTGCAGTTGGAACTACTGTTATGAGAGGACTTGAAAGTTCTGTTTCTTCATCTGGATTTCTAAACGAATTTCAAGGGTGGACACATAAATTTATTTTTCCACCCTATGATTTTTCCATAGCTAATTCCATGATAACAAATTTTCATACACCAAAATCTACATTACTAATGATGGTTTCAGCATTCGCTGACCCTGATTTTTTAAAACATGCTTATAATGTAGCTATAAAAGAGAAATACAATTTTTATTCTTACGGTGATGCAATGCTTATTTTATGATATTAACTAAATTATATTTTTATTTTTCATAATTGAAAAACTCAAAAAAAGATATTCGTAGACTAACCAAAAAAGAAATACAGGAATTCTTTATTTCAAAAAACTCACCAAAATATAAAGGTTCTCAAGTTTACGAATGGCTTTGGAAAAAAGGGTCTCATGATTTTGATTTAATGACAAATTTATCCTTTAAAGACAGAGCACTTTTAAAAGATAATTTTGAAATAAAACATATTAATATAGATTTACATCAAATAAGTTTAGATGGTACAATTAAAAATGCTGTAAAATTACACGACAATGTTGTTGTAGAATCAGTGTTGATACCAACACAAAAAAGAACAACAGCTTGTGTATCATCTCAAGTTGGTTGTAGTTTAGATTGTACTTTTTGTGCTACATCTACTTTGAATAGAGTTCGTAATTTAAATCCTGACGAAATTTACGATCAAGTTATTTTGATGAACAAACAAAGTAAAAATTATTTTAATAGACCATTATCTAATATCGTTTTCATGGGGATGGGTGAGCCATTATTAAATTATAATAATGTTTTAGCTGCTATTAGAAAAATAAATGAACCAGAAGGACTAGGAATGTCCTCTAGAAGAATAACACTTTCGACATCTGGTATCCCTAAAATGATAAAAAAAATAGCTGATGAAGATGTAAAGTTTCGTTTAGCAGTTTCTTTACATAGCGCAAGACAAAATGTAAGAGAAAAAATTATGCCATTTGCGAAGAAATTTCCATTAGACGAACTATTAGATTCTTTGAATTACTGGTACATTAAAACCAGAAAAAAAGTAACTTTTGAATATGTAATTTGGGAAGGAGTAAATGACAAAAAAATTGACATTGATGCTTTGGTTAAATTTTGTAAAATGGTGCCTTCAAAAGTAAACTTAATTCAATATAATCCTATTGAAAATTCTTCAATGAAAGAAGCCTCTGAGGAATCAATTAATTTATATTTTAATGCACTAAATGATGCAAAAATCAAGGTTACCTATCGGTGTTCTCGTGGGCAAGACATCGATGCAGCATGTGGTCAACTAGTAAATAAACTGAATTTAGCTTAGAAAAGAAATTTTAGATGTTTCGGATCATGCAGAATTGGTATATTTACTTTTCCCTATGAAAATAGTAGAAAATATAAAGGAACCAATTTATCAAGAGATGGAGCTATTTGAAGAAAAATTCTTCAAATCAATGTCATCAAAAGTTGCCCTACTTAATAGAATAACACATTTTATAGTAAATCGAAAAGGTAAGCAAATGAGACCTATGTTCGTTTTTCTTGTAGCTAAAATGTTGGGCAATGGAAAAGTTAATGAACGCACTTACAGAGGTGCTGCAATAATTGAATTAATACATACAGCAACATTAGTGCACGATGATGTAGTTGACGATAGCAATATAAGAAGAGGTTTTTTTTCAATAAATGCTTTATGGAAGAATAAAATTGCTGTTTTAGTTGGTGATTATCTTTTATCTAAAGGATTACTCCTATCGATTGAGAATGAAGATTTTGATTTATTAAAAATAATTTCAGTTGCTGTAAGGGAAATGAGTCAAGGAGAATTATTACAATTAGAAAAAGCCAGGGATTTAGATATCAACGAAAAGATTTATTTTGAAATAATTCGTAAAAAAACAGCTATATTACTTTCATCTTGTTGTGCTATGGGGGCCCAAACTATTAATAGTAGTGATTACGAAGTAAAAAAAATGCGAAATTTTGGGGAGTTACTGGGGATGGCATTTCAGATTAAAGATGATTTATTTGACTATGGAGACAAAAAAATAGGAAAACCCTTAGGGATAGATATTAAAGAAAAAAAAATGACACTTCCTCTAATTCATGTTTTAAATATTGTTTCACAATCTGAAAAGAAGTATATACTTAATATTGTAAAAAATCACAATAAAGACAAAA
>CACMUP010000046.1 GCA_902616905.1 uncultured Bacteroidota bacterium
AATTTAATCTAAATCAGATAGAAAAAAGACATATAGTAGACCACCAGACTTTGTTCAATAGAGTTGATTTTGACATCGTTACAGATAACGATTTACAAAAAAAACCTACTGATAAACGATTAGATGATGTAAAAAAAGGAAGTGTAGACTTAGAGTTAGAGGAAACTTTATTTCATTACGGAAGATACTTATTAATAGCATCTTCGAGGGAAGGTACTCTCCCTGCAAATCTTCAAGGATTATGGAATCCGCATATAAATGCTCCATGGAACTCAGATTATCATTTAAATATTAATCTTCAAATGAATTATTGGCTTGCAAATCTTACTCAACTAGATGAATTAAATATGCCACTATTTGACTTTGTAGATCGTCTTATAAAAAATGGGGAAAAAACAGCACAAAAAAATTTTGGTGCAAGAGGCTCTTTTTTACCTCACGCAACAGATATATGGGGTCCTACTTGGCTAAGAGCACCAACTGCATATTGGGGCGTATCATTTGGTGCCGGAGGTTGGATGGCTCAACATTATTGGCATCATTATCTGTTCACAAAAGATTTTGATTTTCTAAAAAATAGAGCTTTCCCAGTGTTAAAATCTATTGCCTATTTTTATAGTGATTGGATTATTGAAGATAAGCGAGACGGATCTCTTATTTCTGCTCCCTCTACTTCTCCTGAAAACAGATATATTAATAATAAAGGAGTTCCAGTAGCAAGCTGTTTAGGAAGCGCCATGGATCAACAAGTTATTAAAGAGATTTTTACAAATTATTTAACTGCAAATGAGATTTTGAAAAATAATGATAAATTGGCTCCAACAATAAGAAAACAGTTAAATCAACTTAGACCTGGATTTCAATTAGGAAGTGATGGGCGAATTTTAGAATGGGATAGAGAGTATATAGAGTTTGAACCCGGCCACAGACATATGTCACATCTTTATGGATTTCATCCTGGAAATCAAATCAACTTTTCCCAAACACCAAAATTATTTAATGCCGTTAAAAAAACCTTAGATTACCGATTAGAAAATGGTGGAGCTGGAACAGGATGGAGTCGTGCTTGGTTAATTAATTGTGCAGCTCGTTTAATGAATAGTGAAATGACTCAAAATAATATTGAACTTTTATTACAAAAATCAATATATCCAAATCTTTTTGATGCTCACCCCCCTTTTCAAATAGATGGGAATTTTGGCTACACTGCAGGCGTAGTTGAATCATTGATCCAATCCCATGAATTCAATATGTTAAGAATCTTACCGGCACTTCCTAACAATTGGACAAAAGGAAAAATAAGTGGTTTTAAAGCGAGAGATAATATTATAGTTGATATGACTTGGAATGATAATAAACTAAATGAATTAACCTTAACTTCAAAATTTGATATTAGAAAAAAAATAATATATAAGAAAAAAGAAGTTATAGTAGACCTAAGAAAAGGGGTTCCAACTGAAATTAAATTTTGAAATTTATTAAATTTTATTTTTAAACTTATGGACAAAAAGGAGAAATCATTTGATCTCTAACTTATCAAGTTATAATTAATTATATTGCTTAACATAGTTGAAATGTTGTATTTCTGGGATTTCATCTAAAGATGTTATGAAATATGATAAAACTAAACAACCCAGCAATGTCTTTAACTAACTTAAAATTATTATCTAAAAATGTTTATTTATAATTAAAACATTTTTCAAAAGAAAAGTTTTTAAAGTTTTCACTAATAGCCTTTAAGACTAATCAATGATAATATTTGTCTATACAAGAATAGGTAGATAGTATTTAATTTTTTATTTTATTAAAAATTATTTAAGAATTTTATAGTACCAAAAAAAGGCGAATAGCTTTATGTTGAGGAATATGTCTGCTAGTTAGCAAGCTATGCTATAAATGTCCTTTTTTTGTTTCTTAAGTTTGAATTGGTTTGTTTTAGACGTGGGGATTATTGCTATGAAAAAGAAAATTTCAATTAATCCCCACTTTTTTTTATAATCTGTATATTTACATTGTTTTAACCGCAAATTAATTGATATGATACCGATCAAACTTCTTATGCATATAAACTCATCAAAGGAAAAAGTTTACAATGCTTTAACTAAAGCAGACGAACTTTCAAAATGGTATACTACAATCGTAAATGGAGAATTTAAATTAAATGAAATTATAAATGTTGAATTTGTAAATTTTGCAGAATTTAAATTTAAAGTGATTGCATTATCTCAAAATGAATCTGTTCATTTTGAAATTGTGAAATCTGAATTTGATAATGTAGGTCATTTGATGAAGTATGATTTAGATGAAAATGATGGTAAAACAAGAGTAAGATATACATACGAAGGTTTTAATGAAATGGACGACTCATATGCAAATATGAATTATAGCTCTGCTAAATATCTTGAAAGTTTAAGACAATATTGTCAAAGTGGAAAAGGAGAAGCGTTCGGCTCAACCTCTTACAGATCATAATAAATAAAATTTTAAATAATAATATCTTTTAGGATTAAAAGTAGAATAATTTTTATATAAATTATTTAGTAAAATTATATATTGCAAATGTTGCAAGCCAATGTTCTCCTCCGTATCCACTATCAAACATAATATTGTATCCTTTCTCAGAATGTTTTTTAGCAATTGATTGTAAAATTTTTTTGTCCTTTTCACTATTTAGTTTAATTGCAATTTCTTTTAAAGTCCAAGCTCTATGAAACATTAATCCAATTAAGTGCCCGATACCAGGATCAGTAGGATCTTTTACCTCAGGGGGGTTAATAATGTTGTTAAATTTTGTCTTTTCAAATGTGGGGAAAAAATTATAAAGCCACTTGTTAAATTGAATATCATCTAAAACCATTGCCATTAGTCCAGCCTCAGCCAAACATGGGGATATAAAATCTGTTCCAGAGGGCTCGTAATTTGTAGGACAATTAGTATCTACAAAAAAGTTTTTTACACTGTATTCCTTAATTTTGTTCAATAATTTTTTGTCGCCTGCAATTTTAGCATA
>CACMUP010000047.1 GCA_902616905.1 uncultured Bacteroidota bacterium
TTTAAATACAAAATCGCTTTTTTCGTCAAAAGCTTGGTATTTATTCTTTGTTAATTTATTCATTTGTTTAGCCGCCTTATAAATAAGGCGGTTTTTTTATTTTTTCTAATGTTTTGGTTTCCAATAAGTGTTAAAACAGATTCTAAAAGGACAGAAAGAACATATGTTACAAGTACAAGTAGGATATATAATAAAAATGAGTCTGAAAAGAGAATATTTAGATATTCGTTCGTGTCTGCATGATATTCGCCTTAGAATTTAATAAATCATATACTCGCACAGCATGTATTATTAGTAAATACAGGAAAATAGTGATCCTTATGGCCAAAAATAAGATGGTTTTAAATATGAAAACGTAAAATAATATTTTAGTTTTTTCATTTACTAAATTCAAACAAACTTGATATTATTAAAACCAAGCCCATAGATTTTATTCAATTAATAAATCTGCTACTTTCTTGCCTACTAAACTTCCAATTGCAATACCCATTCCTCCTAGTTTTACTCCGATGGCTATATTTTGATTTTCTCTCCTTATAATTGGAATTTTGTTATTTCCAAATGCCATAATCCCTGACCACTCCATTTCTAAATTAAATTCTTGCTTTGGTAAAATAAATTGATTGATATCATTTAGCAATTTATTTTTAATTTTTTGATTTATCCCAAATTGGTTTGTTTTTTCAACATTTATATCCAAATTTCGACCACCCCCGAGTAAAATCCTATTTTTAAAATTTCTAAAATAGTAATATCCTTTTTCATAATGAAAAGAACCTTTGATCTTTAAATTTTTAAATGGCTTCGAAATAATAATAAGACCTCTTCCTGGAATTATATTTAACCTTGGTAAAATTTGATTCACAAAAGCATTATTGCATATTGCTAATTTTTTACAACTAAGTTTAAATTCTTCTTTATTCAAATTAAGACTAAGGAGCTTTTGATCTTTTTGAATTTCAAATTTTTCCAAGGTTGTATTGGAGAAAAAATCAATGTTTCCCTTGTTTATTTTTGCTCTCAAATTACGCATCATTTTACCCGTATTGATTTGACCCTCTAGCATATTTTCCACCATAAATTTTACTTTATTTGAATCAAATCCAAACTCTTTTATTTTTGAATTATTAAACTTGAAAACCTGTTTAGAAAAAATGGGTTTCAAGAAAGAATTTACATAATCCATTTTGTCTAATATTTCTGAATTCTTATTGAAAAATAATTCAAACCCACCATTAAATTTTATGTCTAAATTATAATCTCCAAGAGTTTTCCTTAATAATGAAAGGCCTTCTAACCTCATTTGAATAATTTCATAAACATCATTTTCATTCATTTTTTCAATATCCTCAATAAGTTCTGTTAGAGATCCAAAGCATGCAAACCCAGCATTTTTGGTACTTGCTCCCGATGAAAATAAACCCCGTTCTAAAATCGCTATTCTTGCTTTAGGACAACTTTTTCTGTACGATAAAGCACAAAACATTCCAGTAATTCCACCTCCTAAAACAACTAAGTCATAAGTTAATAACTCCTTTTTTTCCCAAAAACTAATCATGTAGTTAAAATAAAAGTTTTAGAATTGAAATGATAACCCATATCCGAAATCAAATTATGGTTTCTCAAGATCAAAATGGAGGTCTTCAACTTGATTTTCTCCACTTTTCATTGAGTAGGGCAATTGAATAAAAAGTTTTCCTTTTGGATTAAATTCTCCATAAATTAACTCAAAAATAATATCATTAGAAACATCAAAGTCTGCGATTAATGCTTTAGATACTTTTTCAAATTCTGTTAAATCTGATGCACTTGCTATTATTAAATTAGCAACTAATATAATAGGCTTTGATTTAAAAATTAGTAACAAGTAATCTATTTTTTTATCCTGAAAATCTATTCGCCCTCTACTAAAAGGTTTTTCCATAATTGACTCACCATTCCCCCCAACTCGGAGTTTTTACTTTAACAATTATAAATTCAGCTTCTTCATGTGAAACGTTATTTATTTTTTTTGATAGATTATTATCAAACCCCTGTAGATAAATTTTAGAATCGGAGTCTAAAGGAAGTAATTATTCTTTTCCCAAATATGAATTATAAATAGTAATTCCAAAATCTTTTGAGTTTCCATAGCGAAGATCGAGGGAAGTTATATCACGAAAACTCAAGAAGATCGAAATTGAAAATGGATAAATATTTTAAAATAATTAATAATATAATCCTGTTAAAATTCTATAGCCTAAATAAATACCCACAATAGTCCAAATCCACCCTCTGTTTTTAACATACTATTCCACAAAAAATATTGCTTAAAAAATTAAAACTTTTCTCCTTTTAAAAGTTTGTTATTTAATCGAGAAAATAAATTAAGTTTAACAGAAACTTATTTTGTGATGAAATTACACCCAACTTTTAAAAAATCTCTATTTATTTTAATAATTTCAGTTTTATCTGTGAATGGTCAAGATAAAGACAATTCAAAAAATTTATTTTTCGCTGGAAATATTAATATTACAAATAATGGGTTTTCATTTATCCCCTTATTTTCATTGGGAAAACCTGCTTCTACGATTAATCTGTCAATAGGTCGAAAACGATTAAGTTTTGATTCTCAGTTACGCTTTGATCTTGACGGAATGAGACCTTGGTCTTTTTTATTTGGATGGAACTATAGACTTGTTCAAAATAAAAAATTCAATTTAAGATTAGGTAGTTTTTTCCCAGCTTATGCTTTTAATAATCTTGTATACAAAAGGAAATCTAAAAATATTAGTGTACTGACCCCTCAAAGATTTTTTATATGGAATGCATTTATGAGTTATAATATTTCGAATAAA
>CACMUP010000048.1 GCA_902616905.1 uncultured Bacteroidota bacterium
AATTGAAACAAAAAAAAATAATCGAAAATCTAAATCAAATACTTTAACAGATAATTACTTATTATTTGTTGAACATCATCCAGTAATAACGCTTGGAAAGAATGGTAAAAAAGACAATTTACTTCTAAATAATAATGAATTGTTAGATAAAGGGATAGAATTTTATCATACCAACAGAGGAGGAGATATTACATATCATGGTATTGGTCAAATTGTTGGATATCCAATTTTTGATTTGGATAATTTTTTTACAGATATCCATAAATATCTTCGCTTTTTGGAAGAGGTAATTATTTTAACTCTCGCAGAATACGGTTTGTCTGCTAATAGAAGTCAGGGTGAAACAGGAGTTTGGCTGGATGTTGGCAAGCCAAATGCACGAAAAATTTGTGCTATGGGAGTAAAAGCAAGTAGGTGGGTTACTATGCATGGATTTGCACTTAATGTAAATACAGATCTAAGTTTTTTTGATTATATAATACCATGTGGAATAAAGGGTAAATCTGTTACTTCATTAAAAAAAGAGCTTGGTAAAGAAATTCCTTTAAATGATGTAAAAGTAATTTTAGTAAAATATTTTGAAAAACTATTCGAAGCTTCTTTCAAAAAGGCATAAATTAATTTAATTGATAAACAACAACGCCGTTATTTTCCGATTGAACTAACATCTCTAGTGCAGGATCATTATCTGCATTTGTAATATCTGCATTAGAATTTCCAAAAACTGGAAACCCTTCTAATTTCTTTCCATTGCTATAAAAAGCGTAGACATTTTGAGTGTCAAGATCAGTTAATGTAACATAGATAGTGTTTTTAAAATAATGAATTTTGGGAGGAGTATAATTTCCAAATGGTAAAATTACAGGAATCCCTTTTATTGTTAACTTATTCTCTGAGAGGGTGACTAAAGATTTGCTGGTCATATCAATTTTGTGACCTGGTTTTAACCCAAGAGAACTTCTGTTTATATTGCCCTTTGTGTCAATCTGAATAAAATTTCCACTTTTTGAAGTTCCTGCGAAAGTTTTTCGATACTCAAAAATAGGATTTGATGAGGTATTTACTATTTCTTTTAAAACTATTCTATCATTACCTTGTCTATTTATTATTCTTACTTGACCATTTAAATCTTGAAGAACTATGAAATCTTTATTTCCAAAGCGTATATGCTTTGCTTTGTTTTTTAATGGGTGTTTAAGTTTTTTTAATTTGAATCCAGAAACTATTTTACCTCTCCTGTCAAACATTTGAATTTTTTTTCCATTTACCAATAGAAAGCGATAGTTTCGATTTAGATCATAATCAAAAACAGATAAATAATTTGGTTCATCTGAATCAATTTTTTTATTGAACGGCTTGACTATATTGCCATTACGATCTAAAATTAGAAATCTATCAGAAGTTCTAAATGCCATTTGTAACCTTCTGTTTTTATATAAATCAACTTGCTCTATTTTCCCAATGATAGGACCTGATAATTGTTTTTTCCAATATAAAACTCCTTTATTTGAAAAAAGATATAGTACATTATTTTGGTCTTGAATAACAATATCCATTGTTTTATTTCTGTGGTTTTTTATCCATTGTGGAGGTTTGGCGATTGGTGCGTCCAAACTAAAACTATATTGATTAATTACTGTGTTTTTTTTAATATTTGGATTGTCTTTTTGCAGAGTAAAACGACTTTGAACAAATTGATTCTCAGAGACACCTTGAAGTACTGCTATAGGATAAGATTTTAATTGAACTTTATTCCAATCTTGCTTTTTTGAATTATTTGCACTGCTCCACATATCTTTAAGATTTATTGTGTTACCTATCCACAAGAATGAACTGTTATCCGCTAAATCACTTTTTAATGTCTTAAAATTATTGTCTTTATTTAGAGTATTTCCATCTTTATATGCACTAATTAGCTGTTTTAAATAGCTTTTATCAGAGTAGATTAAAAATTCATCGACCTTTGCTACATATCCTGGCAAGGATTTTATGCCAAAAGAATTAAGAAAAGCCATTATATCATCAGGAAGTTGTTGGCTTTTAATTTCAATACTTCTAAAGCTAGATTTGTTTTCATTATCAGATAATAATTCTGAAGGAACTATTTCGGAATTATTTAAATGGAAATAAATAGCATTTTTTGTTTTATTTTTTAAAAAACCAATTTCATCTACTACGCTTAAGGGATCAAAATTTATTTTATTCAATGCTGTATTTATATAACGGCTGTATTTACTAAAATTATTTTCTAAATCTTTGTAATCGCTAATAGGAATTGATAGAAATTCTTCAAAATTCTGAGGTATAATTTTATCACCTGTTATAGGTTGAGGCTTTAGTTCTTTAAATAAATCAAGTTTATCTGGAATAGAGTCATTAATTATACTTACACCATCCAGAGTAAAAGGATCTTTTTTGGTATTAAAATCAAATGAAAACCAATTTCTGCCCAAATAAGGTAATAAATCTGTTTTTGGGAAAAGATTATTCATGATATTTTTTATATCATTATGAAAGTAAACAGTTAGTGGAGCATTTTTATTTCTTACAGAAGCCAATCTGAAAAACTGTTCATCTTGAATACCCTTTTTTTTATTTTTAACATTACGAATTATATTTTCTATGACAAGCTGTGAGCTACTTCTAATTTGAATATTATTTATTATGGTATTATATATTTTTTTTGATCCAATTTTTTCAATAAAAATCTGAACACCATTATGAATAAATTTATCTGAATTAAAATTTTTTAATGAGTCTTTAAT
>CACMUP010000049.1 GCA_902616905.1 uncultured Bacteroidota bacterium
GTGCCGGCATCAATTGCAAGGATGTATTTATTCATCTTTATGTTTCTATATCAAGTAATTAAATTACCATACTCATCCCATTCAGCGATATCATTTCTTTCCAAGGGATCTAGAAATTTGTAATTCCAATCTTTTTTATATGAAAAACCGTGTTCTTTTAAGATGTCATCGGGAACTCCATCCCATACATTAGGTTGATTTCCTTTATATCCTAGATCTTTTATTCCAACTTCAGAAGAAAAATACCCAGTAATTACCAGATTTCTTATAGTCGAAAAGAAAGCTTCTTCTTTATTTTTCTTTCCGGTAGCAAAAGCTACTTTGTCAAGTATACTTTTCTGATTTATTTCACTACACGAAACAAAAATTTCTCCAAAATTTTCATTAGAAGTTGCATCTAACCACTCAAGCCCATCCCTTAAAACACCCTGAAAAGAAGGTGTGTCTTTTACGATAAATTCAATGAATTCTGGTACTTCAGCTTGATCAATATTTCCCTCATTAGTTGGTGGAACAATTAAATTAGCCAAAACTCTTATTACATTCAGTTCTTCTTTAGAAAAGAAAACCTGATTTAATAATTTAAGGTCTCTCTCTAATTCTTCTGGTGTTCTTCCGTATTTATATTTCCAAATATTTTCATAAATAATTTTCTTCTCTTTCGAAAGACAACCCTCTAAAACTAAGCTGCTAGCTAGAGATCCTATTACCAATGTTTTTAAACTTTCCCTTCTATTCATAATTAAATATTTTGCTTTTTTAGTTGATCAACAATATACTCTGAGGTTCTCCAAGAAAGAGCTAAGATTGTCCATGTTGGATTTTTGTCTGCTTGAGAAACAAAAGGCCCACCATCTACAACAAAAACATTCTTTGCATCATGCAGTTGTTCATATTCATTAACAACAGAGGTCTTAGGATTACTTCCCATCCTCGTTGTACCAACTTCATGGATGATTTCACCGGGAGTTATTAAACCATAATCTGGTCCTTTATTTTGAGAAAGCATATGACCTCCAATATTATCGACTATTTGAATTATAGTTTCATTTGCATGTTTGGATTGTTTGCGTTCGTAATCAGACCATTTATAATTAAATCTTAATACCGGAATTCCATACTTATCTTTTTTTTCAGGATCTATTTCACAATAATTATCTTTATTAGGAACTGACTCACCTCTTGAAGCAAAAAATATTGTCGATCCATAGTATTTTTTGACTTCTTCTCGAACTCGTTCACCATAACCGCCAACCTGTAATCCAAAAAATTTATTAAGATTATTGAAGTCAAATCCAAACCCATACATTGGAGGTCCTAAGCCACCTCCTATTTCAATATGATAACCTCTTGGAAAGTCTAATTTTTTATTATCAAGCCACCATGGTGTATATAAGTGCATACCACCCATACCATCTTCATTGTAGGTTTTTCTATTCATTAAATCTGGGATAAATGCCATATTATTTGTTCCAGTTGAGTCATGTAAATATTTTCCGACCATATCGGAACTATTTCCAAGTCCATTTTCGTGGTAAGTACTTTTGGAGTTAAGTAATATTCTAGCACTTTCACATGCAGATGCAGCTAGGACTACAACCTTTGCGTTAATTCTATATTCTTTATTGTCATCTTTATTTATGTAAATAATTCCTTCAGCTTTACCATGTTTATCAACTGATACTTCTCTAACCATACTATTTACGTATAGATCAAGTCTTCCTTGAGAATTTCTTTGAGCAGGAAAAACTAAACAAGAACTAGCAGAAAAGTCAGCATAAACTCCACAGGATCTTCCACAATTTCCACAATAATAGCATACACCTCTTTCATTATTTATTCTTTTCGTTAAAATTGAAAGTCTTGATGGGATTACTTTTACGCCCGCTTTTTCAGCTCCTTTCTTATAATATAGTTCATGCAGTCTTGGTTTAGCAGGAGGCAAGAAAAAACCATCTGGTTCATTATAAATATTTTCTTTTGTTCCCGTTATACCAATTAACTTATCAACCTTATCATAAAATGGTTTTACGTCATCATATCCAATAGGCCAATTGTCTCCTAAACCGTCAATACTTTTTCTTTTGAAGTCATTTGGACCAAATCTAAGAGAAATTCTTCCCCAATGATTTGTTCTTCCTCCTAACATTCTACTCCTCCACCAATTGAACTTTGTGTCTCCTTTCATTTCGTATGGCTCACCATCAAGATTCCAATCACCATATGAGGCATGAAAATCTCCAAATGCTCTGGTAGAGCCCTTTCCTCGAC
>CACMUP010000050.1 GCA_902616905.1 uncultured Bacteroidota bacterium
TAATGCTGCACCCAATGCAGAGTATGTTTTTTCTAATTGGTCTGGTGATGCTAGTGGAAGTAACACATCGGTGAGTATCACTATAGATGACAATAAAAGTGTAGTTGCAAATTTTAGATTGCGTCAATATAAACTAACAACTAGTGTTCAAGGAGAGGGAAGCATTTCACAGACTATAATCAATACAGGTAAATCTACAGATTATGATTCTGGAACAAGAGTATCACTAAAGGCTATTCCAGCTCAAGGGTATTATTTTACTGGTTGGTCAGGAGCTTTAACAGGAGATACTAATCCTGCAGAATTAACTATTGACAGTCCTAAAAGTGTGATTGCGACTTTTGAAAAACTATCTTATGAATTAAGAGTACAAACCAAAGGAGAAGGATCTGTTTCGGAACAAATTATAGATACTGGTAAATCAACTGATTATCTTTATGATACTACTGTAAGATTAACTGCAACTCCAGAAGAAGGATCTGATTTTTTTGAATGGGAAGACGAGGGGGCGCTTATCACAGATAACCCATACGATGTTACTATCACTGAACCAAAATTCATTAAAGCCATTTTTGAATATGATCTATTTAATGAAGTAGTAGGTAAATGGAAGATAAAAAAGAAAAATCAATCAACTAATCAACAAAAAAGGTTATCCGATTATGACGTTTATAGTATTCTCTTTAAACGTAATCGAACATTTAGATTAAACTATTCTTCTGGACAAATCAGTGGAACTTTCACCGTGGAATCAAATAGTGACATTACATTAAATGATATTGGTTCAATATCGAATGTTGATATAGAGCAGGGGCAGATAAACTTTAATTTAAAAATTACATCCTTATTCCAATTCGATGTAATTGGCTCGCAAGAACAAAACTATCTCCCCAATAAAACATCAATTCCAGACCAGAACTTTGAACAAGGATTAATTGACTCAGGTTTTGATAATTCCCTTGATGGATATGTTGACGATGCTATAATACAGACCGTAACTAGCCTTGATTTAAGTAATAGACAAATATCAGACCTCTCAGGATTAGAAGAATTTATAAATCTCACAGATCTTAATTTGAGTGGTAATAAAGTTTCTTCAGTATTGTTAAATAATTTTAATCAACTTATATCACTTGATTTAAGTAATACAGGATTAACAGAACTTAACTTATCACAGAACGATGGTTTGACAACTTTAGATCTAAGTAATAATTCCTTTACACAATTAGACTTATCACAAAATAACAACATATTATCCTTAACATTATCAGGAAACCCAAATTTGAGCTGCGTTAAAGTTAGTGATCAAATTTATCAGCAAATACCCTCTGGATGGAAGTATGATGCTATAACTGGTTTTGAGTTAGAGTGTGACTGCCCGACATTATCTTTAATCTCAGGTGTTCAAAATCAAACACTTTGTGATGGTGAGCCTATGGAGAATATTACCTTTGAATTTGGAGGCAAAGATGTAAACATCAATGTAAGCACAATGCCTAATGGTCTTCAATCAAATGTAACTAGTGGTACTGTTACGATATCAGGGACACCAATATTTACAAATGATTCATATACATTTTCTGTTTTCACTTCTGATGGGAATTTAAATTGTGATCAAGTATCACAAACAATAACATTAAATAAAAATCAAGAATCACCTTCTCTTACTCTAGTTTCAGGTTCACTAAATCAGACATTTGATAGGTTTACTTTATTAGACCCAATTGAATTAAGTTATGGTGGATCCACAGTGAGTCTAACAGTTACTAACCCTGTTGACTCTAGATGGTTTACTCAAGAAAATTATATTAACATAGACGAAACAGGTAACACGGTAACCTTATCAGGATTTTTATCGACACCAGGGACATATAATGGAAAAATTACTACAAATAGTAATGGGGGTTGTGATGAGATAGTTTTAAACATTCAAATCACAGTAACAGATTTAGGAGGAACATTTGGCTCTGGAGGTGGAGGAACCACAACAGGAGGCACTACTACAAATAACATTAATTCTAGTGGCGGTAATTCAAGTACAACATCAAGTACAAATTCATCATCAAATAATAGTTCTTCTGAAACATATTCAATAAGTGTTAGTGCGCAAAATTCA
>CACMUP010000051.1 GCA_902616905.1 uncultured Bacteroidota bacterium
TAAAAAATAACTGGGTTTCAAAGCAAGAAGTAGGAAACGAAAAAATGGAACGAATAGCAAAAAATATTTCTGACGGTGCTATGTCTTTTTTAAAAGCAGAATATAAAATTTTATCAATTTTTGTTATCGCAGTAGCAATATTATTATTCTTTAAGGGTCAGTCAGAAGATGGATCCAACGGAATGGTGTCTGTTTCTTTTATTGTAGGGGCCATATGTTCCGCCCTAGCTGGATTTATTGGAATGAAAGTTGCGACGAAAGCGAATGTAAGAACCACAAATGCTGCTCAAAAGTCCTTAGGGAAAGCACTAGAAGTCGCATTTGCTGGCGGATCAGTTATGGGGCTTGGAGTCGTAGGATTGGGCGTTTTAGGTTTAAGTTCTCTTTTTGCAATATTCAGTAACCAGGGATGGAATATAACAGAAGTTTTAAATGTACTTTCAGGCTTTTCACTTGGAGCATCATCAATTGCTTTATTTGCTCGTGTAGGTGGAGGGATATATACTAAAGCAGCTGATGTTGGGGCAGACCTAGTTGGAAAGGTTGAAGCAGGAATACCTGAAGACCATCCTTTAAATCCTGCTACGATAGCTGATAATGTAGGGGACAATGTTGGAGACGTTGCAGGAATGGGTGCTGACCTTTTTGAATCTTATGTAGGTTCAATAATCGGGACTATGGTGTTAGGTGCATTGATTTCAACTCCTGATTTTAATGGATTAGGAGCTGTTTACCTTCCTTTAGCACTTTCTGCTGTTGGTATAGTGATGTCTATAATCGGAACATTTTTTGTAAGAGTTAAAGAAGGCGGGTCTCCTCATGCTGCACTAAACTTGGGAGAATTTGGTTCTGCAGGTTTGATGTTAGTAGTGTCTTATTTTTTAATTAATGCTTTTATTCCAGCTAATGTTGAAGGATTACCGTCAGGAGCAATGGGTGTATTTTATGCCACAATTGCAGGTTTGGTGTCAGGTTTAGCCGTTGGAAAAATTACAGAATATTATACTGGTACAGGAACTAAGCCAGTGAATTCGATAGTGGAACAATCCGAAACGGGTTCTGCAACAAATATTATAGCAGGATTAGGAGTAGGAATGATGTCAACTGCTATTCCCATTATACTAATTGCAGGTGCAATTTTGGTTTCTCACCATTTTGCAGGCCTTTACGGAATTGCGATTGCAGCAGTAGGAATGCTCGCAAATACTGGTATTCAGCTAGCAGTTGATGCATATGGACCTATTTCTGATAATGCTGGAGGTATTGCTGAAATGGCAGAATTAGATCCTGAGGTTAGAGAACGGACAGACAAATTAGATGCAGTAGGGAACACCACAGCTGCTATCGGTAAAGGGTTTGCCATAGCATCCGCTGCATTAACTGCTCTTGCTTTATTTGCTGCATATATGAAAACTGCAGGAGTGTTAGCCATAGATGTTTCACAGCCCAAAATTATGGCTGGACTTTTAGTTGGTGGAATGTTACCTTTTGTTTTTTCTGCTTTATCAATGAATGCAGTTGGTAGAGCTGCAATGGCAATGATAGAAGAAGTAAGAAGACAATTTAGAGATATACCCGAATTAAAAGAAGCCTTAGAAGTAATGAAGAAGAATAATTCTGACATGTCAAAAGCATCTGCAAAAGAAAGAAAAATTTTTGATGCTGCAGATGGAGTAGCTGAGTATGATAAATGTGTAGCTATCTCAACAACGGCTTCAATTAAAGAAATGATTTTACCAGGTGTTCTTGCTATAGTAGTTCCTGTAGGAGTTGGATTTTTTGGTGGTGCTGAAATGCTTGGAGGACTTCTTGCAGGAGTCACAACATGTGGTGTATTAATGGCTATATTTCAGTCAAATGCTGGAGGAGCATGGGATAACGCTAAAAAAATGATTGAAGAACAAGGAAGAAAAGGAACGGATGCTCATAAAGCAGCTGTTGTAGGAGACACAGTTGGCGATCCTTTTAAAGACACCTCAGGACCTTCATTAAACATTTTACTGAAATTAATGTCAGTTGTAGCATTAGTTATCGCCCCAAGTATTGGGATGAATAATAACTCTGTAACTTCATATGTGAATTCA
>CACMUP010000052.1 GCA_902616905.1 uncultured Bacteroidota bacterium
AATGATGAAACAAGTAATATTTGTTTACCTTACAGGTTTAAGTTTAATGTTTGCCCAAATTCAAACACCTCAAGCCAGTCCAAGCTCAAAAATTGAACAAATAGTAGGTTTAACCAAAGTAAATATTGAGTATTCTCGTCCATCGATGAGAGGTAGAGTTATCATGGGTGATTTAGTCCCGTATGGAGCAATATGGAGAACAGGTGCCAACGCTAATACTAAAATTACATTTAGTGATGATGTAAAAATTGGAGGTGGAATATTAAAAGCGGGAACATACGCAATTTATTCAAGGCCTGATAAATTAACCTGGGATATTTACTTTTACACTAAATATAATAATTGGAATATACCAAAAAAATGGGATGAGTCTAATGTAGCAAATCAATTAAGAGTGAATACAAATTCTATAAACCCTTCTGTTGAAAATTTTACAATTTCGATAGATGAAATTACAAATAACAGTGCAGTATTAAAATTTTCATGGGAAAACACACAAATTTCTGTCCCTTTTGAAGTACCAACCGATAAAAAAACTATGGCTTCCATTAAAGAGGTAATGAAAAAAAATCCTAATTGGAGGGACTATTATAATGCGGCAATTTATTACAGAGAAAGCAATAGAGATTTACAAAAGGCTAAAGATTGGATGGCTAAGGCTATTGAACTTGATGGTGGGAAATATTTTGTTTACAGACAACAAGCACTTATTCTTGCTGCTTTAAATGATAAAAAAGGAGCAATTGTTGCATCAAAAAAATCCCTTGAGTTAGCAAAAAAAGAGGGTAATCAAGATTATATTAGACTAAATACAAAATCCATTAAAGAGTGGTCAGAATAAATTTTTAGTTTTTATTGTAGAAAATGTTATGATCATGGATCCTGGTGATCTAAAAAAAACAAGCTGAAAAGTAGAATAATCTATTAAATACTTAATCGAAACATTCATTATTGCAAAACTCAATTTACTGAGCAGCATAAATTGAGTTGCTTTGGCGAATTTGGGATTCAATTTTTTTTGTAAATATGAAAAAGTAAATTTGGAAAGACTAATGATTTATAAAAATCTCGAAATATATTATATCTTCGAATAAGAAATCTTTTTTTTGTTTGAATTAACTTTTTTTAACTTTTACATAGCTGCATTTTGCTCTTTTTTACTTGGCTTGTCAAAATCTGGGATTAAAGGTATTGCAGCTCTAATTGTCACTGGTTTTGTATTAGTATACGGCGCGAAAGCTTCAACAGGAATCCTTATGCCGCTTTTATTTGTAGGAGATATATTCGCCATTATCTATTATAAACGTCATGTAAAATGGGATCACATTATCAAATTGATACCATGGATGGTTTTTGGTGTACTAATAGGGGTTTTTGGTGGAAACTATGTTTCTGAAGAAATTTTTAAATACGGTATGGCAACAATTATTTTACTTAGTGTAGGTCAAATGTATTACTGGGAAAACAAAAAAAATAAAAAAATCCCAACTCATTGGAGTTTTGGAAGTAGTATGGGAATTCTTGCTGGTTTCACTACTATGGTTGGAAATCTTGCAGGAGCTTTTACAAATATTTATTTTTTAGCTATGCGTCTTCCAAAAAATATCTTTATTGGAACTGCTGCTTGGTTATTCTTTGTAATCAACTCTTTTAAGATTCCTTTTCATATATGGTCTTGGAACACAATCAATAAAATTTCAATAGTCGAGAGTTTGGAATTAGCACCATTTGTTATTTTAGGTCTTCTTCTGGGTGTATTTGTTGTTAAAAGAATAAATGACAATGGATATAGAAAATTAATTCTTCTTTTTACTGCATTGGGAGGAGTAGTTATTTTATTGAATTAGACTTCATTATGTCTACTACTGTACTTATTATTTTCGAATCACTTTCCCTTAAATTTTGTTTTAAAAATGATAAGTTTTTATTGATTTCTTTCGGTGGCTTCAGTTTGAGATTATCTACACCTCCAGATAAATGAATGGACTTAAACCCCGCATTTTTAAATTCAATACAATTATTTCTATCGACACCACTTCCTGGCATTATTGAGA
>CACMUP010000053.1 GCA_902616905.1 uncultured Bacteroidota bacterium
GATGCTACCACTAAACAACTTGTTTGGCAAGGTAAAGGCAAAGGTGGCTTAAATGAAAATTACAAAAAAAGAGATGAAAGAATTGCATTTTTTGTACAGGAAATAGTAGAGAACTATCCCCCAGGAGTGAAATAAATATCTAAGAGAAACATATTTCCCTCGCAGCTTTCAATGCGCCTGATATTCCTTCTAGATTTTTGCCTCCTGCTGTAGCAAAAAATGATTGACCCCCACCAGAGCCATCTATGTACTTTCCAAGTTCTTTTATAATATTTTTAGCATCTCTCTCACCACTTTCAACAATCGATTTAGAAATATAACAGCTTAATATGGGTTTGCCTGTAATACGAGAACCAAAAATTATAATAGAATTTTTGATAGCTGATCCAATTTCAAAACTTATTTCTTTAATTTCTTTGAAATTAAGTTCCACTTCTCTAACCAGAAATTGGATTCCAGAAATATTTTCAAAATCTTTGATTAATTCACTTTTTAAAACTTGTAATTTCAGTTTAGATAAAAATATTAGATCTTTTTTTAGATTAGTATTTTCATTCTTAATATTCTCAATTGCTTTTAAAGGTTCTTGAGTTTTATTTAAAATATCCTTGATATTATCCAAGAGTTGTGTCTGTTTTTCAAAATATTTTTTAGCAGTGTCTCCTGTAATTGCCTCAATTCTTCTGATCCCAGATGCCACAGAAGTTTCTGAAATTATTTTGAAATACCAAATTTCAGAAGTATTAGATACATGAGTCCCTCCACATAGTTCAATTGATTGATCAAATTGAATAACACGAACCTTATCTCCGTATTTTTCTCCAAAAAGAGCGATAGCTCCTTTTTTTAAAGCATCATTATAATCAAAATCTCTATATTCATTCAAAGGAATTTTTTCTCGAATTCTCTCATTTACAAATTGTTCAACTTTTCTTAATTCTTCTTCATTCAATTTAGAATAATGTGAAAAGTCAAAACGAAAAATTTCTGAATTAACCATTGAGCCTTTTTGCTCAACATGACTTCCTAAAATAGATCTTAAAGCTTGATGCATTAAATGCGTTGCAGTATGATTACAAGATGTACGATGCCTATTTTTTGGATCAACTATTGCTTTGAAGGTGCTTTCTAATTTATTTGGTAAAGTTTTACAAAAATGAATTAAAAGATTATTTTCTTTTTTTGTATTAAAAATTCTAAAAATATTCCCATTTGAGGACTCAATAAATCCTTTATCTCCTAGCTGACCTCCTCCCTCCGGATAAAAAGGTGTGTTATCAAATACTAAATGAAAAAAGTTTCCCTCTTTTGTTGTTGTTATTTTTCTATACCTTAAAATTTTTATTTTGGATTTCAATTTATCATATCCGATAAATTCTTCTTTTTTTGAATCATTTAATATAATCCAATCTCCAGTTTTTAGCAATGATGCTTTTCTAGATCTTGTTTTCTGTTTTTCCATAGCTATATCAAATCCTTCTTGGTCAATTTTATAGCCTTTTTCGTTTGCAATTAGAGCTGTAAGATCAAATGGGAAGCCAAAAGTATCATAAAGTTCAAAAACTTTATCTCCAGATATTTTCCTTTCGACAGAATTGTTAATTACATCTTCTAAAATAATTAGCCCTTGTTCTAAAGTTTTTAGAAATGAATGTTCTTCCTCTTTAATGACGTTTAGCGCTAGTTGTTGGTCTTTTAAAAGTTCTTTAAAAGAGTCTCCCATTTGTTTTGATAGTGTCTTTGTCAATAAATGAATAAATGGTTTTTTTTGGTTTAGAAAAGTAAACCCATATCTTATAGATCTTCTTAATATTCTTCTAATTACATAGCCTGCTCCAGTATTGCTAGGAAGTTGTCCATCAGCAATTGAAAAATAAACTGTTCTTATATGGTCTGCAATTACTCTTATAGCTCTATCAGTTTTTTCAGATTCACCATATTTAGTATTTGTAATAGTTTCAATCTCATTTATTAATGGAGTAAATACATCCGTATCATAATTTGATGTTTTCCCCTGTAATACCA
>CACMUP010000054.1 GCA_902616905.1 uncultured Bacteroidota bacterium
TTTCCCCTCTCTTATTTGTTCTAATATTTCTCTACTAAATATTTTTAGGTATTCTTCCTCAAAATCAATTATATCAACTACTTTACCATTATATTTAAAAAATTTATAAAAATCCTTCATTCGAGGGTGAAGCTTCAAATTGGTACTGTTTATTATATTACCACTATCGTCTTTCATTGGATATAAGTATACTTTAAGATTATTATAGAACATTTTTCCAAATGCTTCTAAGATTCCACCTCCTAGGTCTTGATAGTACTGTTCATCAAAAATTTCTACAAAATTACTAACTCCCATACTTAATGCCAATTGTTTTTTTGTGTATTCTGATAAATAATCGACCAGCTTGTAATACTCTTTAAAATTTGATATCATAACCATGTAGCCCATGGAGCACAATAACTTTGCTCTATCCATAAAGTCCTTTTCATCTATTTCGCCTTGGGCACTTAAATTTGATAGTGTTATTTCAAATATTACAACAGTTTTGTTTTCATCAACCTCAGGTTCTCTAATAAATGCATCTAGGGCTTTTTCAAACATATCGATATTAACTAAAGTTACAGGTCGAAAACTCCCTCGCAATGCAAGTATATTTTTTTTATAAAGCTCTCTAGCTGGTAAAATATTACTACCCTCAGGATTGAACATTACAGCATCAGTCATTCCGTTTTTGACAAGTTGTAAACTCATTAAACGATTATCTACAGACTTAAATAATGGGCCTTTAAAGTTAATTGTATCAATTTCAATTGCATCTTTATCGATATGGTCATATAGGTAACGTAAAAGTTTTTTAGGTTCATCATTTTTGTAAAAGGCACCATATATAAGATTTACTCCAATTAAACCTAACACTTCTTGTTGTAAACGTGCTTCTGATTGATGAAATCTTACATGTAAAGTTATTTCACTATAACTATCATTTGGATTTGTTTGAAATCTAATTCCCATCCAACCATGTCCTTTAAATTTTTTGGCAAAGTCAATTGTCGCAACTGTATTTGCATATGTAAAGAACATTTTATTTGGATTTTCATTTCTGGGAATTCTATCTTTAAGTAACTTCATTTCGTGATCTAACATCCTATTGAGTCTAGCTTCAGTTACATAACGTTTGTCATTTTCTTCTCCATAAATATTATCACTGAAATTTTTATCATAAGCACTCATAGTCTTTGCTATGGTTCCTGAAGAGCTCCCAGCTCTAAAAAAATGTCTCACAACTTCTTGTCCAGCTCCAATTTCAGCAAATGTTCCATATATAAATCTGTTTAAATTTATTCTTAGGGCTTTAGCTTCAATAGATGGTCTGTTTTCTCTTTCAGTTTCACCGGGTAAATTTACTGTCATGCTATGGATTATAAATATTTCAAATCTACAAAGATTGTGCAATTAAAGGACAAAGATTACCTTTGAAAAACATGATATATGTAACTTTTTTAGGTACAGGTACTTCGCAGGGGATTCCGATAATTGGGAGCGACCATCCAGTTTGTAAAAGCGAAGATCCAAGAGATAAACGTTTACGTGTTTCGGTATTAATTCAGTGGAAATCTTGTAATCTAGTGATTGATTGTGGTCCAGATTTTAGACAACAAATGCTCAGAGAAAATGTAAAACATATAGATGGAATTTTTTTCACCCATGAACATGCTGATCATAGCGCAGGAATGGATGATATTCGGCCGTTTTATTTCAAACAAGGTGACATTCCAGTATTTGGAATAGAAAGGGTAATTAATAATTTTACTGAGCGATTTAATTATATTTTTTCCGAGGACAATAAATATCCTGGTGCCCCTTCTGTAAGTATAAATATTGTCTCAGCAAACAAAACTTTTGAATTTAAGGGAAAGAAAATTATACCCATTGAAGTGATGCATAATAATCTTTCTATTTTAGGATACCGAATTGATGATTTTTGTTATTTGACTGATGTTAAAACAATACCAGATCAAGAATTTGAAAAATTAAAAAATATAGATTTATTAGTTTTGAGTTGTT